>JACNJN010000197.1 GCA_014382535.1 Candidatus Desulfolinea nitratireducens | reverse complement strand
CGATAGTGCGGGGGAAGCTTTGCCAGCGCAGCACGGTCCCAGGTTCGAAGATGCGGATGACATCCCGGAGTTGATTTGCGGTTTGATGAGTAGCTCGCTTGAGCCTGTTGGCCAGAACGGCCAGGGTCAATTTCTCTATCTTGCTGGGTTTGATCGGATGTTTGAGTTTGCGTTGCAAGATGGATAGTTGTTGTCGCAACATCAGGATTTCCAAGTCTTTTTCCTGATCGGATAATCGCCTGATATTGATAAAGGAGAAAATAGTGGCAAAAATGTGTTTGAGAATGAACCAACCCATCTGATTTTGTGCTCCATTTTGTGAGATGATCCTATTCTACCAACAGATGATGACCGGACGAATATAACCGTTTTCTAGAGTAAAATACTTCGGTTGAGGTTTTTGCACGGTACGGGGATCAGGGTCCCGGTTCCGCTTGCGTAGAGTGTCAAATCCCCTTGTCGGATTTTTGCAGTTTGCATGGTTGGCGCATCCGCCGAATCTGAATCCGCCTGAGAATTCCGGAAAGCATATAATCCACCTACTGCGAGGAGACTGATTACCGCGACTGTGATCCATAATATCTTTTTGTTTGCGAAGAGCTTTGAAAACATATTTTTTCCTTTTTGCATAGAATTTGTTATTAGCAGGGAGTATAGTGAACATCTGTGAATGCTTTGTCAAGGAAAGATGAAGAATGTGTAAAGAAAAACACCCCAATCTTGGAGTGTTTTTGAGAAATCAATCTATGAGAGCGAGTTAAATTAGCCTAGGTTACTTTTTTCGATATTACGATAACTTCTTCCAAAAGGTAAGTCGCCCTTTATTATAGAAACGTACAGAAAGCAAAAACCCGAAAGCGATCATTCCCTGACCAATGACCATTCCGGTTGCTTGCAGGGGCCCAAAAAAGGGTACTTCTGGCAGAGGTTGTGTTCCCATCCCAAAAACATCTGCCATGCCAGTAAAAACAGACAGCACATACCCAGTGGCAACCAAACGAAGGCCAATATCTGCTGCGATAGAACGCTGATCATCTCCCCAAAGAGCAGCCAGGCCAACATAGCCCCCCAGACAGATCACACCCAATCCAAGCAGAAAAACAGCAATCTGTACAAATCCTACAACGGGACTTCGATCCACACCAAACCATTCTGGTTTTGCACCCAGGCTAAAGATAAAAAGACCTATCAGCGTGGCATATAAACCAAACTTGACCGATGTGCGAGATAAAGATGGAGTTTCAGGTGAGATCATTATGAAGGGAGATTTTTCTTGAGATGGTTAATAAAGTTTTCACCAAGGATAGCGGAAATATCACTCTCAGTATAACCGCGTTCGGCGAGAAGGGGGGGGAGTTTTTGGAGATCGGCAACGGTGTCAATCCCATGAGGAACTGAATCGAGGCCAAAACCACCGTCGAAATCTGATCCAATCCCGACATGACGAGCATCTCCTGCAAGTTGGCAGATGTGATCAATATGCGCAATGACGTGATTTAGCGTAATCGGTTCTCTTCCATCCGATTTTTTCCACCCTACCTGTAAGTAGCCATTAAAAAGAACAACACCGATGACACCATCACGCTCGATAATTCCTCGAATAATCTGATCAGAGAGATGCCTGTTGCTGCCAGAGTTGGGAAGCAAAGCTGCTGCGTTGCTATGACTGGCAATCATCGCTCCTTCGTAAATGTCAAGGGCTTCCAGTGCAGCTTCTTCATCCATATGGCTGAGATCGAGGGTGAATTTGTAATCTGCCATTGCAGCAAGCAATTCTCTGCCCTCACTGGTGATGGGACCAGGTTCAAGCCAGCCGCCGCTATAACGGGTACCGACCCAGGCGGGGCCGATAATGCGCAATCCCAATGTCCACCACTCTTCCAGCTCCTCAGGAGATCGGATCCCATCGGCGCCCTCCATAAGGAGAACAAGTCCTATTGGGCGCTGGCGCTCCTCAACTGAATCCTGCCATTTGGACAGATGCTGTTCCAAATCTTGAGTGGTGCGGATCAAGTTAAATTTATCGGGATGCTCGTCCACAAGACGTCGATAAATATCAATTTGGCTTCGGTAGAGCTTGTGGGCTTCATCTGGGTTGTTGTAGACGACCTCTTCCCATGCCCCAACCTGGAAACGTTTGGGCAATGCAAAAAGAGTGGAAAAGACCAGGGCTATTTTGCCTTGCTGATATTCAGACCAGCCAAATAAAGTATGCCCATTTTGATCAATAATTTCAGAACCATGCTCAAGACGACGCGTCTCCGCAACCGAACGCGTATAGTCCCGCCCAAAGTTTAGGATGTTATATGCGATGTCTTCGTGCGCGTCTACAATCAGAGCCATAGTATGGATATGCAAATTAGCATATCACAGATGGTAAAAAAAAAGAGCG
The DNA here is from genome assembly GCA_014382535.1 of Candidatus Desulfolinea nitratireducens. Classification (GTDB taxonomy): domain Bacteria; phylum Chloroflexota; class Anaerolineae; order Anaerolineales; family Villigracilaceae; genus Desulfolinea; species Desulfolinea nitratireducens. The sequence goes on along the minus strand of JACNJN010000197.1, from coordinate 4,341 downwards.
CACCCGAAGGTGCGCTCTCGGTCATCAGGTTTATTCTTCTTCTGAAGCGACTTCGTCTTTTGCTTCTTCAACAACAGTTTCTTCAACTGGAGCTTCTTCTAAAACAGCCTCTTCAACAGGAGCTTCTTCTGCAACAGCTTCTTCAGCAGCAGCAGCCTCTTCAACAGGGGATGCCTCTGCTACAGGTTCATCTACGGGAGCGTCATCAAACGCAGCCGCTTCGGATTCTGATTCGTCTGAGTCAAGCGCTTCTGCAAGGGCTTTCATATCCTTATCGACATAGGCCGCTGAATCTACTTTGCGCATGCTCAAACCAATTCGACGCCGATCTGCTTCAATCCGGATAATGCGTAAAATAACAACATCACCCTCGTTGAGTTCCTCTTTTGGATGCTCAATACGTTGATCGCTGATCTCAGATACGTGGATCAAACCTTCAATATCACCTTCAAGCTGGGCAAAGGCGCCAAATTTGGTCAGGCGGGTAATCGTGCCTTCGATCAATTCTCCAACCTGGAAATTGTCGATACGGGATTTCCACGGATCATCCTGCAATTGACGTAATGAAAGACCGATCCGCTTTTTTTCTTCGTCAATACTGATTACTTTTACCGTGACTTCCTGGCCTATTTCAAGAACCTCGCTGGGGTGTTTTACACGTTCCCAGGAGATCTCAGAAAGATGGACGAGACCGTCAGCGCCGTTGACATTTACAAAAGCGCCAAAATTCGCCAGGCTGGTCACGCGGCCGGTATAAGATTCGCCAATCTCCAACCCTTCGATCACGCGTTCCTTGATCGATTGGCGAGATTCATTACTTGCAGCACGCTCAGAAAGAATCAGGCGGCGGCGTTCGCGGTCAACCTCGATAACGCGGATGACAATCGGTTCACCGTGCATTTTGGCCCAGCGCTGTTCAGGCGTGGCCCCAACTGCCAGGCTGCGACGGACCGCGCTGACCTGCGATGCGGGCACGAAACCACGCAAACCTTCTACATCTACGAGCAGGCCGCCTTTGTTATAACCGCAGACCTTGCCTTCGTAGGATTCCTCTTCCTTGAGCATTTCATCAACAAGGCTCCATGCCCGCACCTCGATCGCGCGGGTATAAGACAGGATGACGTTGCCATATTTATCTTCGGGATTAAGAACATACGCTTTGATTTCCTGACCAGCCTCAAATGTTTTAAGGACCTCAGGTGAAATCTCATCTAATGCTCGTCCTGCTATTACTCCTTCAGACTTTGCACCAATACTAACCAAGATCTGGCTTGGGCCGATGCTGGCAATAATACCTGTACGAATTTCACCCCGTTGTGGCAAATCGACTTTGTACTCTTCAGCGTCCAACAATTCTGCCATGCTTGGCAGATTGTCCATGCTTTCTTCTTCCTGTACATCAACATCAACTGCTTCTTCTTGCACTTGGGATTCTTCTTCTACAGCTTCCTGCCCGTTTAGGGTGTCGTTCTCATCCATCATTCTCTAACTCTCCAACTTACAAAATTTATACGCCGCATTATACGTCCTAACCAATAACTTGGCAACCCTTGCACAATGTTTGACGTGAGTTATAATGCCCTGCGAGGAACAAATTATATGCCAACTATTTACCCATTTACCGCCATCGTAGGGCAAAAACGCATGATACGGGCCCTCATCCTGAACGCCGTAGATATTCGCATCGGTGGTGTTTTAATTCGTGGAGAACGCGGCACGGCAAAATCCACTGCCGCCCGTGCTCTGGCCATGCTACTCCCTGACGTTAATGTAGTAGTGGATTGCCGATTTGGATGTGACCCCGAGCACTCGTCCAGTTGGTGTACGGAATGTCGGGAGCGCTCGACAAATGGAGGCCTGCTTCCGTCAAAAGAACGCCCAATTCCCTTTATCAATCTTCCCGTTTCAGCAACAGAAGATCGCGTGGTCGGCACCCTCGATATTGAACAAGCCATCCAAAAGGGCGAACGTCACTTCGAGGCAGGTGTTCTTGCCTCCGCCAATCGCGGCCTGCTCTATATTGATGAGGTCAACCTCCTTGACGACCATGTTGTTGACGTCTTGTTGGACTCTGCCGCAATGGGAATGAATATTGTCGAGCGCGAGGGAATTTCCTTCTCACACCCGGCTCGCTTCATTCTCGTTGGCACAATGAACCCAGAAGAAGGCGACTTACGTCCTCAACTGCTTGATCGTTTTGCCTTATCGGTTGATATCGTTGGTATTCGCGGAACCCGCGAACGGGTTGCCATTATGGAACGTCATCTTGGCTTCGAGCAGGACCCCAAAGCCTTTGTCGCTGAATGGCAAGGCAAGGAAGACGAACTCTCTCAGAGGATCGTCCATGCCCGTACCCTGGTTGATAAGGTGGAATATACCAGCCGCGACCTGCTTTCCATTGCCGCGCTGACCTCATCTCTCAACGTTGATGGTCACCGCGCTGATCTGGTCATCCTGAAGGCTGCACGTGCCCAGGCCGCATTCGATGGTCGCACCTCGATCACCGATTTGGATATCGCTCTTGCCGCCGAATTAGCATTGCCTCACCGCATCAATCGCTCCCCCTTCCAGCAGGAGGGTATGACTCCAGAAAGTCTCCAGGAACGGATTGAAGAATTGCGCGGCCAGGCAATCGCTGAGGAGGAAGAATTGCAAGAGAAATCTGACTCAGAAGAGGGTGCCCAGGAAAAAAAAACTTAACTATTGAGGAAGACGTTCAGGAAGGCCCTCCACAGGGCCAGCCTGAGGCTGGACCACAGGATGTTTTCGCCCATACGGATGCAAATTGGTGGGAGGGCGGCCAGAAAATTCAAGCCGGCGAAACATTCAAACCACGTTCACTGAATACTCCCCTGGACAAATTATCCCGCCGTCATTCCGGACGGCGGTCTTCCACACGCACTGAGCGTAAGCATGGGCGCTATATCCGTGCTACACCTGCAAATGGCCGCAAGGATGATATTGCCTTCGATGCTACCTTGCGGGCTGCTGCCCCCTTCCAACGTAAACGAATTGAAGAACGCAAAAAAGTAGCCTTCTCCATCAAAAAAAGTGATTTGCAACGCAAGATTCGTGTGAAAAAGGCTGCCAACCTGGTCCTCTTCGTTGTGGATGCAAGCTGGTCGATGGCGGTTGCCGAAAGGATGAACGCAACGAAGGGTGCCATCCTGTCTCTATTGACGGATGCCTACCAACGTCGGGATCGAGTCGGGCTGATCGTCTTCCAGAAAGATCGGGCCACCCTCATCCTGCCCCCCACCAACTCTGTTCAGCTCGCCCAACGCGCCCTTGTCAATATCCCTGTCGGTGGTAAAACGCCCCTCGCGGCGGGAATCCTGATGGCATCTGAAATATTGAAGCGGGAAAAATTCACTCACCCGGATGTTGAGCCCTTGATCATCATCCTGACAGATGGCGCAGGCAATGTTTCAATCGGCACAAAGCCACCCAACGAGGAAGCTTATTTTTTTGCTGAAAGAATCGCAAAAAATCATATCCGCAGCATTGTTGTCAATATGGAGCATGAGAGCTTCGATCAGGGGTTGGCCCAAAAACTGGCCGATCATCTCGAAGCCTCTTGCTATACACTGGGTGAACTAAAAGCCGAAAATCTCTATCGCGCAGTCAAGGGAGAAATGAGGGGATAGATTAATTCAGGGGTTTGCCTAAATTCAGCAGTTCGTATACAACGTGATTGCCTGTACTGAGCCGCAGGCACACGTGCGAGGCCGTTTTTTTGCCGACCTGTACTCCGAAGGGGTAAGCAATCTCACCAACAGACCGGGAGATTGCTCACCCGCACTCCCGAAGGATACCCGGACGGTGTGCAACAAACGCAGTGCGGTGCATGTGTCACTTCGTTCGCAATGACGTATATTAATTTACAGTACTTTCCAATCAGGGCCCCCAGCGAGGCTGCCAGTCACAATAATCGTTGTCGGTCAACCGGCGTAAGTCTGTCCCGTCGGTGCGCATAATATAAATTTCGCAACCGTGATCTTCGCCATAATGATCGAAATACGCTGTAAACGTAACCCAATTTCCATCCGGTGAAAAGCTGGGACCCTGGCTGTTGCCTCCCTCAGGCGTGATCTGATGAAGATTTGTCCCATCCACGTTCATCAAATAGAGTTCACGATTCCAGGATGTGCCTGAATAGGTGACAATTTCTCCACGGGACGACCAATCCGTGCGACCACGCAAATTGTTCATCAGATTGACCTGGCGTGGGTTTCCACCATTTGAACTGACGATATACATTTGAATACTACCGCCATGATCTGAGGCGAAAAGTATTTCCTTACCATCCGGCGACCAGGTGGGATCCCATCCGCTGGGGGT
>JACNJN010000195.1 GCA_014382535.1 Candidatus Desulfolinea nitratireducens | reverse complement strand
CCTGGCACTCCTGCCCCGAATGTGCTCCCGGCGTCGGATCAACTCCAGGGTAACACTCGCCACGCTCCAGCGCAACTACATTCTAATAACCCCGTTTGCAGGCGACCCGGCTACGCCTTGGGGTAAGCGGCGCGAAAAATCATGATTGTTGTCTTGCAAAGAATGTTTCGGGTCGAAAACGCCGGATCGCCTGAAACCAACGTTGGGTTGCTTGTCATAATTCAGAGAAGAAATCATGAATTCTTTTGATGGTCAATATCCATACGTAGCTGAATGGGTTCAATCGGGTGTTATAGAAATTGGCAATAATGAGTACGATGATGTTTTTTTGCGTGTAATAGATGCAGGTGGAGTTATCTGGGAAAGCAACAAATCTCATAGTAGTCTTGATAATGCTTTTGCTGAAATGAATAGTGCAATTGAAGCTTGGTGTGATGAAAATGGAATAGATTTGGGTATCGAATAATGCTGCAAATTCAATGCACTCAAAAAGTATTCAAAGCTTTTGGATTTACCCCGGAAGAAATACCCGAAAGGCCGAATAAAACTGTACTGGGTGTATGGCACGCAAATCTCATAACCTTTTGGGATAACGATTTTCTTCTTTTCGTTAATAATTCTACTTTGTATGCTGTGCCAATTCATGTTCCAGATGTAAGGTCGCAAATCAATATCGGGGTGCTATTCAAAGAAAATCTGCATAATTTTCTAATAACCGATGAAGTAAGTGAGAGAGTTGTACAGGCAAAGATAGCCGAATTAGAGTCAACGATTTTTACGAAGACAACAGGTCGTGGTATTCTTGGGACGATGAACAACCTGAAGCAGATTATGGATTTTTACATTGAAAGGAAATTTGAAAATTTAGGTTCAATAAAAATGCTGGAACTACAAAAGCATCTCAATCGTATTCCGCAGCGTACAATCGGATGGAAATACGCAGTAGAGGCGATGAGAGAGCTTCTTTTGAATGAATAGAGCAACCCAACCCCGCGTAAACACTGACTCGCCTTCGGCTCTGGGTAAGCGCCGCGAAAAATGCAAAGTTTGGCTTTGGTAAAATAGTGGTGCTGTGCAAAGTCGGCGAGCAGGTTACGCCAACGTTGGACGGCTTTGCAAAAAAATGCAGCACCCTACCAAAGGAAGGAAGAAAAAATGGAAAAACAAACAAGATTCCCTTACCAATTTTTCGTGGTTACGTTCGCTTGGTCATGGTTGATCTGGCTGCCACTGGTTCTGATAGGCATAGGCATCTTCCCGCAGGGGAAAGACCTTCTTGCATTGAGCGCGCCCGTGTCTATCCTAGCTGCCTTTGGCCCAGCGGCAGGAGCCTTTTACTGTCTCAGAACAGTACAGGGTAAAGATGCCCTTCGCCAATATCTGCGTGGTCTGCTGGACTTCCGTTTTGGCTGGCGGGCGTGGTTAATTCCTGTATTCGTGTTCGGAGGGAGTACTTGGCTAGCGTGGATTCTACCGGAACTATGGGGAGAGCCACGTTTGGAGATGCTCTTGCCCTCTGGGTGGGTTTTCCTGCCCTATCTTTTGATCATGATTCTTGTAGGCGGTGGACAGGAAGAATTGGGCTGGCGCGGGTATATTTTAGATCCATTGGAAGAGCGACTAGGGGCGTGGCTGGGTAACTTGGTGCTGGGAGTAGTTTGGGCTTTCTGGCACTTGCCCTTATTTTTTATTCCGGGCACTAGCCAGACTTTTATGCCCTTTGCCGGGTTTGTACTACTCACAATCGGCTATTCCTGGTTCTACGCCTGGGTGCGTCAAGCCTCTGAAAAACGCACTCTGGCAGGGTTGGTTGCTCATGGCTGGTCCAACGCGTTTGTTCCCCTTTTTCCTACAGTGGTGATGGTTGAGGGAGCAGCGCAGTCGCGCTATTGGATTTGGGTAAGCCTGACATTTGTGATTGGATTGGTAACGATGGTTATTCGCTCGCGAAAAACAAGGTAAACGTAGCAGTTGCGTGGTGCATCTTGAAAAGTGATTGTTTGCTTACCTGTGCAATTTCGGGCGTGACAGAGTGTTCGCATGTGACATCTGTTTTTCAGTAAGTTGCCTTCTTCTTCAACCGAGTAAGGGAAGGCAAAAACGTAAAATGGAATATACTCTCAACAACAAGAGGCCGTCCAAGTTATGGTCGGAGGGGTCATCGCTGACCCCTCCGCCAATTCAGAACCGGACTTGAGTCTTTCGATCTCATCCGGCTCCTAGACACCCAGGCCATTGTCATTGGCATCGCAGCAACTGAACCTTTCCAACTGCTGAGACTTGGCAGATGCCTTCTTCGTGTAACATCGCTTTCGCTACGGGCAAGCCCGTGCGTCTAAAGCCCTGACACTTGGAAGCCCTCTACCTTCCTGAGTACCCGGCCCACGTCAGCATATCCTGAGCATTACCCCAGGCCTTAGCTTCTTGGGCCATCCTTCCCATCGGGGCATACGGCTGGTTGCCTTCTCCTGTAAGGAGGGCCGTCGATAGGTTACTCCGTTCCGAAGGTTCATTGGTTTGTGACGTTAGGTAGGCACTTTACGCCGGAGTTCGAAAGGGGTGGAAATCACCCACGCAGGGACTGGGTGACCCAAAACTCACTTCCCGTTTGGGCCTGCGTAACAGCCGTTTCCGCAGGTTTTGCTTAACGACGCTTCAACCATGCCTTTACTCATCATTTACCATAGCCACGTGCTCGGAGCGTCGCCTCATTACGGCTTGGAGCTTATCTCCTTTTTACCCTTGCACTCCGACGTTTGAGAACCAGTCGCCCGCCGTAGGGTAATGCTTGCACCTGTCCACTTCAGGGGTAGGGGTTGATGATGATAAAATCATCGCACCTACATGAACCTTCAGTTGTCAAAGAACCAGGCAGCTTGGTTGGTAAGACCAGGCTACCTTCTTCGCTGACCATCCCCCGCTGTCTCCTGGTGGTAGGCTGTGCCATACCCCTAGAAACAGGGTTTCGGTCAAACGGATCGCACCCCCGCTAGCACTTGACGAAACAAACAGCAAACTACCCCCTACGCGATACGCCTTGATAAAAAGTTAAAGATCACCCACCCATACCACCCCCAGAGCGGCGAGGAAGTGGAAATCATCCGCAAATATCACGGGGAAAACATCCTGGTCGAGACGGCAGAAGGAAAGCGTGTGGTGGTGCCCGAGAGTTGGACTGACCACGGAACTGAGTTGGAAAACGAGGCGGCGATAAACGAAGCCCCACATCTGCTGGACTACGAAGGGCTGGTGCAGGTCGCAGAACTGATAGATCGAATAAAGAGAAAGGGGGAAACACAAACGACTTGCCAAACCGAAGCAGAAGACTATGATGGGGGTCAACGGAAAGAAGAGAGAACTTCGGAGGCAAAGTCATGACGCAAACAATTCCAAACAAGCAGCAAGTGAAGATGAGTCAGGTGTGGGCACAGCTGGGGAGAGAGCATCGGGCAGGGATCATCCAGTTGATGGCGCAGCTGGTGGTCAAGATGATGGTGGAACAAAATGAAACAGTCCGGAAGGAGGTGAGAGATGGCGCTGGCACATAAGGGACATAAAATCCAGGCCGATCACCTTGAGCGGCAAGCCCTGATCTACATCCGGCAGTCGAGTCTGACGCAGGTGAAGGAGAATGTAGGGAGCAAAGAACGACAATATGACCTGGTGAATCGAGCGCAAGATTTGGGGTGGGCAAAAGAACAGATCGTAGTGGTGGATCAGGATCAGGGTCGTTCGGGAGCCAGCGCAGAAGGGAGGGATGGCTTTCAGTACCTGGTGGCGGAAGTGGGGATGGGGCAGGTGGGAGCGGTGTTCAGCCTGGAAGTTTCGAGGCTGGCACGGTCGTGTATCGATTGGTATCGACTGTTGGAGATCTGTGCGCTGATGCAGACGTTGGTAGTAGACGAGGAGGGCGTCTATGATCCCAGCAACTACAACGACCGCCTGCTATTGGGATTCAAAGGAACGATGAGCGAGGCAGAGCTGCATTGGCTGCACAGCCGGTTGATGGGAGGGAGAATGAAGAAAGCGGAAAGCGGGCAGTTGTGGCTGTTGCTGCCGACCGGGTTGGTGTACAACGAAGGGAAAGAAATAATCTTAGATGTGGACGAGGAAGTACAGCAAGCTTTGCGGCTCTTGTTCGAGGTCTACGAAGAAGTGGGGACAGCCATGGGAGTGGTGAGGTACTTCCGAGATCACGAGTTGCGCTTTCCAACCCGAGCATTACGAGGCCCGAACAAAGGAGACCTGAGTTGGGGCCGCTTATCCCGGAGTCGAGTATTGAGTGTGCTGCACAATCCCCTGTATGCCGGAGCCTACGCATACGGACGAAGCGAGCAGCGTGTGCAAACCAGGCCGGGAGAAAGCAGGCCGGTCAAGAGGATCGTGCGGCATGCTAAGCCGGAAGATTGGAAGGTGCTGATAGTGGACGCTCACCCCGGATATATCAGTTGGGAGCGATATCTGCGCAACCAGCAGCAACTGAAGGACAACCACAGCGACTGGGGGGCTGGCCGGGGAGCGGTGCGGGAAGGGATGGCGTTGCTCCAGGGTATTGTGGTTTGTGGGAAGTGCGGGCGAAGGATGACGGTGCGCTACATCGAAGATGGGAAAACGCCGGTTTACCGCTGTCGTGCGGCCAACCACCAGTATGGGGAGCCAACGTGTCAGACCATTCGGGGGAATAGGATTGACGCCAAAGTGAGTGATCTCTTCCTGGAAGTGATGACCCCAGCCCAGATGAGTGTGTCGCTGCAAGCGATGGAGCAGATTGAAGTCCGCACACGGCAAATCGAGCAACAGTGGAAATTACGGATCGAACGAGCGGGATATGAAGCTGACCTGGCCCGGAGACGCTACTGTGCGGTGGATCCAGAAAACAGGTTGGTAGTTCGTAACCTGGAGCGGGACTGGAATGAGAAATTGGCAAAGGTTGAACGGCTAGAACGCGAATATGACACCAGGCCCAAGCCCTCAAGGTTGATAGCCAACTCCGAGGAGCGGGAGCGGATACTGAACCTGGCTGGAGACCTGCAATCAGTTTGGAATGCGGCCACGACAACCAACGCAGAACGCAAGCAACTCCTGCGCTGCTTGCTTCAGGATATTACTCTGACGCAAGGGGAAGATGACATCCACGTCGGAGTGCGCTGGCAAACAGAAGCATTGAGTGACTTCAAAGTCCCCCGTCCGAAACCGATCTATGAAACCCAGTGTACTGCAGCCGCCGTAATCGATTGCGTCCGAGAGTTGGCGTCCACTCACACAGATATTCAGATCGCCAAGATGCTCAATGATGAAGGCCACACGACGGGAGTTGGACTGACCTTCACCAGAAGAAGGGTGCACCGGGTGCGTGTCAAGTATGAGATTCCAACCGGATGCCCGGAAATGCCCATCGCCAACATGAATGGCCAACGAGGAGATGGACGCTACTCAAGCAAGACAGCAGCCAAGTTGTTGAACGTTAGCATTGGCGCGATTAGCCAGTGGAGTAAGTCTGGCAAACTCGACAGTATTCAAGCAGTACCCGGCGCCCCCCGCTGGATCAAACTAACCCCGGACATCATTGCCAAACTGCGAAGATCAGAGCGGCAGTCTCGAAGGGCAATCACCAAATAATGATATACTGATAAGATCAGGAAAACTGGGATCCAATCGACAAATTAGCAAGGAGCGCCTCAAGATGTGCAGTGTGAACACAACTACACCGGGCTGTCGCCCGAGGGTACGCGGCGCGATTTTTCCAGGTTGGTTATGGGCAAAGGATGTTCAGGATTGAAGTCGCCCCGGCAAGTGAAGCCCCCGTTAGCTGGCTCTCTCCAACAATCAATTATGTGAGATGATACTATGACTATAATTTCAAATCGCTTTACGATTGTTTTATATTGTGCTCTATTCAATATGTTATTTGAATATTCCGGGCGCGGGATAAATGGACTTACCCAACAACCGATATTTTTTATGTTCATATTTGGCATATACTTTTCGTTTTTTGCCATGCTTGAAGACTTGATGGTCAGGCACAAACTTACGAATTTCCAGGTGTTTCTAATTGCTGTATCTTGGGGGACATTAGTGGAGGCATTCGTTACAGGTAATCTCTATGATCCCGATGCGTCCTTTGGAATCACCCTGGTCGGGGTAAATATTGTCAACTTCATCATTATTAGCGTATTTGCATGGGGGATTGTGCAAAGCAATATAACTTTATACTTGGCGAATCGATTACAGCCCCGCGATTGGGATCATCCGAAAATGGGCACCCTCGGCTGGATAGTTTGTATCTTGTATCAGATTGGAATAGTGCTGGTGGCAATGCAAAGCCCAGTCACCCCGAAGTCACAGCTGGCAGGATACATAGCCCTTCTGATCTTCGAAGCTGCAATGTTAACTATATTGGTTTACAGTTTGAAGAACCCGCGAGAAGACAAACCGAAGTTTTCCCCCGTACCGCTGATGGATTTTCTGGCTTTTGGATCGGTAGTGATATTTCTAATCTTGGGAACGTTTTTTGTGGACTGGAAGGCAGTAGTTACTCAACACTCGCTTAATCGCACCGCGATTGTGTTGGAAGTGATATGGACAATCATAGCAGGGGTCACGTTCATAATTTATCGGATGGTGAGTCGTAAGGAAATAGCAGTATGAGCAAAGCCAGCTACCGATAAGTACCGATAAGTAGCAGTGTGTGCGACACGAAGTCGCATGAATAGCTGTTATGACCGAGTAATCGGGACATAACCTGATGTTCCGCCATCAGTATCCTACCAGAGCGTGCGTCAC
>JACNJN010000049.1 GCA_014382535.1 Candidatus Desulfolinea nitratireducens | reverse complement strand
CATCCGTGAAGGCGGTCTGACCGTCGGCGCTGGTGTGATCACCAAACTACTTTAATTATAGAAGGACGATCTGTAAAAAGATTGTATTAGTGAAAAGATATGTCTGGAAAAAGAGGCGTTCGCCCTGTTGTCACGCTGGCTTGTGATGAGTGCAAAGAGCGAAACTATACAACTGAGAAAAACCGCCGCAACGATCCTGGTCGCATCGAGCTGAAGAAATTCTGCTCACGCTGCCGCAAGCACACGTTGCACCGCGAAACGAAATAACCAGTGTCAGTGTCGCGTACGATCTGGTAAGTGACACTGACACCTATAGGCCAGTAGCTCAATTTGGCAGAGCAACGGTCTCCAAAACCGTAGGTTGTGGGTTCGATTCCTGCCTGGCCTGTCTAATAACGCCGTCCTCTCAGAAAAAAAGAGTATGAGGCGGCGTTTTATCCGTCACTAGAAAGAAGGAGAAGCTTTTGGCTACAAAGAAAAAAACAAGCAAAAAGCAAAATTTTATCCAACGGTACGCTCGCGAAACTACTGGAGAACTTCGAAAAGTTTCATGGCCCTCACGCGAGGAAGCGATGAATCTGACCGTTATCGTGATTATTACAATGATCTTCACAGGTGCTTTCCTTAGCCTGGTGAGTGGTCTTTCCAGTCGTTTAATGAATTTTCTGCTTGGTATCTAGTATTTTGGAATAGAGGTCTTTCATGGACGTTCAGAATCCAGAAGAAAACTTCGACGAGGTGGTCGACGAAAAAGAGAAAGCTGAAGAGTTGGAAAACTCATCAGCGGTTTCCCCTTTAAGCGACATTGTCGAACCGCCCACGGATGAGGGGCTTGCTTCTGAACAAGAGATATCCTCCGAATCTGAAGAAATCCCTCCTGACGAAGAGGATCCAACCGATTGGTTTGTGGTCCATTGTTACTCAGGTTATGAGAAGAAAGTTCGCCATAATCTTGAGCAGCGTATCGAATCAATGGGGATGCGAGACATGATTTTTGATGTCATCATCCCAACGCAGGAAGAAGTTGAAGTCAAAGATGGCAAACGACGCACTGTAGAACGCCATATCTTTCCCGGATACGTTCTGGTCAATTTGATCCTGACCGAAGAATCCTGGTTTGTTGTTCGCAACACCCCGGGAGTGACTGGTTTTGTTGGCATGGGTAATCTCCCCACGCCCTTGCGCCCGGAAGAAGTGGCCCAGATCATCAAGCGCATGGAATCCGATTCCCCGATGGTCAATGTTGCCTTCAAGGTTGGCGAGCGTGTCCGCATTGTTGACGGACCCTTCAACGATTTTCGTGGGGTTGTCGCAGATATCGACATGGAACGCACAAAGGTACGTGTTATGGTCAGCTTCTTTGGTCGTGAGACCCCCGTTGAGCTTGACTTTTTACAGGTAGAAAAAGCATAAATATCAACCCCCGGCAGGCATTTAGCTTGCTGGATAAAAAAGTGGGAGGACGTTATCAAATGTCCGTCAAAACCACAGAGGAGTAAAAATGGCAAAGAAATTCAAAGCAATTGTACGGTTACAGATTGAAGCAGGCAAAGCCAATCCGGCGCCTCCGATCGGCCCCGCCTTGGCTGGTCATGGTGTCAACATCATGGCATTTTGCAAAGAATATAATGCTCGCACATCCAGCCGCCCGGGAGAAATTCTCCCTGCTGAGATCACCGTTTTCACTGATGGGTCTTTCACCTTTATCTTAAAGACCCCTCCTGCAGCGGAGCTTTTGCGTAAAGCAGCCGGTGTTGAAAAAGGCTCTGGTGAGCCGAATCGCGAAAAAGTTGGAACTGTGAAACGCGCACAAGTACGCGAAATTGCAGAAACCAAGATGAAAGACCTGAACGCGATCAACATCGAAGGCGCGATGTTGCAAATTGAGGGCACTGCCCGCAGTATGGGCATTATTGTAGTAGACTAATAACTGGTGGGAGGGCAAAAGGCTTTTTAGCCAAAGCCCGCTTGTACCACGGAGGAGTATTATGGCAAAGCATGGAAAAAAATACCGGGCCGCAGCGGCCAAAGTAGATCGAGATAACTTCTACACTCCCAGCGATGCAATGAAACTGGCGGTAGAAACCTCGACCACAAGTTTTGATTCAACCGTTGAGGTTCATGTGCGTATGGGACTAGACCCCCGTAAAGCTGACCAGCAGGTGCGTGATGTAGTCAACCTGCCTCATGGCCTGGGGAAGACCGTTCGCGTATTGGTCTTCGCATCTGGCGAAGGCGCTACAATTGCCCGTGATGCTGGCGCAGATTTCGTTGCAGATGATGATGAAGCGATGAAGAAAATCCAGGATGGTTGGACCGATTTTGATGTCGCGATCTCAACCCCTGATATGATGGGGAAGGCTGGCCGCCTGGGACGTGTTCTAGGCCCGCGTGGTTTGATGCCAAATCCTAAAGCCGGAACAGTTGTCAACGCCGAAGATCTGCCGCGTGTTATTGAAGAATCAAAAGCCGGACGTGTGGAATATCGCCTTGATAAGACCGCAAATATCCATGTCCCGATTGGCAAAACCTCTTTTGGCGCAGAAAAATTACTTGATAATTTCACGTCTTTGATGAATGCGATCGTCAAGTCAAGACCTGCCGCTGCAAAAGGTAACTATATTCAGCGGGTAACCGTCGCCTCGACGATGGGACCCGGCGTGAAAGTTGATGCCTATCAGGCCCAATCCTTAGAAGCAACGGAGTAAGTTTTACTCTATCGCCTACGAAAAACCTATCACTTCGCCGAAGAAAGCAGGTGCTCCTTCAACAGAGCTTAATTCCCTGCCCAGACGAGGACTGAACGAAAGTTCTCCCCCATTCCGGGGGATCTCCCTTGAGAGAAGAAAGTCTTTGCCTGTGGATGTTGATAGGCAAAGACTTTTTATGAAAGGAGGTTACCTTTGGCACTAACAAAGCAACGCAAAGAAGAAGTATTGGCTCAATATAAAGAATGGATGAGTCAATGCCAGGCCCTGATCCTGATGGAATATAAAGGCGCGTCTGTAAAAGATATGGAAGAAGCTCGCTTTAAAATCCGTGAGGCTGGTGGTGAGTTTCATGTGGTTAAAAACCGATTGGCTAAATTGGCACTCAAAGCCAATGATTTTGATGTCCCGGATGGCTATCTTGATAATAGCACCGCGATCGGTTTCGCATTTGAAGATGTAGCATCAATAGCAAAAGCCTTGTCTGAAATGGCAAAAGAAGTTGAAGCGTTCAAATTCAAAGGCGGCTACTTGGGATCTGAGATACTCAGCCCTGAGCAAGTTTCTGCTCTTGCGAAACTGCCCCCCCTGGCCGTTTTACGAGCCCAATTACTGGGTGTCTTGCAGGCTCCGGCCAGCAAGCTTGTACGTACAGTTGCGGAACCTGCTCGTGGGTTGGCAGCAGTCCTCAAAGCATATTCTGATAATCCAGCCGCTGCTTAGCGGAAGAAACTATTTAAATCACTATTTTATAGAATAGTAAGGAGTTTTATATGGCTACAAATCTCGAAAAAATTGTTGACGAACTGAGCACGCTGAGCGTTCTCGAAGCCGCTGAGTTGGTTACATTATTGGAAGAAAAATGGGGCGTTTCTGCCGCTGCACCGGTCGCTGTTGCTGCCGCAGGCGCTGCTCCGGTTGTTGAAGCTGCTGAAGAAAAGACTGAATTTGATGTTGTCATCAAAGATGCTGGTCCCAAGAAAATTGATGTTATCAAAGCTATTCGTCAATTGACCAGCCTTGGTCTCAAAGAATCCAAAGAATTGGCCGAAGCCGCTGGTTCCAAGATTCTGACCCAGGTTGGCAAAGATGCTGCTGCCGACGCCAAAGAAAAACTGGAAGCCGCTGGCGCAACCGTCGAGCTGGCATAGTTTTTCAACCAAAGTTTAAACAAAAAGCGGCTCTATCAAGAGCCGCTTTTTCTATTTAGTTTATTGCCAAATTCACTAAATTACAGTTTTCTCAATTTGGCGGATAACCATGACAACTTTGCCTTTTATCTCCAGGGCTTCATCCTTGTCTACGTGAATAGCTTCCATTGTTGGGTTGGCAGGTTGAAGTCTATAGCCTTCTTTTTCTTTGTAGAAATACTTCAAAGTTGTCTCATCGCGTTCGGGGAGCCAAACAGCAACCATATCGCCATTATTTGGCTGTATGCCACCAGTTGATTTCATAACAACAATATCGCCATCATTGACCATCGCATCAATCATTGAATCGCCATCAACCTCCAGGGCAAAAAGCCCTTCGCTTTTATCGGGACTGGGAAGAAGCGAGCGCGCAATATCAATGGATGTCTCGGCGTCGAAATAGCTAAAGTCAGAAGCTGGAACCGGGATCGGTTCGCCCGCAACAATTCGACCTGCTACCGGTATCTTGAACATTTCTCCAAGAGGACTGCCTCCCGCCAATTGAACCCCGCGTGAAATCTTCCGTTGACGTTCGATCCTCCCCATCTTTTCCAATTGATCCAAATAATAATTAACCACTGAAGTTGACGAAATACCAGTATCCTCACCGATTTCGCGAATTGTGGGGGGGTAACCCGTACGTTCCTGGTAAGTCTTCAAAAATGCCAGAATTTTTTTGTGGCGCTCACCAAGTCCTTTAGATTTGCGTACCATAAAACACCTCCATAACGAATTTCGCTCATTTGTGCTATGAAATAATACTCGAACATGCGTTCTGCGTCAAGGTCTTATTTTAAATTCAAAAATGTTTTTGTAGATCATAGAGAGTTTTTACAGCCTATTCTGTGGAAAATTGTATTTCTTACGAATAAAACCGAAAACTTAATATAAACATAAGAAAAATAAAAAATTATATTGAAAAAATTAATAAATAACCTTGACATGCTAAATATAATGTGTATAATGCTGATGTAATTGAAATGGTTTCTTAGAAATAGGAATAAGTAAGGAGAAATGAAATGGTTCCTACATTAAATAATCATTACGAATACCGCCTTGCTCGACAGCGAGAACTTGAATCTGCTGCTCAGGAATATCGCCTTTCCACCATGGTTGGCAAGAAGAAAAAAATTAATTTAGTCCGAAGGTATATGGGCGCAATATTAATTTACCTTGGCCAGAAACTCGCCCAACAATCCGGCAAGATACGCAACTGGTATTTTCAACCAAACAATAAACGTCTCGTTGGAATAGGTATATGATTAAAAATCGTAACAACTCAGGTCTAAATCTGAGTTGAAGTTTACCATTGTCAAAAACGTGCAAACCGGTCAGAATTGGAGCATGGAAACCCTAAAGTTGCCCAGACAAGAAGAAATCCATGCTGCCTACCTCAAAGGCGAAGCCGCCATAGTTGCGTTGATTATCAATCAGGCAACAAGCTGGGTAGAAGTGATCCAAAAGCAACAAGAAACCATTGAGAAACTGCAAGAACGGGTGCAGGCACTGGAAGACCAATTAGCAAAGAACAGCCAAAACAGTGGGAAGCCACCCTCAAGCGATGGTCTGAAGAAACCACGAACTCGTAGCTTGCGAAAGCCAAGTGGCAAGAAAAGCGGTGGTCAATCTGGGCACAAAGGATATACATTGAAGATGAGAGAGAACCCGGATCGAGTGGAAGTGCATCGGGTTTGGCAGTGTCAATACTGTCAGCATGAACTAGAGAGCGTAGCAGTTCAAGGTCATGAGCGTCGACAAGTATTAGATCTGCCCATTGTACAAGTTGAGATCACAGAGCATCAGGCAGAAATCAAACCCTGCCCAGCATGTGGTCAGGAAAACAAAGCTGAGTTTCCAGCTATGGTGACGCAACCGATTCAGTATGGGCCAGGCATAAAAGCGCAAATGGTGTATTTCAATCAGTATCACTTTGTGTCGATTGAACGGGTAGCGGAGATCATGGTCGATCTATATGGGCAAGAAGTCAGCGAAGGAACGATTATCTCGTCGAGTTTGAAGTTGGCTCAACAGGTAAGCCTGGTCAATGAGAAAATCAAAGCACATTTGACAGCGCATGAATATGTAACCCATCATGATGAAACCGGTCTTCGAACTGCGGGAAAACTACAATGGTTACATTCCAGCAGTACTGAGCGATTAACCCATTATGCGATCCACCCGAAGCGGGGCTCCAAAGCGCTAGATGCTATTGGGATTATGCCTAATCGAAAAGGGACTGCGGTGCATGACGATTACAGTTCCTATTTCAAATACGAGAACGTCAAGCATGGTTTGTGCAATGCCCACCATCTGCGCAGTCTGGCTTTTATCGAAGAGCGATATGAAGAAGATTGGGCCCCAGAAATGGCGAAATTGCTCCTGGAGATCAAAAAAGAAGTTGACGTTGCGAAAGATCGTAAACAAACCAAGTTAGCTGAGCAAAAGAAAGCGGGTTTTGAGGAACACTACCTTCGAATAATTGAAAAAGGACTACAAGCCAATGCGCCACCACCAGAAAATGATCAACCAAAGGTTAAGAAACGAGGTCGCAAAAAACAGACTCCAACAAAGAACCTTTTGGATAGGCTAAAAAAACATCAAACGGGTGTGTTAGCTTTCATGCACGATTTTAAGGTGCCGTTCGATAACAATTTGGCTGAACGGGATATCCGCATGACGAAAGTCAAACAGAAAGTTTCTGGCTGCTTTCGGACGGATATGGGTGCCCAATCTTTCTGTAAAATCCGTGGGTATCTTTCAACGGCTCGTAAGAATGATCAGCCGATTCTGGAAGCATTACGTTTGGCTTTTCTTGGAAACCCTTTCCTTCCCGCTTTCATCTCTGTTCAAGCTGATTAGATGCCTGAGTTGTTACTAAAAATCAATTAGAACGCTGGAAATCCATTTATTACGAATATCCCCGCACTTTT
>JACNJN010000129.1 GCA_014382535.1 Candidatus Desulfolinea nitratireducens | reverse complement strand
AATACCGTTACAAAAGCCAAAAAAGTTAAAATAGTAAAAGCCTAGGTTATATTATAAATACTCCATCTGGGCCGCTGTCTGCACTAATGTACAGGCACAGAATGTTATATAGGCAGTTCCACTAGGTGATACTGAAAAACAACAAATCCCAGCAAGAAATTTATTCTCTTGCTGGGATTTAATTATCTACTCCCTAATCTTACCCTCCCCAGGGCATCTCGGTGTATTTTTCAAAGGCCTCGTCGTGCATGCGTTTGAAGAGGCGTTCGTGGCCAGCCTCCCAACGCGCGAGCATCTCGAGCGTGGCTTTTACATCGCCTTCGGCTTTGGAGGCCGCCTGCTGGTAGAACTCGGAAAAATCTTTTTCGATCAGATAAGCCATCCGCAGCACAGGAAGGTCTGCGACCATCGATTCACTGACGCTCTGCTCGATCATTTCCTGGTCGGCGCGCGCAGCAAAAAACGTTGCCTCGTCCAATTCCGGAGCAGGTTGCGTGGCTGATTCTTTATTCTCCAAGGCATCAAGCTGAGCCTGGATAAATTCGATATGACGCTGCTCTTCCTGCGCGATGGCCTTGAAGGCGCCAGTTGCAGTGGCATTGCTCAGCCGATCAGCGTTATTTTCAAAAAAGGCTTTGCCTTCGTACTCACGCTGTAGCGCGTATTCTAAAACTTTGCGAATATCCATTAGATCTTCTCCACTTTTACAGCCGTCACCTTATATTCCGGGATCTTCGAAACCGGATCGAGCGAGGCATGGGTCAGTTCGTTGGCGGAGGCATCCGGGAAGTGGAAGTTGGCATAGACCATGCCGGGCGGGACGCGGTCCGTGACCCAGGCTTTGGTATCGATGCTGCCGTGTCGTGATGTCAGGCGAATAGCATTTTCTCCATTGATTCCCAGATTATCGGCATCTTCGGGGTTGACTTCCACCAAAGCTTCGCCGTAGGCTTCCATGATCCCTTTCACGCGGCGGGTCATTTGTCCGCCATGCCAATGGTAGAGCACACGTCCCGTGGACATAATGTAAGGGTAATCCTTGTCTGGTGATTCTGCGGGTGGGATATGCTCAATGGGCATGAATTTGCCTTTGCCGGATGCAAACTGACCAACGTGCAGGATGGGTGTTCCGGAATGGTTCTCATCTCTAACTGGCCATTGCAGCCGTTCGCCATTTTCAAGTCGTTTGTGGCTGATCCCGCTATATTGGGGAGTCAGGGCTGCGATTTCCGCCATGATGGCGGCCGTGTCGGGGTAATCCCAGCCAGCGTGGGGGGCGGTTAGCGGAAGCAGTCTTGGGGTCCGGGCGATGATCCGCTTTGCCAGGTCTGAAATGATTTCCCAATCGGGGCGGGAATCCCCAACCGGATTAATGGCCTGACGAACCATTTGCACACGTCGCTCAGTATTGGTGAAGGTCCCCGTTTTCTCAGCAAAGGATGAGCCGGGGAGCAGCACATCGGCATAGATGGCGGTTTCAGACTGGAAGATCTCCTGCAAAATAACAAATTCGCAGGCTTCCAGATTGGCGCGGATATGTTTGGTGTCGGGGTCAGACATGACCGGATCTTCACCCAGGATATAGAGGGCGTGCGTTTCACCTTTCTCTACGTCCGGAATCATTTCAGTCAAGGTTTTACCAACTTTGAGCTCAGTTCCACGTCCCCAGGCCTGGGCAAATTTCTTTTGGACTTCTTCGCTGGTCACCTTCTGGTAACCCGGAAAGACATTCGGCAGCCCACCGAGATCGCAGGCACCCTGGACGTTATTCTGTCCGCGCAGGGGGTTGACGCCGCCGCCGGGAATACCCATATTGCCAAGCAACATTTGCATATTTGCCAGCGCCATCACATTGCGGACACCCTTGATATGCTGGGTGATCCCCATTGCCCACATCACAGCCATCGGCTGGGATGTGCCCATGATCTCAGCGGCCTCGTGCAGGAGTTCCACCGGTACGCTGGTGATCTCACTCACTTTTTCAGGAGGGTAATCCTGAATGACCTCTTTGAAGGCTTCGAAATCTACAGTGCGCTCTGCGATAAAGCTTTTATCTTCATAGCCTTTTTCCAGGATCAGATACATCAGCCCGTTGATCAGGGCGGTATCTGATCCGGCTTTTTGCTGCAAATGGACAGTTGCCAGATCGGTGATATCGATCCGTCGCGGGTCGGCGACGATCAGTTTTGCGCCCCGTTTCTGGATGGCGCGTCGTATTTTTGTCCCGAATACGGGATGCTGTTCCGTTGTATTCGATCCGATGATGAAGAACGCGGCTGCATTAGCGGCGATATCGTCCATGGAGTTGGACATTGCGCCTGAACCGTAGGTGGTGGCCAGACCGGCCACAGTGCTGGAGTGTCAGAGCCGGGCGCAATGGTCAATGGAATTGGTTCCTATGACCTGTCGCGCCAGTTTATTCATCAGATAATTTTCCTCATTCAGACATTTAGCCGAAGTCATAAAGCCTATGCTGTCCGCCCCGTGTGTATCACGGATGGTAGCCAGTTTTTCGGCGGTAATATTCAGAACGGTATCCCAGTCTGTTTCGACAAAATCCCAATCTTTAGATTTACGATCAGTAACTTTGGATTTTTCTTTCCCGTCGAGGAGATATTGTCTGACGAGGGGTTTTTTGACCCGGTCTGGATGCTGTACATATTCCCAGCCATAACGCCCCTTGACACAGGTGTGGCCCTCGTTAACCGAATTTTCCCGGTCGCCCCGGGCACCGACGATCTCACCGTTGCGGGTTTCGAGCACCAGCCCGCAGCCAACGCCGCAGTATGGGCAGGTGGTGCGGGTTTCTCCGGTGTGTGTACCGTGTTTCATGGCTGATTTATCGTAGAGGGCAGCCGTTGGGCACATATCCACACAGCGTCCGCAGGATTCACAGGTTGAATCCCAGATTGGCAGATCGAAGGGTGTCGTGATTTTGGATGCAAAACCGCGGTAGCCAAAGCTGATCGCCTGGCGTCCCTGCAATTCATCGCAGGCGCGGACGCATTTTCCGCACAGGATGCATTTTTCGAGATCTCGACCATAAAATGGGTTGCTCTCGTCAATATCATATGCGCGACGCTCTCCCTGATAGGGTTGCTCCCGTACCCCGACAAAGGCGGCCACGCTCTGCAAATCGCAGTCCATATTGGCAACACAGTGCTGGCAGTCCAGCGGGTGATCTGAGAGGAGCAGGTTCATGCTTGTGCGCCGGTTGACTTCGACCAAGGGGCTGGATGTATGAATTATCATCCCTTCTGTTGCGGGGGTGGAGCAGGCTGTAGGCAGGCCGCGATAGCCTTCGATCTCGACCACGCAAAGACGGCAGGCGCCGAATGGCTCCAGGAGCGGATCATCGCATAAGGTTGGGATATAGACATTTGCTGCGCGGGCGGCATCCAGAACTGTGCTGCCTTCGGGAATCTCGATTTTTTTATGGTCAATGGTGACAGTTAATTTGCTCATGGGTTCTCCTCAGCGAGGTTTTTATACTTATGTCAGTCTCTGAGCGGAGGGCTAAACGAATGTGAAGCCCGTAGTCGAAGAGCGGTTGTTATGAGAATCGTCCTTCACTCTTCGGGTAAAGGCGACTGTGCTTCCTGTCGGTCGCTCCGCTCAGGAACTGGATAATTTTCTCAAAATAGCTACACAACCAAAACCGCATCAAATTTACAAACCTGGCGGCAGGTATCGCAGCGCGTGCACAGTTCGGGGTCAAGCACATGGATTTCTTTTCGAGCACCGGTGATGGCTTCCGTTGGGCAGGCGCGCATACAAACCATACAACCTGTGCAAGTCGCCGGATCAATTGAATAGGTGATCAGTGCCTTGCACTGACCGGCTGGACAGCGACCTTCCAGAATATGTGCTTCGTATTCATCTCTGAAGTATTTGAGCGTTGTCAGCACCGGGTTGGGGGCAGATTGACCCAATCCGCACAGGGATGAGTCTCTGATGGATGGCGCCAACTCTTCGAGCAGGGCGATATCTTCGATCTTGCCATGACCAGCGGTGATACGTGTCAGGATTTCGAGCATTCTCTTGGTTCCGAGGCGGCAGGGGACACATTTTCCACAGGATTCAGATTGGGTAAAGGTCAGGAAATAACGGGCAACGTCCACCATGCAGGTGGATTCGTCCATAATGACCAGCCCGCCCGAGCCCATGATCGAACCGGCTTTTGCGAGGGCCTCGTAATCGATGGGGAGGTCCAGTTGTTCTTTTGGCAAACATCCACCGGAGGGGCCACCCGTCTGCGCGGCTTTGAATTCCTTCCCATCGGGGATACCACCACCGATTTCGTAGATGACTTTGCGCAGGCTCATCCCCAACTCAACTTCGATCAGACCTGTGTTTTCCACCTTACCAGTCAAGGCGAATGTTTTGGTGCCCTTGCTTTTTTCAGTCCCTTTGGTGGCCCAGGCCTCTGCTCCCTTGGCCAGGATAACTGGGACATTGTTGAGGGTTTCGACATTATTGATAATGGTCGGTTTGCCCCATAATCCCGATTGAGCAGGATAAGGTGGGCGAGGCATTGGCATACCGCGTAGACCTTCGATGGAAGCGATCAGTGCGGTTTCTTCCCCGCAAACGAATGCGCCCGCGCCTTCTTTAAGTTTGATGTCAAAGGAAAAATCAGTTTCCAGGATATTTTCCCCAAGCAGGTTTTTCTCGCGAGCCTGGTCGAGGGCAAGTTTCAGTCGTTCAATTGCCAGCGGATATTCTGCCCGACAATAGATATAGCCAAAAGATGCGCCGATGGCATAGCCGGCGATGGTCATCCCCTCGATGACCGAATGTGGATCCCCCTCCAGCACGCTCCGATTCATGAAAGCGCCAGGGTCACCCTCATCTGCATTGCAGATCACGTAGCCATAGGAATCCAGTTCAGGCTGGGAGGCTCTTAAGGCGCGGATATTATCAGCGGCGATATTCCATTTTCGTCCGGCAGGGAAACCTGCTCCTCCGCGTCCACGCAGACCGGCTTTGAGGGTTTCATCTACCACTTGGGCGGGAGTCATATCCAGCAGGGCTCGAGATAGACCAGCATAGCCGTCGTTGGCGATATAATCCTCGATCTTTTCAGGATTGATAAAGCCACAATTACGCAATACCGTTCGTTCCTGTGGAGCAAAGAAGGGGACCTCATGCCAGGAGGGAATATCGGAAAAAGAATCTTCGCCAATCACTGCCAATGCTTTTTTATGCTCGTACTCATTATTAATAAAAACGTTCTCAAGAATTCTTTTGGTTTCACCGGCGGTGACCGGGCCATAGCTAAGCCGCGGTTTACCAGGAATTTCTATATCAAGCAGAGGTTCCTTATAGCAGATCCCAATACAGCCGACCGAAACCACTTTTGCCTTGATCTCATCATTATTTGCAACCGTATTTTTGGCTGCTGTGAGTATTGCGTTGCCGCCTGCAGCGATGCCGCAGGTTCCCAGCCCGATCACGATGCGGGCCTTGTCAGCAGTTTGCTGGGAGACTTCTTTATCAGCCCACTCACGGATGGCAGAATAACTACCCATTGGCCACCTCCGCTTTTTTGGCAATCTCTTTAACTATCTTTTTTATCATCCTGCGCGCCTGATCCGGGGTGATATTGCCTTTGGTTTCTTCATCAACGATCATCACAGGAGCCAGAGAGCAAGCTCCAAAGCAGGCCACTTTTTCAACGGTGAATTCACCATCTTCGGTAGTGTCGCCGCCATCGGTCAAACCCAGTTCGTCGTCGACAGCATCGATAATGAGCGGTGCACCGCGCACGTGACAAGCCGTTCCCCGGCAAATTTTGACCATATGTTTTCCGACAGGTTTCAAACGGAACTGGGCATAAAAGGTCAACACACCAAAAATATCACTGGTTGAGACCCGCAGCTCTTTGCTGATCTCGGTAATGGCTTCTTTTGGCACATAGCCCATTTCTACTTGTACCTGCTGTAGCAAGGGAATGAGTGCGCTCCGATCGTGCCCGTTGGTGGATTGTGTGGTAGCGGTCATGGTTTCAGATCGAACCTCCAATAAAAAGTGCATAAATCATCCTGTTATTATCCATTTTTTTCCTGAAAAAGGTAGTCGCATATTTCTTATATTTGGTTGACATTTATCCTTATCTGCTGGTTTCATCTCTATATGACAGGAACCCGTTCCCTTGGAGGGAACGGGTTCCTGTCATTCGAAATATTGATCCTGAAGAGAAAATCTCCAGTGAATGAGTTTATTGAAAGGCAGCACCTATTAGGAATGGGCTAAAATCCCGTCTCAAGGTGTTGCGGCAAAGCGTGTTTCTTTCCCCAACCGTAAATGCAGCGCGTAAAATGCCATCACGGAGATCAGGCAGAGCACTCCGCCAATATACCAGAGCAGGTTGGGATTATAGTTTTTATTATCCAGAATTAACCCTGCCAGGGCAGGGCCAAAAGTCGCGGGGATCGCCCAGGCCAGGCTGAAGATCGCCATATAACGTCCACGCATCTCTTCGGGGGCAAAATTGGCCGCCAAAGCCTGGCTGACTGGCATAATGATCATCTCGCCGATGGTAACGATCACGATTGCGCCCATAAACCAGATATACGTCCCGCTCAATGAAATAGTCCATTGAAAAAGAGGAAATGTGTAGCTGAATTTACCCAGGGGATCGAAACCAAACATCAGAAAACCTGCGCCATAAAAGAATGCCCCAAGTGCCATCATGGTGAAGGGGGCACGCCGTTTGATGCGCCGTGTTGTCCAGAATTGAAGCAAGATAACTGTTACTGCGCTGGTCGTCATCAAAAGACCGTAGCCCTGCGGTTCTATTTGGTGGGTATCGCGCAGATAAACCGAGAGGGAATTATACATTTGGAG
>JACNJN010000135.1 GCA_014382535.1 Candidatus Desulfolinea nitratireducens | reverse complement strand
TCATCTTTTTTCGTTGTTTTTCAAGGTGCTGTCGCCAAGTTTGGCGAAACTAAAGGTCATTATATAGATATGATCCTGGGCTGAAGCTGCAATTTTCCCCACTGACAATCGTCAGGTTACCCGTAGTATTACAGTTAAAGAGTATTTGAGCACTGCTTTCTATCAGTACGCCATCAATCTCAGCTGCTACCGTTACTGTTTCAGATTCGGTATTTGTAATATCGAAATCCGCGATTCCCTGATCGTTTGTAATGGGATTGATCGGTGAGATCATCGCGCTACCGGTTGTGAACAACTCAACATTTGCATCAGCTATAGGATTGTCAAATGCATCCAGTGCTGTTACAACCACCCTGACTGATGTCATACCATCAGCTTGAGCTTCTGCCGTGCTTGTGATGATTGAGGAATTTTCTGCGCTGACAAGTCCCGGTGGTAGATCTCCCACGTGTACAAACTTAACCGCATCTGCCCGTACAGAAAGGCCGCTTTGCCCTCCACCTCGCAACTCTACTGATCCATTGTTGCCTGCCACGAAAGCATGTGTGCCCAGGTACTCCCATTGATTGCTTGGAGCTTTCTGGTCGACAGTATAGGTTTGATCATCACCATAATAGAAGACAGTATACTGAGCTGCAGTTGTCGAACTGCTATGGGTATCAGGTTTCCAAACCCACACCTCATACATGCCACCCTCTGGAATTTCAGGACGCCAGCGTGCCCAGTTGCTGCTGGTATCACTGGTAATGCGAGCATCTCCCCCGTAGCTATCTCCAATTACAGAGTCACCCCAACCACTGGATTCACTGTACTGGGGATCATCATCATCAACAACCACCTCAACACCAATAATTGCACTAGGCGAGGTTTCTTCGAAAACAGGTGCTTGATAGCTATTCTCTCCTTGAGATAAAGGAGGTTGGGAGAGTGTTTGCTCTGGCTCTGGTGCTGCCTGAGCAGATTGAACTCCGGCAATATTTGGGAGTAGCAATGCTAAAAGGACAAGAATATTTATGAACCTGCTGGTTGCGCGTCGAAGAGACAGAGTTAGATTGCTGCGGTGGATTCTTAATGGCATAGCTTCCCTCCCAGGATTGACCAAAAACAAGTCGTGCCTACGATTTTCTTTGGGGCTGTTGGCTGCGATGCCCCCTGTTTTATTGAAGAAACTATTAGTATCATTATAGAAATAATTGAAATCACTTTCAAGTGCCTATTGTCATATTTATCCCTTTTTTATTTATTTGGGGCTTTAGGATGAGATGCCCCCTGTAAAGGTCAAAAGAGATTCTTTTTGTTAGTTAATTGTACAATACACCAGGCTTCAAACCAGGCTTCATTTGGATATAAAATATCTTGCTGGTTAAGCGATAAATTGATACAGAAAATTGTTGCGAGGGTTAATAATCCCATATTTCTATGTTTATATGGGCATCTGAGGAGTTTGAAACGAATCTTAGGAGCTATTAAAGGAGTCTGGAGGCGTTTCCAAACTGGATTAGAGGCTTTTCAAAAGATGAATAGGTAAGTTTTAAAAGATGTATAGGTAAGTTTTAAAAGATGTATAGGCAAGTTTTAAAAGATGTATAGGTAAGTTTTAAAAGATGTATAGGTAAGTTTTAAAAGATGTATAGAGAAGTTTTAAAAGATATACTGAGAAGATTTTTATCAAGCCTTGGGTGCATTATACCCATGAACAATTATGCTATACTACCCTATCTTTATCTTATATCCCCCCCATCCACCCGGAGATATGAATAGCATGAATTATTCATTTGTCGAGACCAATGGCATTCGCCTGCACGTTGCCCAGGATGGCCCGGACGAGGGTCCCCTGGTGATCCTTTTGCACGGTTTTCCCGAATTTTCCTATGGTTGGAAAAAGCAGATCCCCGCGTTGGCGTCTGCCGGTTATCGAGTCTGGGTTCCAGACCAGCGCGGCTACAACTTGAGCGATAAACCGGAGGGGCTGGCAGCCTACAGCCTCGATGAACTGGCCGCCGATGTGATCGGTCTGATCGATGCTGCCGGTCAGAAGCAGATCTTTTTAATCGGGCATGACTGGGGCGCAGCCGTCGCCTGGTGGGTGGCCGCCAAATACCCGGATCGGTTAAAGAAGATGGTAGTGATGAACGTCCCGCACGGTGCCGTCATGCAAAAGCATTTGCGCAGTAATTTTGCCCAATTGCGCAGGAGCTGGTATATCTTTTTCTTCCAGATCCCCTGGCTGCCGGAGTTTTTGGCCCGCCTCGGTAATTGGAAGATGCTCGCAGAACTGCTCAAAAAGAGCAGCCATCCGGATACCTTTACAGATGATGACCTGGAGCAATACCGCCAGGCCTGGTCTCAACCAAAGGCCTATAAATCCATGCTTAATTGGTATCGGTCATTTGTGCAGAAGCCTCCCAAGCCTCCGGCCAGCTCTCGGATCACTGTCCCGACCCTGCTGATCTGGGGCGCCCAGGATACGGCCCTGGGACGGGAGATGGCCCAGCCAAGTATTGAGCGCTGTGATGATGGACGTCTTGTTTTTATTGAAGAGGCCACTCATTGGGTGCAGCATGACGAAGCCGAACGTGTGAATCAGTTGGTCGGTAACTTCCTGAGGGATTGAGGAAGAGGAACTTTTGAAAAAGAAAAAAACCCTCCAAAAAATGGACTGGCCGAAAATCGCCCGCCTGCTGCTGACCTCCCGCATCATGGATGAGCTCGAAGAGAATGAGCTTGTTCCCCAGGGAAAGATCATGTACCAGTTTTCCGCGAAAGGACATGAACTGGCTCAAATACTTTTGGCGCAAACTCTTACCCATCCGCACGATGCGGCAACAGTTTATTACCGGTCGCGCCCTTTTATGTTGGCGGCCGGGCTGTCTGTGCAGGAGGCCTTTGCAGCAGGGTACGCCAAAACAGGCTCCCCTTCCGAAGGTCGTGATGTTGGGGTTGTTTTCTCGATGAAAGCACGCGATAGTGCAACTGTCCTGCCCTCGTCTGGAGCGGTGGGCGCACAATATACACCCGCTGCAGGCTGGGCGCAGGCCATCCGTTACCGCCAGAAAACAGGCAAAGATAATAACTGGGATCATGCCATCGCCCTTGCCTTGGGGGGAGAAGGCTCCACCGCAGCAAATGGTTTTTGGGCGGCACTTAATATCGTCACCACCCGTGACTTACCCTATCTCTTTTTCATTGAGGATAACGGTTTCGCCATCTCTGTCCGCTCTGAATCGCAAACGCCTGGCGGAAATCTGGCCGCCAATTTGCGATCCTACAAGAATCTGCATATCATCGAAGCTGATGGAACTGATCCTGTCGATGCCTCAGTAAAAATAGCCCAGGCCGTTGCCTATGTGAGGGATGGAAAACCATGCCTGATCCGTTTGAAGGTAGTTCGGATCATGGGGCATACCTTTATCGATGACCAGAGCTACAAATCCGATGTAGAGAGGGAAGAGGATATCGAACGGGATCCCCTAAATCGATTAAAGGATTTTTTGCCCGATCTGGATTGGGATGCCTTGGAGAAGGAGGTCGAGGCTGAGGTGCGTGCTGCGGCTGATATCGCGTTTCAACACCCGGACCCTGAACCTGCCTCCGCCACCGATCAATTATTCTCATCCCCATCTTTAACGGAGAAGGAGTCCCTTTCCGGCACAGCTATTTCGCCCGATCAGGATGGCTCTCGGATTAGCCTGATCGAAGCCGTCAAACGGACTCTTGAATCCGAGATGCTGATTAATCCAGACATCCTGGTCTTTGGGGAGGATGTGGGCCTCAAAGGTGGTGTCCATGGTGCAACCGCGCATATGCAGGAAAAATTTGGCGAGGAGCGTGTTTTTGACACCTCCCTGTCTGAGGAGGGGATCATGGGCAGCGCGGTGGGACTCTCTGCGGCGGGATTGATGCCCGTTCCTGAGATCCAATTTCGTAAATACGCCGACCCGGCCACTGAGCAGATCAATGATATTGGTACCCTGCGCTGGCGTACAGCGGGAAAGTTTTCTGCGCCAATGGTTTTACGTATCCCGGTCGGATTCGGCAGGAAAACCGGAGACCCGTGGCACTCGGTGACGGGTGAGGCCATTTATGCGCATACGCTTGGTTGGCAACTGGCCTATCCATCCAATGCTGCGGATGCAGCCGGCTTGTTACGCACTGCTTTGCGCGGTGAGGACCCGGTCATCTTCTTCGAGCATCGCGCCTTGCTGGATACCTCGCAGGCCCGCAGGCCCTGGCCGGGGGACGCATACACCCTTCCTTTAGGGGTGGCCAACAAATTGTCCGAGGGCGAAGCGCTGACAGTGGTCACCTGGGGCGCGATGGTTTATCCCGTGCTGGAAGCATCCAAAGGGTTGGAGGGGGTTGAAATCCTGGATCTGCGCACGATTTCTCCCTGGGATAAAGTTTCCGTTCTGAGCTCTGTTAAAAAGACCGGAAGGTGTCTGATTGTCCATGAAGATACGCTTACCGGAGGATTCGCGGGTGAGATCATGGCTGTGATTGCCTCAGAAGCTTTCGAGTGGCTGGATGCGCCTCCTCAACGTCTGACGACCCCGGATACACCGATCCCCTATAATCTTCCCATGATGAATGCGGTTCTGCCAGGTATGGAAAAAATCAGAAAAAAAATGAATTGGTTATTGGCCTATTAGGATCTGGATGTCTGATAAAAATTCCCCTTTTTTCAAAGGCGCTATTTGGATAGGTCTGCCTTTTTTACTTGCTGGCGCTGTCGTGATCCGGCAGTCTGTTCTGGTGGGCATGGCTGATGAATCTACACCGCGCTGGATCGGGATCGCATTTGGGCTGATGTTCTTTAACGCAGGCATTACCTACCCTCTCTTTGATGGATGCGATTTTCAATCAATTCAGGGATAAGAAGTGGTTCTCTTGTTCGCAAGCCCTGACCATATTATCCATTCCCCTGATTTTCCCCCTGCTCTTCAATTGGGTGGCTTTTGGACCGGGAGAACGTGAATTTGGGATCAGTATATCGATCCCCTTTCTCACTTTTGAATTCGACCGTGCAAATGAAATAATCGGGCGAATCGCCTTTGGAATTCCTGCGCTCCTGATGGATGCGTTTCTTGGGTATGGTATGTAAGGCCTTGTTGTAGAGCGGGTTGGTAAAAAGAAAGCCGAGGAACTTTAGGCATACATTAGACTTCATGCAAAAGTCCCTTTTTGACACTGCTCTAGCCTCCGGGAGAATATATGCAAGAGGTCGATTGAAATAATGGACCCAGAAGAAGAAAATTAATATTATCCTGAGTTGCGGATAAGGGATCGGTGCGGGATACCCTTTCGGGCAAAAGCCCTTTAAGGGTACACGTTAATCCCTGCCTCATGACATGCAAGTCGGATAAATCCGACTTTTTTCCTGGCCCGAAGGGCTTACATACCCTTGTAGGGCACTTTGTGCTGAGTTAGGGCTTTCGCGAAGCACAAAGCGTGTAGCCCGCACGGGAATAATGATGAGATACCCTAAACGCAACTCAGGTTATTTTATTTAAAATAGCGAGAGAATCGCTCGCTATTTTTTTATTCACCTATTGATATTCAGATAAACAGGTTATGAGCGTCCCGCGGTTTTTTGTTGCTTTAAAATCTGAATCACGGGAACCTGTGGGACGTTTTACTTAGAGAAAATTAACAAACTTAAGTGAACATCAATAACTCAGAAATATTTTTGAAAACTACTCCAGAATTTCAGACAGTTCCTCTGGCGTATAAGGCTTCAAAACAACATCCTTTACCCCAGACTGGAGATATTTGGTTGTGTTTTCCACGCTTGGTGCAGCAGAAAGGATCAGGGTCTTCCGGCCCAGTTTTTTGAGTGAGCTTAAGCTTTGATCGGCGAGGGTTTCATCGAGCAGGAGTAAATCGGCTTTGGGATCGATTTGCTCCAACACAGTTTTGCCTGCGCTGCTGAGAGAGGTGGTAACAAACTCAGCCCATTCGCCTTTGGGGGCGATCAAGGCGATTTTGCCAGGAGCATCGCTTAGATCAGCAGCAGGAGCGGTTTCAGCCGCAGGTAGCTCAATGCTGAAGGTGGTCCCATTTTCAGGTTCACTCTCTACGCTGATGCTTCCATTGTGTTGGGAAATAATATGCAGGCAGGCTGCCAGCCCCATCCCTTTATACCCTTCACCTTTGGTGCTGAAGAAGGATGCCCAAATTTTATCCTGCATTTCCAATGGAATTCCGATCCCGTCATCGCTGATCCGGGTGGTGATGAACCCTGCTTGTTCAGAGGGCATTATTTCGATGCCAATACTCTTGGCACCGGATTCATCTGCATTGAGCAGCAGATTGCCGAAAGTGCGCACCAGTTGGATGCTATCTCCAATCGCGAGAGATGTCCCGGGAACGGCGTTAATGGTCAGCTTTTCAGGGGAAATATTTTGATGATAAACGGCAGCAGACCAAAGGTCCGCAAGCATAACGGGGCGGGGTGCAGTTTCACGTGCAGGTCCGAGCAGGGCCTCTTTAACATCCACGATCAATCTGGCAGATTCGTCGATCATCGCCAAATCTTCCTTGAGAGATTCCACATCCAGCTCGGGCTCGTTCAAATCATCCTGCATCCTGGCGGCGGTAATTGTGATTGGCAGGGCTTTATTGCCAATCCAGTGGATCGCTTCGGTGGTGGCGCCAGATAGGGCCTCAAAGGTTTTTGAACGCAGCAATGCAGCGTGGGTGTTTTCAAGTTCTTTGAGCAGATTGGCATTATTAATCGCAATGGCGAGATGATCTGCCATCATTTGCAGGGTTTGAATATCCACGCTGCTGAAGGCGTTTTCTTCCACGCTTTGCACAGTGACTGCCCCAAGACAGGTGGAGCCAATGCAAAGGGGCAGGGCCATCTCTGAGCGGGTTTCTGGTAAAAGGGGGTTGCGATAGAAAGCCTTCTCTTCGTCTACATCGAGAGAGATCCGGGCCTGGCGTTCCTGGGTGGCCATCCCGATCATCGAGTTGCCGCCCAATTTGAGTTTATGATTTTGTGAGATCATGATTTCCCCCGCCTGACCGTAGCCGGCGCGGAGCACAGCGAATTCCTTTTTTTCGTCGATCAGAAAAACACCCGCATAGTAGAACTTATAGGCATTACAGATAATATCGACAGTTTTTGGGAGCAGTTCATCAAGATCGAGGATGGATGCAACCCCGCGCCCAACCTCATTTGCGGCGTCAAGGAGACGGGCCCGTCTTTCGACTTGCTTCAGGAGACGATGTTTTTCTTTGTGCTGCTTGGCATTGTCGATCGCAATGGCGAGTAGGTCGGCCAACCCTTGCAAAGTGGAGATATCCTCATCGCTAAAGGCGGATTCTTCCACACTTTGGACAGTGATAGCGCCGAGAACCTCTGGACCCAGCGTGAGTGGCAGGGCCATCTCTGAGCGCGTGTCCGGTAAAAATGGATTGCTGAAATGGATCGCTTCCTCGCCTACATCCAGCGCGATGCGCGCCTCTCTTTGGCTGATGGCGGTGCCGATCATCGAGTCCCCGCCAACTTCCAGCTTGTGATTCATAACGATCATTGCTGCGCCTGCTTTGCTGCGACCGGCTTTCAGGACAGCCCATTTTTTATCCTCAGAGAGGAGGAAAATACCGGCATAATAAAAATTGAATTCGCTGCAAATAATATCAACAATACGATCAAGAAGTTCTTGATGATCAAGAATTTTGGCAATATAATTTGCCACATACAGAGTCGTGCTGAATAATTTTGCCTGTCTCTCAGATGAGGTCATAATTTGATCTCCATAATTCTATAATGATGTTAGATGATTTTCAAAACTTTAAAAAAATCCTGTAGTTTATCCATGATGCTAAACCAATATCTCGTTGATCAAATCTACGAGTCCTTGTTCACGTCCCTTTACAAAATAACTCCGAGCTCCGCGCTGGACGGCCTCTTTTGCAGTATCTACCTCGTCGTAGGCAGTTAATACGATGGCGGTGAGATCAGGATCGATCTCAATCAGTTTACTGAGTAGATCAAGCCCTGCTGCATGAACCGGGATGCCCTCAAAATTGGGCATATTAAGATCAAGCAGAGCGAGATCAAAGGGAGTGTTGCTTTTAAATGCTGCCTCAAATTCGGCGAGGCCCTCTGTACAATTTGATGCGGTTTCAACAACAAATCCCTTGCGAAGCAGGGTTTTTTGCATGCTGCGCCGCACCAGGGCCTCGTCATCCACAAGTAGTAGTTTTGGCATGATTTCTCCTTATTGTAAAAAAAATCCTGAGGGACGACTGCTTTAAAAAAGGAAGATATATTCAATCCAAATAATTTAGGAATTGCAAAAACACCTTTTATCTCTCAGCAATGCTCTGCGTTGCGGCTTGTCTTCAATCCCCCAACGCAGAGCATTGGGAAAAGGGTTATAAATATGCTTTTGTCCAATAATATAGTTTATCAAATTATTTTCTTCTCATGAAGGTAGACCATTACAAAATGCATACAAATTTATATGCTTTTTAGCTTTTCTCTACAGACAACAGGATAATAAAAGTCGCGCCTTTGCCCGGCTCACTCTCAACCCAAATTTTCCCTCCGCCCTGGCTGACGATCTCCATGCAGGCAGAAAGACCCAACCCGGTGCCGCCACGGTCGCCTTTTGTGGTGAAGAATGAGACCCAGATCTTCTCCATGATCTCAGGTGGAATCCCCGGTCCATTATCGCTGACTTCTATCCTGACAAATCCCGTTTCATCCGCACGCCGGGCCGAAATGTGGATTTTCGCATCCTTGCTTTTGTCAACCGCCTCCCAGGCGTTTTTGATCAGGTTGATCAGCACGCGCCCAACCTGAATTTTATCTCCCCAAACCTGGGGCAGAGCATCAGAATAGGTGGAGGTGATCACACCCGCAGGCAATCCCATTCCGGCGATGGTGGCGCTGAAGATCATCGGGATATCGAATGCTTCGTTTTGTGATAAACGCCCGGGACCGATCAGATCCTCCTTGATATTGAGGATGGTCTCAGCACTTTGTTTGATAATTCCCAGATCCTCGAGGGTGGATTCAATATCCACAACGAGGGGAATTTGGGATACGGGCATTGATTTTAATGTGTCAATTTTGGCAGGCAGATCAGCCTCGATAATGGAAGCAGTTTCAAAGGTTGCGCGCGCCACCTCGGCGAAGGGATGACCATCTCTTTTTGAGGGAGGTAAATCCAACAGGCTTTTGAAAATTGCCAAGAAATTGAGCAAATCTTCGTTTATGCGTTTTGCGCTGCCAGGAATGGGCGCAGCTTTATTTCCCACCCAGTGAATCGCTTCGCCAGTTGCGGTTGCAATGGCTTCAAATGTTTTTGCGCGGAGAATTTCCTGATTGGCAGAGTCGAGGTCCTGGAGGAGATGGGCATTGCGAATGGCGATGGCGAGTTGATCTGCCATGCTTTGCAGGGCGTCAATATCGGCGCTGCTAAAGGCGTTTACCTTTTCGCTCTGGACGGTAAGCGCGCCGAGAATATCGCCTTTGGCGATCAGCGGTAAGGCCATCTCGGAGCGAGTTTCCTGAAGGAAAGGGCTGTTCGAGTGATTTTCATTGTCAGCCACATCTGCAGAAAATTCTCCCTTGTGATTGCGGACGGCAATCCCAATCATCGAATCGCCATCTACAGCCAGACGATAATTTGACTCGATCAGGCTGGTTCCTGCCTCGCCATAACCAGCCTGAAGAATTGCCCATTCTTTGTTTTTATCTAAAAGAAAGATGCCTGAGTAATAAAATTCGTATTCTTTACAAATGATATCAACAGTGGTTTGGAGAAGCTCATCAAGATCAAGGATGGAAGTGATATTATGTCCGACAGTGGCAGCAGCTTTTAGGAGGCGTTGATGGCGTTGCATATCGGCGATGACATGTTTGTTTTGCTGGTCGAGAAATTTATTTTGCTCGGCCATTTTGGTCAGTTGATGAACTTTCTTTTCGAGGTGCTCAACCAATTCCTGTTGATATTCTTTGCGATGATGATCTGCCTCTTTGGCAAATTCCTGCTTGCCATTCAAATATTCTTCGATCTCATTTTGAAAGGTGTCAATATCGATTGGCTTGGTCATAAAGCCAATACAACCCGCCACAAGAGCACGTTCACGCGCTCCGGCTGTAACATCGGCGGTCAGCGCTACCATTGGGGTATTGGGAAGCGAGTTTTTTAGCCGTGTGGCGACCTCTCTTCCACTAAGATCAGGAAGGTTAATATCGAGAAGGATCAGGTTTGGGCGGGTATTAATCGCAAGGTCGATTCCGTCGATGGGGTTATCTGCTTCGAGGAGAATATAATCCCGTTCAAGTAACCGCCGAACGAGCATGAGAGATTCTTCTGAATCTTCGATATAGAGTATTTTGGGAAGTTTTTTTGGATCTATTTCCGTCATTACACACCTGGATTCTATTCAGGTGAATTATAACTGTTTTAGGGGTGAATGAGTTTGCAATGTGGAAAGGGGGGAGAAAATGATTCACTACAATATTAAATTTTCTTGGATATAAAGCGTATTTTAGCCATCCCCCCTGTAGTCCCCCCTCCCATAATTTGGATGGGGGACAGTTTTAGTTGGGGTTGTGGAACGTCTTTACCGTTCCACAACCCCAAAATAACATTCCTCCCCCGCCAAAAAAACCTGGATTAACCACTTTATAGGTCTGGCGGGGGAGGGCAGGGTGGGGGTAATACGCACCACTGTTAAAAATTAATATCAATCCCAAAGAGTAGATATGGGTGTATTAAGCTGCTCTTCTAATTTTTTGGCTCGATTCCGACTTTTCGCTGTGGGTCCTCACCGATGCTATTTGTTTTCACATCCGGGTGGTTTTGCAATTCCATATGAACGATACGTCGTTCATTGGCGGGCATTGGCTCCAGGCTTTGGCGACTGCCTGATTTTGCGACCTGCTCGGCCATCTGCTGTGCCATCCGGCGTAATTGCTGTTCACGGCGGCTGCGATGTCCTTCCACGTCTATTGAAAGGCGAACCCACCGCGACATCTCCTTGCTGACGATCAGGGCGGCGATACGTTGAAAAGCGTTAATCGTTTCTCCACGCCGACCGATCAGTGCCCTAAGATCTTTGCCGGTCACATCAACATAGACAGATTTGCGTCCTTCGCGATCAGGATCATCGTATCTGGCAGATGCCTTTGCATCCAGTTTCATCAACTCAAGGAGTTTTGAGACCACTTCTTCAGAGCGTTCGAGCAAGGGCTCATCTTCAGGACCGGATGATGTTCTCTTTTTAGGGGAGGCAAGTTTAGAGGCCTTGGGCGCTTTCGCCTTTTTCCCTGCTTTTGCCGGAGCAGACTCAACCTCAGCTTGCTCCGGGGGAGCGGTACCTGGCTCTCCGTTGATGGTCAGGCGGACACGCACCTGATGTTTTCCGAGGCCGAGAAATCCTTTTCCACCTGAATCAAGCACCTCCATGGAGACTTCAGAGGCAGTCAGTCCTAATTCTTTGAGGCCCTGACTGAGAGCGTCTTCAACTGTCGGTGCGATCACTTCAAGAGTTGTTTTTTTAGACATTATTCTCTCCCTGTTATTTTCTGCCGGGTATAAGATTGCTCCAGTTGGCCTTGCCCATCATTGCGTATTGGGCAATACCGAGCAGGTTACTGGTGATGAAATAGAGCGCAAGCCCAGAAGCAAAGGTCATCGCAAAATAGCCCATCAAAAATGGCATATAGATGCTCATCATATTGCCCATGGCGGCGCTTTGGTCACCAGGATTGGAGGGCGGGGTCATTAGCTTCGATTGGATATAAGAAGTAATAACAACGACTACCGCCAGCGTGGGAAGGGCAAAACCAAAGACTTCCAGCGATTCGGGTCGACCCAGATCCATCCAGAGGAATTTACTATTCAAGGGAATAACTTTGGATACATCCAAAAATGAGTACAGGCTGCGTGACATATTTAGCAGTGAAAGAGGTGTGGCAGCCAACGAGCGGATGATCGACTGATAAAGACCGATAATGACCGGAAATTGGATCAGGGTTGGCAAGCAAGAGCCAAAGGGGTTGATGCCACGCTCTTTGTAAATCCGCATTTGCTCTTGGGCAAGTTTTTCTTTGTCGTTTTTGTTTTTTTTCTGAATACTAAGCCATTCTTTATCCTTTTGCAATTCCTGCATACCCTGTGTGCCCTTAAGTTGTTGGGCGGTAAGCGGCCAGGTGATGGCACGAATGAGGATGGTGAACAGGATGATGGCAATGCCGAAGTTAAATCCAATCAACTCAGTGCTTTCATAGATCCAGAGCAATACGTTGGTCATGGGTATGATGATATAGGTATCCCACATAGCGACTCCTTATTTAGCAGGTGTGAATTGCCACACCTGTCTTCCGTCAAAATCGAGGGCGACCAGAACGGAATCAGTTTCCATTGGTGAGAAGAGAATCAGTTCACCACTTTGAGCGGGAGCGGTGTAGAGCCGCCCGCCGATAGCCTGCTGCCAGACGATGCTTCCATCCTGGTCAATAGCGTAAGCAGTGCCAGATTCTGTACCAATGACAATTAAATCATTTGTTATAAGTGGTGAACCAGTAATGGGACCATTTGGTTTGATCGGGGCCCAATTTTCGCTGCCATCGGCAGTATCAATTGAGTGGAAACTGCCCTCAAGATCACCAACATAAAGGGTCGTCCCATCAAGAGAGGGGGCATCCCAGACCCAGCCATCAAGGGGGGCTTCCCACAAAATTTTATGGCTTTGGGTATCAATTGCAGAAAGAACTGAGCCAAATGAACCTATATACAGGTTTCCATCTGTATCAAGGGCAGCTGAGCCGGGAGCGGCACCAGTTAACTCAACATCCCAGAGTACTTCTTTCCTGCCCGGGTCAAGGGCATAAAGGTGATGGTCAAGCGAGGTGATATAAATAATTTCCCCATCACTGACTGGCTGTGCCCATAATGCCCCGCCGATGGCTTTTGCCCAGAGGAAATTCCCATTTGAATCAAGGACATAAATTTTGCCGTCTGTATTGGGGGCATAGATATACTCTCCAATCGCGAGCGGGCTGGCGATCCAGGTGCCTTCAGCATCATCGAAAACCCAGTTTGAAGTTCCATTTTCAGGGTTCAAAGAAACAAGGCTATGGTTTGCCCCTGCGCTGGCGATCAGTAATTGTCCATCCTCAGTTAGCACAGGGGTGGCGAAGAAGGATTCCTTCGCATCTGCTTTTTCGGCGGGGTATTGCCAGGCCTGGCTGCCGTTACTCAAATATAGGGCATAAACAAAGGAACCATTGGCAAGGTAGGCTTTCTCGGTATCTGCGCTTAAGCCTGACCAGCTATTGGTTTGTAATGCAGCAGACGAACATCCGCTTAACAATACGGATAGCAAAATTGCCATCGTAAGGATAAAAATCTTTTTCAATTTCACAGTGTCTCTCCTAAGGGACAGGGTCATGGCCACCCGCGCTAAATGGGTTGCAACGTAACACACGCCAGATGGCCATCAACGAACCTTTTAATGCGCCGTATTTATAAATCGCCTGGTACCCATAATGTGAGCAGGAGGGATAATAACGGCAGGTACCCCCGGGAAGGGCGCGCGAAATGGTCATTTGATACAGGCGAATGATCGCCAAAAAGACCCAGCGCGGCCAATAGTACGGGGTGCGCGACAAATCACGCAGGCCAGGTTCGTTAGGGTATTCAGAAGGGAGGTAAGACTCACTCATCATTAAATAATTTTGCGCGCTGCAAAAGTTCCTGCAACGTGGTGCGTACCTGAGGCATTTTGATCTGGATGATTGGCGCGCGAGCGATAATGACCAGATCCCAACCTGAAGCGATTTGTGGATGCAATTCTCTTGCGGCGGCGCGTATCAGACGTTTGGCTCGATTCCGTTTGACGGCATTTCCCACACTTCGGCCTGCTGCTACGCCCACTCTCGATATTGGCAATTGATTTTCAATGGCGATCAACACAACGAGCGGGCGGGCATAAGATTTTCCATCACGCCGCACCCGCTTGAAATCAGTTGACCGGGTCAGGCGATATTGACGTTGCACCCGCACCCTCGAAAACTTGCTTCCCTTGATCTTCTAGGCGTATGCCATAGGTTCCGCACAGATGGTGGCTCTACCAGTTAACTTTCTTGACGTGCTCGTTCGCTTTTACTGTCAGACGAAGGCGTCCTTTAAGGCGGCGGCGTTTCAATACATCACGCCCACCCTTGGAAGACATTCGCTGGCGGAAGCCATGTACCCGGATTCGACGGCGCTTTTTGGGTTGATAAGTTCTTTTCGGCATATTACTTTCCTCTATAATTGATAGAATAATGACAAAATTTAGCCAGTCCTCACTGTGAGGACTGGCACGCTATTATACCGTAACGCTTTTGATTAGGCAATCAGTAAATTGCTCTTCGATTGATAAACGCTTAGTGGCCGTCTAAAAACAACTTCTCAAAAGTGCACCACAGAGACACTGAGCGCACACGTGTGCCTGCGCAAAGTGCGGGCAAAGTTTTTCTCTGTGGCCATGAAGACTTTCTTTGTGTCCTTTGTGACTTTGTGGTAAAAAAAAACAGGAGTTTGTTTATGGATGCTCATTTAGTTGTTTACATATTTATTATGAAAAGCAATCCACTCGGGCAAGACCTCTGTGAGTAAATCCTTGGAGGGCAGGAAGGCAATTCGTAAATGATATGTACCCTCTTTTTGTCCAAAGCCAGAGCCATTGACCGTGGATAAACCGGTCTCTTCGAGAAGGGCCATGCAGTAATCAAAATCATCTGTTCCGGCAGGCAATTTATTCAGGCGGGGGAAAAGGTACATCGCCCCTGTTTTTCCAAAAACTTCGACACCCTCCATTTCCTTGAAGGCCTCACGGATCATCGTTGCCTTTTCATAGAGTTCCCCAAGGATCTTTTCTTTTTCGGCGATGAAGTTATTATGTTCAGTATTCCTTGCCTCAGGGGGGCTGACCATCAGATAAGTGATAATTTGTCCAACCGTATTTGCGCATAAGCTGACAGAAGCTTGTTTCAGGAGGAGATCTACAAAATTAAGCTCTGTTCCCGCAATTTGAGGCGGATTGCGCACTTCGAGATAGCCGCCACGATGCCCGCACTCGCCATAAAATCCCTTTGAGATGCTGTGCAGGCTAAAGATGGGCACGCTTTTTTCATCACCCAGTGCTTTGGCAAAGGAGACAAATTCCCCGCCATAAAGATTTTCCTGGTAGACCTCATCTGCAATGATCGCCAGACCATGTTTTTTGGCAAATGAAAGCACTTCATGAATGCTCGCAGCGTCCAGAATCGCCCCGGTCGGATTGCCGGGGTTGATGACCACGATCGCCTTGACATTCACCCCTTCGGCTACGGCCTCGGCATGGGAATTCTCAAGCTCTTCTCTCCCCAATGCCCAGTCTTGATCTTCGTTCGGATAATAATTAACCTGTACACCACCGTACATTTTGACCGAGGCAGAGTAAAGTGGGTATTGGGGGATGGGGATCATGATCCCATCTGTTTTTTTTGCAATGAGCAAATTGAGGATCCGTTTTGCCCCATCGCTGGCCCCATCGGTGAGAAAGATATTTTCGGGGTTAGCAGCCAGGCCGCTCCCAGACGAGAATCCATCTCGCCTGTTAATAAAATCCGCAACCGCTTCTCGTACAAAAAGATATCCTTTGCTTTCGGTATAGGCCCCGACACCTTTTTCTGTTTTGGCCAGGATGCTTTCGCTAAGGGCCAGAATATCTTCCGAAATAAAATCTTCATCCTGGAGTTTGCTGAAGGGGGATGCTTCAAAAATATTTTTAAGCTCTCGTTCACGGGCAATTTTGGAAGGATCTTCAACGAGGCTGAGAACCTGTCGATAGTAGGTCATTGGGGCTTGCCCCAAGGCTTGCGGGTTGCCGATATTGCAGGAAATAATTTTTTTACCTTCACTCTTCAGCTTTGCCGCTCGCTGGGGAATGGGGCCTCGAACAGCATATTCCATTTCGAGGATATTTTTATTGATCTCGATTGTGGGTTTGGTGGAGGGCATTAATTATCTCCTTGGAATTTCCTTTATTGATGCTCAACTGCGTTTTCAGCGTAGACGCCGCGATATTCTTCGGGCAATAATCTGGCAATATGCGACATAACCAAATCGGAGTTGAGTTGGCGGGATGCGTGCCGGTCTTTACCCTTGCTGATACTCGGTGGCAAATTGAAAGGAGCTCCGATTCGCAGTGTGAGAGGCGGGCGTTTGCCTCGTTTGGCATGTTTCCAGTAATCGCTGGTCGTCCCGATGATCCCTACGGGGATGATGGGAACCTTCGCCTTTTCAAAGATATATGCCACCCCGGGTTTTGCCCTTCTCATCGCAGTTTCATGTGATCGCCCCCCCTCTGGTGCGATCAACAAAGGCCGACCAGAACTGATTGCGCTGAAAAGTTTATCAAGTAATGCGCGGTCGTAGTTACCGCGATGAACAGGGATCACGCCATAGGATTTGAGTAATTCTCTCTGCCCAGGTTTTTCAAATACAGTTTGGGCGCCTATCACTTCGAGCATTTCGGGCCAAAAGGAGGTGATAAAGGGCGGATCAAAGAGAGAGACATGGTTCATTGCCACGATATACGGTTTGCCATAGGGAATATTTTCCTTGCCTTCGATGGTGATTGGTGAAAGCAGATGGAAGATGCTGCGAAGAAGGAATTTGATTATTGGGCGTGCAATTTTTATTCTGGTGGGAATCTGATATTCGTTCATGCGCACAATGCCATGATTTTCTCAAAGACCTGATCTTCATTGAGCTGATCGGAATTAAGGATGATGGCGTCTTCGGCGGGCTTTAACGGAGCGATATCGCGCGTGGTATCAATATGATCTCGT
This sequence comes from Candidatus Desulfolinea nitratireducens, assembly GCA_014382535.1. Taxonomy (GTDB): domain Bacteria; phylum Chloroflexota; class Anaerolineae; order Anaerolineales; family Villigracilaceae; genus Desulfolinea; species Desulfolinea nitratireducens. Next base: position 16,737 of record JACNJN010000135.1, on the reverse strand, counting down.
TGAATGACCTTTTGCAGGATTTCAGCATAATCCGCTTTTTCACCGCGGGCGATGATCTCGTCGTAGCGGCGGCGGGCGCGCTTTTCGGCAGAGGCATCAAGATAAATCTTCAGGTCGGCTTCAGGGAGGACAACGGTCCCAATATCGCGCCCAACCATGACGACCTTGCCACGTTTTCCAATCCGGCGCTGCTGAACGGTGAGTGCAGCACGTACCCCTGGATAGGCCGAGACCACTGAAACATTTGCGTCCACTTCCGGGCGGCGGATTTGCCAGGTGATATCTTCGTTTTCAACAAGAACATCGCAAGCGCGGCCATCCACCTGGGAGGTTGATCGCACGTCAATGGGTGTATCTTCAGTTAATGTGGTGACCGCATTTTCATCATGGATGTCGATTTTGCGTACCAGCGCCATCCAGGTCACGGCGCGGTACATGACGCCTGTATCAAAGAAGAGGTAGTCAAGGGCATCAGCCACCCGGCTGCCAACGGTTGATTTTCCGGAGGCCGCGGGGCCATCGAGGGCAATGATCTTGGGAGGGGATTGTTTCATTGGTTTCTTATTCTTGTTGATCGCTATCTTCAAATGAATCCTGGATGCCAGCTTCTGCTCCCTGATTTTGACTGTCAAAAAACAGATCGTTTCTTGCCCAGAAAATTATTCGTTCTGAGATTTGTGGAAGTTCACGCAAAACCAGCCATTTCGGCCAGTTGGTTGCTGAAGTCCAATCAGTGTTTTTTCGCCAGACAAAATCTTGCCCTCGATAGGAGGAGGCTAATTCCGGGTTTCCAACTTCGGAGGTGATCACCAATTCGGGGGATGTCATAAAATCAAGCGCTGATTTTTCCTCCGCGTTATGATTGCGAAGCACCCAAAGCAGGGCGGGAGAATTGACTCCGTTGACGGTAATATTGAGGGTTTGCGCATCGCCTCGAGACCAGGTCGAAATTTGTTCGATTGTCTCGAGCAGCAAGCCAGCCTGAGGGACGCGCGCGGCGGAGTCCCAGAGTTCGACACCCTTTGGGGTGCGTAATCCTGTTGATCCCCACGCCACGCCGAGGGTATAAAGAGCCAACATCAGTGCGGTCCCCCAGGTTCCTCCGAGGGTCGCTGTCTCCAGGGACCAGCCAAAGGCGATCAACGCAAGACTTAAGATGAGTAAGGCCACCGAGCCCCCCAGTAAAATCAGGCGGTTGGAGGTGATTTCTGCATTGCCAGGTAAGATCCCCGCACCAGCGAGATTGATCCAGGCGAAACTTAATAAAATGATGGTGAGAGCAAAAACACCATTGGTTTCGTTACGGTCATAAGCGGGTAGTCGCAGGTGAGGGTTGATCTCTTTTGCGCTCAAAATCCAGAGCGGCAGGGCGGCCCAGATCAGGTCACTGACCTGGCGAGCAGGGTAAATAACAGCCAAAATGAGCGCGGTTGCCGCCCACAGACTAAGTGCGATACTCACAGAATCTCGTTCTGTCAATCCGCGCCAGATACCGGCGATGCCGAAAAGCAGGGCGAAGGGATAATAGGCGATCAACCCGCCCAGCATCCGTAAGATGGGCACACCGGATGAATAACGCCAGCCGCGCAGGTAATCGATCAGTGAGGAAAACCAGGCGCTAAGTCCACTGGGGGAAAGAAGGAAGAGTGTCCCGACGAGAAGAATTGTCCCGCCTGTGTAAAGCGCGGCAACCTTGAGATCGTCTCTGCGATTACGCTCGTCACCTGGGCTTGCCTCCGATTCTCCAACATCTTTTGCGGGGAGGAGATTCTGGGCCAGGGCCCAGGTCAACCCCAGAATGAGCAATCCCATCCAGACAGCGGGACCACCGAGCAGGGCAATCCCTGCGAAGATACCGGACCACTTTAGCTCATTCTTCTGCCAGGCGATCCAGGCAAAAACGATGCAGGTGAGCGCGAGCATGGTCCCATTTGCCTGACGGGATACCGCGACCAAACCTGGTGCAGCAGCGAGAAGAAAGGCGAGAATTAACGCAGTCCTCTCCCCCAGTTTCTCGCGTATGAAATTTGGCGCAAAAACAAGAAAACTGCCCGCGAGAGCAGGCCAGAAACGGGCCAGGAAATTATTGCTTTCAAAGAGAAAAAAGGGAATGCCGGTCAGCAGGATATACCCAGGTTGCCCGCCGAATAATGGTTTGCTCCCCTGCGCAACCGAGAGGGCTTGTAATGCCCAGGTCGCTTCACCGTCGGTTAATGGGATCGCGCCGAGCCCGAAAAAACGGAGCGCGGCGGCCAGGAGGAAGGCAAGGAAATAGAGATAGTTCAGACGAGATTTCATGGAGCCAATTTTAGCACAGAGGGGAGATAATTTACCGAGGCTGAACGGAGAAGAACAGGATTTTTAACACAAAGGACACAAAGTGTCGCAACGGAAAAAGCTTAGTGCCTCTTTGTTTTCTTTGTGTGCTACCCACGCTGCCTCATCAACTCACGGATCGCATTCCCCATAAATGCATCAATTGGAAATGCCCTAGCTATTTTCAACCCTCAGCGATGATCTTTTCAATTTGTTCTGCTAAAAGCGGAACTTCATTTTGTACAACATCCCAAACAATCTCGTCACTGACCCCAAAATAATGATGGGCCACAATATCTCTAAAACCAGCGATTTTTCGCCATTTGACGTAGGTAAAGCGAGTCTTTGTATCTATTGAAATATGCTTGATGGCTTCACCAATAATTTCTAAAAGTCGTAAGGTGGCATGATATGTGCGATCATCGTGGATGAATTCATCAAAGTTCATTTCTGCTGTAAAACTGATGACTAATTTGCAGGAGTTTTGAACATCGTTAAGATACATCCCCTCATCACGCGACATGGATTAAATCCTGCATAATATAGGGTTTAATTTGCGGTCTGAGAGTTTGAGGCATCACTAAATCCACACTAACCCCCAGTAAATCTTCAAGGAAGAATTTTGTATCCATGAAACGGTCAAAGGTAACCTTCCCCTCAAACTCAACGAGCATATCTACATCGCTATTTTCTCTTGCTTCTCCGCGCGCAACAGAGCCAAAAAGAGACAAAGATTTGACACCAAGTATGGTTAAATGTGCACGATTTTCCTTAATTAAAGAGAATAGTTCTTCACGTTTCATGGTTTTATTATACTTGTTTTCCCTTCTTTTTATATTTTTCTTCGCGTTCTTTGTGTGCTACCCACGCTGCCTCATCAACTCACGGATGGCATTCCCAGTATAGGCATCAATTGGTAAAGCTAAAGCCTCTTCCATCGTGACCCAGACATAGGATTGGGCCTCATCGTTCAGTGTCACTTCACGCGAATCCGTTTTGCAGGCGAAGTCGAAAAAAATGAAGTGCATCTTCTTCCAGAAGGATTCATCCTTGATGAATTCCTGAAAGAAGATGAATTCCAGGTCATAAACATCCAGCCCGGTCTCCTCTTTGGCCTCGCGGATGAGGGCATCGGTCATCTTTTCGCCGACCTCGATATGTCCGCCTGGCACAACGTATTTGTCGTGGAATTTATGTGTGCGTACCAGCAGCATTTTGCCCTCAGGGTTGAAGATCAACGCACCGACGGTGGGGTGGGGGAAGTTTTGTGTTGTCATGTGGTTTTTCCTTTGTCCAGTCTTTGAGCGGAGTGCTGAGCGAATGCGAAGTACGTAGTCGACCTGCGCCCGAATGGATAAGAGCGGTGTTTGCGTACGGCGTCCTTCGACTGCGCTTCCTGTCGGAAGCTCCGCTTAGGAGCTGGGTCTTTTTATCTTATGCGACTGAGACCACAGTGAGCACAGAGATTTTTAAGTTTTTCTTTGTCAGCTTTGTGTGCTCTGTGGTGAAGGGTCTTTTTTTCTCACCTGCACCAGAATCACGCCTGATACCACTACCGCGATTCCGAGAATTTGCACCGGTACCAGCCGCTCATCGAGCAGGAAATAACCGAAGATCGCGGTCCAGACCGGGGTCAGGCTCAGGGCGATATTCATTTGGAAAGCAGGCAAAACTTGCAGGGCATGGTTATATAGGGCGTAGCCGATCGCCGTATTCACAACTGCCAGAAAGAGGATCAAGCCCCAGGTGGCGGGCGGAGCGGAGGGAGCCCCCTCCAGCAGAATCGCGACGAGGAGCGTGATCGCCCCTCCCAGCGCGAGGGGTATGGCCGTCAGCCTGAGCGTAGTAACCGTCCCCGCAAGGGCGAATTTCCGGCTGAGAATGCCAAAAGCGGTGAAGCCGATCAGCCCTATTCCAAAGATGATCAGGCCGAGAATCTCGCCGGCTTGGAAGCCATTGGCGAAGAATAGCCATCCACCAATCAGCGTGATGAGGATCCCGATTGTTTGCATTTTGCTGGGAATTTCTTTTAACCAGATAATGCCGACGATCAGCGTGGTAATCGTGATCGATCCCATCAAAAATGAGACGGTTGTGGCGGGGAGATATTCGAGCGACCAAAAGAGGGCCCCGTTGGCTACAGCATATTGGCTGATCCCGATCAGTAGAAGCCAAGCCCACATTTTTCCTGAAATGGGTGCGCCTTTCACGCGCAGCATAAAGGGGAGCAATAATAACGCGCCGATAAAATAACGCAGCCCGCCAATAGTCAGGGGCCCCAAATCTGAGAGCGCTATTTTGACAATGATGAAAGAGGAGGACCAGATCAGGTTGACGAGCAGAGCTTCGGCTATGGCGAGTGGGTAGGAGGGTTTGTTCAAAAGGTTCACCACAAAGACACGAAGGAGCACAAAGATGGGCTCAAATAACTCTCCGTGTCTCTTTGTGGGATTCTAAACAACTGATTCCGCAACCGTCTCGCCATACTCCAGCAGCGCTTGAACGGTTGCCTCGCTGCGTCCTTCGGCGTAGACCCGCAAAACCGGCTCTGTACCAGATGGGCGGATTAGCAACCATGAGTCATCAGCAAGGATATATTTCACCCCATCGCTGGCGCTGACTTCAACCACCTTTTGATCGGCAATTTCTTTTGGCGCCTGCTTGGTGAGAAATTCTGTCATTTCAGCTTTTTCGACGGGACGTTTCAAACGCAGATCCGTGCGCTGATAATGCGCCGGGCCAACATCGGCAAGCAGGTCTTCGACCATATCGAAAAGAGGCTTCTTGGCTGCTGCGACCATCTCAACGATCAACAGACCCATCAGGACTCCATCACCCTCAGGGATATGCCCTTTAAAGGAGATGCCACCTGATTCTTCCCCGCCAATGAGCACATCTTCGCTCATCATATAATCGGCAATGTGGTTGAAGCCAACCGGGGTCTCGTAGATTTTTAATCCATAACGTTTGGCAAGACGATCGATCATCCGTGTGGTGGAAACTGTGCGCACAACCGCGCCTGTCATACCGCGTGTTTCGACGAGGTGTTTCAGCGCCAAAGCCATGATCTTATGCGGGTCAACGAAATTACCGCGTCCATCCATTGCACCGATACGATCTGCATCGCCATCGGTGGCGAGACCGAAATCCCCCATGCCGGTGCTGACCGCGCTGGCCAGCGCGTCTAGATTTGCGCCAATTGGTTCAGGATGAATGCCACCAAATCCTGGATTTAGGTCATGGCGAATCTCAGCCACTTCGCACCCCGTTCCCTGCAGGAAACCTTTAATCGCACCGCGCCCGGAGCCATACATTGAATCGACGACAACATTCTGGGGATTGTCGGCGATCAGATCAGAGTCAATCAGCGTGCGAAGATGCTCATAATATGCAGGCATGGGGTTGAATTTTTTAATCAAATCCAAATCGCGGGCTTCGGAGAAACTCATCAGGTTAGGGCCGCGGGCGCGTTCTTCGTTGTCGTTGATATAGACTTCCACGCGTCGACACTGCATTGGCAGGGCCGAACCGCCATAGGAGGCTTTGAGTTTAATTCCGTTATATCGAGGCGCGTTATGAGATGCAGTCAGCATGATCCCCGCAACGGCATTCAGATCTTTCACCGCGAAAGATACAGCGGGACCGGGGGCATCTGCATGGGTCAGGTGCACTGTATAGCCGTTTGCGGCTAATACGCGTGAAATCTCACCCGCGTAACGATCAGAAAGGAAGCGAGTATCAAATCCGACCACGATTTTCTTTAGGTCAGGCTCGGGAGAGCCATTGATTTTTTTGTCAAATTGCCCGGAAGCGACAGCATCCGCGATAGCCTGTGCGACCATGCGTAAATTGGCAAAGGTAAATGAATCTGAGATAACGGCACGCCAGCCGTCGGTTCCAAAATGGATTGGCATATGTTGATACTCCGTAAAAAATTAAAAGATTATGTCATCGCGAGCCTATGCTTGTCGGCGACGCGATCTCCAACACAGTCTGAAGGAGATTGCGTCGCATAAAGATGCTCGCAACGACATATTATTCCTACCACTCCGGAGAGGGAGTGGCAGTTTTTAGAACAGATTGAATGATCCAGCCTTCAAAACTTTGCTCGCTGCGTACGACCTTCACCTGTACCCAGGGGATACCGTCATAGACTAGCGGAGCCGTCAGTGCTTGCACCAGTTCATTATTATCAAGAGTAATGATCACCGGACCACCCGGTTCACGACGCAGATACGCCCCTCCGCCACTGCTGGCTGTAATCCGCGCATATAACGGGGTGGGATGTGGTGTCAGTGTCGAGGTGGGGGTTAAGGTCGGCTCTAAGGTGATGCCTGGGGAGGGTGGCAAGCTCAACGTCGCGCTTGCCACGGGTTTTTCTGTGGAGGAAGCAGTCGGGGCAGGAGTCTTAGAGGAGGGAATCTCCATAACGGGAGCATCCGTCGGGGTTCCGATCATAAGTACTACGGGCGAGGCCGTGGGCAGGTCTCCGATTGAGGGCGTCGGATTTGTTCCCGGCGTAAGCAGGCTCCCCAATGTGCCAAAGAGGAGGAGCAAGATTAGTGCACTAAAAATCCATCCGGAGGCTCTGGTTGGTCGAAACCCTAAAAAGAAGAGAGCCAATGCGCCGAAGAACATTGCCCATGCCAAATGAGCGGCAAAGACTAAAATGCCTTGGGGCCAAATATGAGTAAGCCCACTTGCAAGACCAAATGCGGCTGCATTTAGCGGCAGGAAGAGTTCGTAAGCGACTATCACACTTGGTAAAAAAGGTTTTTTCTCAGAGCGGACAAAAGACGCTGCCAGCAGGATCGATCCCAAGGCCAAAACGACCAGATCAGTCCACCATAAACGGGAGTGAACGAATATTTGAGTAAGTGTGAGCGGCATCCAGACGCGGGCGGCAAAACCGGCTAAGGCGCCCGTGAGAAAGATAAAAATAATTCCTATAATAAATGCGCCCAGCGTTTTAAAGAAGAAATTTGACATTCCGCTGACCGTAGCGAGAGTCATCCCAACCAAAGGTGTCATAAGCGGCGCCATCAAAATTCCAAAAACGAGGAAGGCTTGCGAATCAAGCAGGTAACCCAATCCCAAAATCGCTCCGCAAAGGAGGGCAAAAATAAAGAATTCATAAGAAGGATAAGCCCGCTGGACAAGATTCTGGAGTAGCTTTGAGCGGCCCTCCACACTTCTCGGCATTCTTTTTTGTCTTTGCGCACGTCGACGTTGGGCGCGTGTAGGGCGCGTTTGTTGAGAAAAATCGGATGGTGTTTGTGGGGGACGTGGGTTTGAAGAGGTCATTTTCGAAGGCTGGCGATAATCCGCACTGGTTTGTTGAGCAGCTCCAGGGCACTGGTCGTATTGGGAAGAAGCAGGTCAGAAGCGTTGAGCGCTTCGATGGCAAGTCCTTCAGGCGACATAACTGCGATTCCTATGGCAGCCTCTTTAAGCATGGCGGCGTCATTGGCGCCTTGCCCTAAGGCGATGACATTTTTTGCGTCAAGTTTGCGGACATACTCTGCTTTTTGCTGAGCCTCATTCCCTTTTTGGATGCGTACCGCAGTCAGATTTAATAGGTGATCAATCTCGGCTTGTTTTCCATGTGTATCTGCCGTAAGCAAATGGATTTGCAAACGGTCACGCAATGCCAGAATTTGCCGCGCTATACCTTCAATTAAAATTCCATCTATGGCTAAAGTTCCGTTTACATCGGTTACGAGATGTTTAATTTCCAATGTCCCACGCCCGGGAATAGTGAGTTCGATCATAGGCATATTATAAGCGACATTCTCCAAATTGCTGTGTGATGTTGACAAAAACCCCAACTGATATATAATTTGGGTCAATATAATAATAAAAGGCTATGAAGAGGACGAGTACACGTTGAACGACAGTCCAGAGAGCAGGCAATTGGTGAAAGCCCTGCCAGAAACGACAACGTCGAATGGCCCTCCGAGCTGCAAGGTGAACGGTAACAAGTAACCTTTGTCGGAATGCCCCCGTTACAGGGCTAGGGTATAAATCATTGTTTCTCATTATTGGCTGTACCCGAAAAGAGTGAAGCTGGCTATTCCCCGAATGCATCATCGGGGATTTTTTTATCTAGCAGCTTAAACTGGGTGGCACCACGGACTACGCGTTCGTCCCTAATAGGGATGAACGCGTTTCTCGTTAAATATGGAGATATGGATGAATCGCACATGCGGAGGGGTGCTGAGGCCCTGGAAGGATCCATCCATAATGCGCAGCAGGCCCAACGCATGTGTGTGTGGTGGACAATTTTTGTCCCCAGATTAGGTTTGAAAGGATATTAAATGTCAAAAAAACGAATTCTCACAGGTCATCGCCCTACAGGGCCGCGACATATCGGTCATTTGGTAGGGACTTTGGAAAATTGGAAGAGGTTGCAGGATACTCATGAGTGCTTTTTCCTGGTGGCTGATCTGCATGTACTCACGACCAGCCAAGCTGATCCTGAGCGTATCCATTCAAATATCTTGAATTTAATGGCGGACTGGCTGGCTGCAGGAATTGATCCAGTGCGGTCAACGATCGTGCTGCAATCCATTATCCCGGAACATTCACAACTTTCGATGCTCCTTAGTATGTTGGTAACTGTCTCGCGGTTGGAGAGGGTTCCGACCTACAAGGAGCAGATCAAGGAATTGAATTTACAACCCTCGCTCGGATTTCTGACATACCCGGTTTTGCAGGCGGCTGATATCTTGCTTTATAAATCGCAGCTTGTGCCAGTTGGCGAAGATCAGTTGCCTCATATTGAGCTGGCACGTGAGATTTCCCGACGTTTTAATAAAATCTATGGCGAGACTTTCCCAGAGCCAGAAGCGCTGTTGTCGGATGCCGCGCGCTTGCCAGGGCTTGATAACCGAACCATGCATACATCCTATGAAAATGCGATTTACCTGAAGGATACGCCTGAGGAGACAACGCGCAAGGTGATGTCAATGTATACCGATCCGACTCGTCTCCACGCAACGGATCCAGGTCATGTGGAAGGCAATCCTGTTTTTGCTTATCACGACATATTCAATCCTGATAAAGTTGAGGTTGAAGAGGTTAAAAACAGCTATCGTGCAGGCAAAGTGGGGGATGTGGAAGTCAAACACCGCCTGGCGGAAGTATTGAATGACTACCTGGCTCCGTTGAGGGAGCGCCGTGCCGAATATGTTTCGCGCCCCAAAAGGCTTCTTGAAGTGCTTTTCAGTGGGACCGCAAAAGCCAAATTGGTTACACAAGAGACTTTGGAAGAGGTGCATGAGAATATGGGATTAATGCATAGCCAATCGTATAGTGAAAAAGTGCTCGCCAAAAATATCCCTGGAATTTTCTGCTAGTAATTTTGGAGGAAAAATGTTGTCCAATATTATTTTTCACCCACCTTGAAGGGTGTCCAGCCCATCAATTTCCAAACTAGCAACCTAATTAACAATCAAACGAAAAACGAACCATTTGAGGAGAATAACATGTCTGAACAAACGCGATTTACCTTGAACGAAACTGATCTGCCGAAACAATGGTACAACATTCTGGCTGATAGCCCCGTTCCCCCTGCTCCTGTGCTCAACCCGCAGACCCTGGAGCCGATCACCCCCGATTTTCTCTCGGTGCTTTTTCCGATGGAATTGATCATGCAGGAGATCAGCAGCGAACGTTATATTGATATTCCGGAAGAAGTGCGTGAAATCTACAAACTGTGGCGGCCTACGCCATTAATTCGTGCCAGACGCCTGGAAAAAGCGCTCGGTACACCCGCACATATCTATTATAAATACGAAGGCGCATCTCCTTCTGGCAGCCACAAACCGAACACGGCTGTGGCACAGGCTTTTTATAATAAGGCTGCCGGAGTCAAAGCGATGACGACCGAAACCGGTGCGGGGCAATGGGGATCGGCGCTCGCGATGGCCTGCAATTTCTTTGACCTCGATCTGGAAGTCTATATGGTCAAGGTCTCTTATGGGTTGAAACCATATCGCCGGATCATGATGGAATCTTTCGGTGCTCAGGTTTTCCCCAGCCCCACCGAAACAACGAATTATGGTCGTTCAGTCTTGGCTGAAGACCCTGATAGCCCCGGATCATTGGGGATTGCCATCTCAGAAGCGGTCGAGGTGGCGGCCACGTCTAATGGGGCCAAGAAATATGGCCTGGGTTCGGTACTCAATCATGTCCTGATGCACCAGAGTGTCATCGGTGAAGAAGCGCTCAAGCAAATGGATTTGGCGGATGAGTATCCTGATGTAGTGATTGGATGTGTGGGCGGGGGTTCTAATTTTGCGGGGATCGCTTATCCATTCTTGCGTGAAAACCTGAAGAATGGACAGCGTACGCGCTTGCTGGCTGTTGAGCCAACCGCAACACCTACTTTAACGAAGGGCGAGTACGCCTTTGATTATGGTGATACAGCCAAAATGGCGCCTGTTGTCAAGATGCACACTCTGGGACATGGCTTCGTCCCGCCAACGATTCACGCAGGTGGATTACGCTATCACGGCATGGCCCCCAGTGTCTCAGCATTATTCGATGCCGGTCTCATTGAAGCTGTATCCGTTCACCAAAAGACGACCTTTGATGCTGCATTGCAGTTTGCTCGTGCAGAAGGCATCCTGGCTGCTCCGGAGAGTGCACATGCTATTCGCGCAGCGATTGATGAAGCCCTGGAAGCCAAAGCAAAGGATGAGAAGCGAGTGATTTTGTTCAATTTGTCCGGGCATGGTCACTTTGACCTGGCTTCGTATGAAACATATTTGGCTGGCGAATTGGAAGATTATGCCCATCCTGCAGAGGCGATCAAGAGCGCGATGGAAGAATTACCAAATGTAGCTTAATGCAGATCCAATAAGAAAAACAGCGGGAGCGAAAAATCCCGCTGTTTTTATATTTAAGAAAATAAGGAAATCTTTATTTCAAACTATCCCGACGTTTTTCCATTTCTTCTTCAGTTGGTTTTCTCATCGTAAGAGTTGATTTTTCTTCCAACTTTTCTTCCCCGAATGCGATTACGGTGATGTGCTGATTTATGAAATCAGGTGGTGAACCGTTTTTGCCTGGGGTTACCTGCCCCAAGGTATAGCCACCGATTATGGGAACATCTTTACCGAAAACATCTTGAACTGCAGCGATTTCAGCTCCAGCCTCGGCTTTGAGAAGGATTTGCCAGGCAATATCAACCAAAACCAAAACAAGCGCTGGTTTTACGCCATCAAGGGCGATATTCGCTTTTTGTGCGGCTCGTTGCGCTGCTTCAATACAAGTTGAGGGACTGCCAGTCAGTAAATAGGCATCCATCCCATCACGGACAGGGGCATTCATTCGGAAACTTCCGTCAGCCTCAACACGTAGTGGTGAACGGATGAGCAGATCCTGGCCCTGTTCAATTCCAAGGGGATAGAGACGCACTAAATAATTGAGGGGCGGAAAACCCCAATCACGCGCCGGATAGCCGAAGAGTTGTGAATATACCTCTGAAGCAGGGCGTCCATCCAGGGCACGGATCCAAAATCCACGTGAGCGGGTAATGCGGAATTGACTTCCAACAGGACGCCAACCATGATCGGACCCGACTCCGATTTTTAGATTCCCTTCAATAATTACGGCAGCTAAACTCCCTGACCCTGCCTGGGCTCCGGCAATTTGAGATGTAACGCCAGTATGCGGGTTGCCGCTTGAGAGGCCTCCAATAAGTGAGATGGGGATACCCGTCCACGCAAGACACATTTGTTCGGCATCACCGTTAAATCCATCAGCAAAGAAAAGTATCTTTTGATCTTTCTTTTGCGTAGTGGATGAAGGCGTAATTCGAAGTGGCGCGGTTCCTAGTGGTGCGGTTCCATGTGAAGCGGTACCTCTTTTTATATCCTCCATTTGAGCACCAGAGGCAAGTTCTCGCAGGAGGGAAGCGGTTTCTCGTCCACTTTGGGCAAATCCTGGAAGCCAGTGTTCCGTTATTTTAAGATCTGGGCTGCTGAACAAAGCCACTGCAACCGAGTTTTTACTCTGACCGTCATTTGTCAGTGTAGACGCAGATGAAAAACCAATGGTTGGCGTTTCTCCTAATAAACTGGAAACGCTGCTGGCAATTTTTTTAGAGTCATAATAACGTGAGGCGACAATAATGGCGAAAGAGGGGGAGCCTATGCCAAGTTTTTTAAGCGCCTGGTGGGTAGCCTGTAATCCTGCTTCTCGTCCGTCAGATGCCTGGGCTTGTCCAACTACTGCTGTTAGAGTCATGGTTATGCCTTATTTTTCTACGACAGGTATGGTAAAGTGAAATGTGGTTCCTTCTCTGAATTCGCTTTCAAACCAGGTGGTTCCACCTGTCAATTCGATCAAACTTTTGGTGATATTAAGACCCAGCCCAGTACCTGGGGCTTCGCGGGCTTTTTCATCTTCAGATCGGAAGAATTTTGTAAATATTTTCTGTTGATCTTCTTCTGTCATGCCGATTCCATTGTCTTTGATCCAGATGTGGACAACTTTGGGGGCGCCATCGGGATCCCATTGGTTATCGGCCACTTTGGCTCCAATAACAATTTTGCCTCCTTCTTGTGTGTATTTGTAGGAATTACTGACAAAATTGACAAGAATTTGTTCAATGCGGGTATTATCGGCCCAAATTTGAGGCAAGGTATCATTGAGATCGAGAGTAATCGTTTGATTTTTCTCAGAAAGTTGTTTGTCCGTTGAACGAATCACGTTTTCAATAATCTCGGGGAGGTCAACTGCTTTAAATTCCATTCGCAGACGCCCAACTTCAATTTTTGAGTTGTCATTCAGATCCGAAACGAGGGTAGACATGCGGATCACATTGGAGCGAATGGTTTGAAGAAAATTGCTTTGATTTTCATTAATTTCGCCAACTGCGCCAGCTGCGATCAGTTCCGTATAGCCTTTGATTGAGGTCATCGGATTTTTTAGCTCGTGAGCAACAAATGAGACAAAGTCACTTTTGGCAATATTTGCTGCTTCGACTTCTGCGTATAGTTGGGCGTTGGCGATAGCGATAGCGGCATGGTCGCTCAGGCGGCTGAGGAATCCGAGATCGACTGTTGTGTCTTCGATGCACTCTAAAAGTATTAGCCCGATCACATTTGTTTCTCGCTGTAGAGGAACGACGATTTGGGTTCTTGTTCCGGGCAACAATCCGCCTTGTTCTATTGGGTCGAGTTGGCGCGTTGTTGGCTGCCCACTTTCAGATGCATCGAGCATGGTGGGTAATTCGAGGGGTAATGCTTTGTCTTTATAGTGATCGAGTTGGTCGCCGTAACCTTCTTGCGCCATGATGTGTATGCCTTCATCATTGAGGTTTCCGATCAAACCTGCATCGGCATGAGAGCGACGCATAGCCCACTCAAGGGTTGTGCGCATTGCCTTGTCGGTTTCAAGGCTGGCATTCAGCTCTCGATCAATACGTTGCATAACGGAAAGCTCCTCAACACGGGCGTTGAGCTCTTGATCGGTAAGGGTGTAGAGGCGGGCATTTTCAACTGCGACGGCAGCCTGTCCAGCAAAAGCGGTGAGGAGAATTTGGTCGTCATTAACAAAAGGAAACCCATCCTTTTTGTTAATCACTTCAACGACCCCGATTACGCGTCCTTTGACCTGAAGCGGAACCGCAAGTAAAGCACGGGTAACAAAACCGGTCTCTTCGTCAGTATTGCCAAACCACCCCTTAGATTCACGAACATTATTTTCGACAACTGGAGCTTGTGTTTCAACGGCCTCCCCGACGATACCTTTTCCAGGTGGGAGGCGTTGTCCTACCAGGTCGGTGGCTGCTGATCCAACGGTAACCGTGAATACTAATTCGTTTGTGTCCTCATCCACCATGAAGAGAGTGCCTGCTTCGCAATCGATAATTTGCACAGCACTTTCAAGAATGTTTTGAAGTAGTGGCTCGTGTTCAAGCGTTGAGGTTAGTTGTTGGGTAATTTCATTTAATGTAGCAAGTTGCTTGGCACGCCGTTCGGTCTCTTGAAGCAAACGAGCTTTGACGATAGCGCCGGCGGTTTGGTCAGCAATCGCTCGAAGTAGCCCGAGTTGTTTTTGGGTAAAGGTGGTATTGGGGTCACGGCTGCCAATGCTGAGTGCACCGATGGTTTCTGAACCGGCATTTAGAGGAACGCCCGCCCAACCGTAAATATTTTGCAGGGATGGTACGACATTAAGCCGCTGACACTCCTGATTGTAATCTTGAGAAAGAAGAGCCCTGCCATTTCTGGCAACCCATTGACCAATTCCCTGGTTGTGGGGGAGAGGATGAATTTCTTTTTCAGTAAGGCGTTGTTGATCCTCGATGCAAAAGCCAAAATAATAATAATCATTGGTCGGATTATTAAGAGTGATATGAAAGTCGGTCGCTGGGATGATCTGTGTGGTTTGGGCAAAAATTAATTCTAGAACGTCGTTGAAAGATAGAGTAATACTAACTCCTTGGGAGATCAAGGTGAGAGCATTCATCTCTTCAACTTGTTGTTCCATGTTTTCTACAACCTGAGCACGCTCAACAGCAATCCCGGCCTGGTTGCTCAAGCTTTCAAGAAAATCAAGTTCTTGACTACTGTAAGGGTCTCCGGAACGACGTATACCCAATGCTATCCAGCCCATGAGTTTGTCGATGCTTTTAAGGGGCACAAAGAGGTGGGCATTGAGCAGGATTAAGCGAGTATTTTCTGAATCTAATGTTTTTGGTAGGTTTGCTGGATCAATATAGAAGGGCAGGTCCTCCTTCAGCAGTGTTTCTACCAACGGGTTATTGTGGGTAAAACGAATATCGCTGGTTAACTTGCCCTGGTACTCCATCGCAGCGTATTGGTTGCTTGCAGGATCATGGATATAGATGTGTAATGCATCGGGGAGCAGGCTTTCTGTGATTGCTTCTCGAAGGATAAGGGAAATTGCTGGCAAGTCTTTTGCATTGGTCATTTTATGCCCAAAATCCTGGAGTGGTTTTTCAAAGGCGTGCCGTCCTCGGAATACGATAGCATCAATCACTGTCTGGATTCGGTTCCGAAGGGGGTTTAATAAGAGGGCTAACAATGCGGCAAATGCGCCTATGGCCCAGGGGTTATTTGCTGAAATCTGGGTTCCGGATACCAGGCCGAACCCCCAGATGATGAGGCCATAACCGAGACTTGCCATCGCAGTTAGAATAATTACAAGTAAACTACGGCTGAAAATATAATCAATTTTGAATAGACGGTACCGCAATATCGCGTAGCCGGTGACAAGAGGGAACCCGATTGTAGAGACAAGTAGATAGGGGCTAAAATTCATTGATCGGAAAAAGGAGATGAACATCCATATCCCGATTGGTCCAAAAGATAATAAGATACCCCACCAAGCCATTTGGATCTGTTGTTTGGCGACGGGCGACTTATCGGTGTAGCTGCGATACAGGAGTATTAAGATAAAGATGATGACTGAAATTCCCGTAAAGCCGTAAATAAATTGCCACTTTTGAATGTAATTGGTAGGCGATTGGAGGTTGTAGATATCAGGGAGCGCAAGCAAGCCTAAAATAAGGGCGATGATGTACCCGATCCTGCGAATGATGGGATACTTTTGGGTGAAACTGAATTCCTGAGGGAAGGTTAACGCCAAATCCAGTAACGCACCTCCGGCAAACCCCACGGAGAAAGTCCACAGAATGGTGAGGTGGTGGGTGGTATATAGGTCAAATAGTGCAGCTGAGCCAATAGAAAAGGAGGTGGCAAATAAAATAAATGCGCGCCCAGCACTTTCTGAAATGCGTAGCCGGGCCATCCACAACCCAAGCAAGAGAAAGACAATCCCTATTCCATAAGGAATGGCAAAGTACTTGATCTTATCAGTGGCTGGGAAGGGAATTAGATTGAGGTTCTTATTGCTTTTTGAACCTTCCTCGCGTTGGTAAGTGACCTGAATTTCATCATTAAATTGATACGTGGAGAGAATTTCTTGTATATCACTAGCACTGGAGATGCTTTTCCCATCAATCTCTTTGAGTTGATCGCCTAATGTGACCCCGGACAGGAAAAGTTCCCACGCCTCGTTTTCTGTACCCTCCCTGATTGGTCCAACGCCATTAAAAACCATTGTTTGTTCGACAAATGCGCCAATAAAAGGAGTTTTCCACCATTGGAAAGCTACTACGGGGATGATGATAAATGCAATGACCGCTATCACCTGGTAAACCAGAACGGTGATCTCCAAAGCTTTATTGAAGGTAAATTTCTGTTTAATAAATTGAGGGATGCTCATACATTTGCCCTGCCATATAGAGGAGTATCTTGATTTTTTTACTATATCAGGTAGATAGTAACCACCTAATTATTTCTGACAACTCCATAGTCAGATTTTACGTATCATCTCAATAAAAAGGGGAAAATTGAGAGAAACGAAAGCCTATTAAATTTT
>JACNJN010000194.1 GCA_014382535.1 Candidatus Desulfolinea nitratireducens | reverse complement strand
GGGGTAGATTTTTCTGGTAGTGTAGACCTGTCTGATGAGGTAAACCAATCTGGTGAGATAGACCTGTCTGGTGGGGTAGACTTTTCTGGTTGTGTAAACCTGTCTGATGAGGTAAACCTGTCTGGTGAGGTAAACCTGTCTGGTTGGGTAGACCTGTCTGGTGGAGTGGACTTTTCTGGTAGTGTAGCCCAATCTGATGAGGTAGACCTGTCAGGTGAGGTAGTCCTGTCTGGTAGTGTAGACCTTTCTGAATTTTTATTGATCTTTTCCGTCCGGTGATCTAAGGCACGCTGTACCATTTCGGATAGCTCCTTCATTGAGACCAATGGCTTTGTAAGAAAATCAAAGGCGCCATACTTCAATTTACCGGATAGCCCCATTTGACCCATTGCTGTGATCACAATAGCTTCGATCGTGGGATTAATTTGTTTTGCCATTTTTACTAAATTATTGCCACTCATCCCAGGCATCATCCAATCGGTAACCAAAACAGCAAAGTTATTCCTGGTGTCTCCAAGAAGCGTTAGTGCGTGGGTTACAACCGAAGTGCCTTCAACCTGATACCCTTTCCTTTTAAGGTGCATCACCATCAGGTCAAGATAATCTTTGTCATCATCAATTACTAATATCTTAGTGTCCATGTTTATTTGTTCCTTCTAGACGGCTTTCAACCTGGGGTAGGTTGATCAAAAATGTGGTACCAACCCCAATAACACTCTCAACCTTTATTGTCCCCTGATGTTTTTTAATTATCCCATAGCTTACAGAAAGCCCTAAACCAGTCCCTTCCCCTTCTGGTTTGGTTGTATAAAATGGATCAAAGACTTTGCGTAAATTCTCCTCCTTGATGCCAAGCCCGGTATCCGCGACGCTAATGGAAATATTGCCAAACGCTTCAGAAACCTTAATGAGTAGCTTTCCGCCCTCAGGCATCGCCTGAACAGCGTTTTGGATCAGGTTGATGAGCACCTGTTCAATTTGCTGAGAAGCAAAATAGGTCATGATTTGATCAGTTTTTGTTTCTACATCTATCTCAACATACCCCTTCCTGGCCAAATACCCGGTTAATCTAACCGCTTTGTGGACCGTATCGCAAATATTTTGATACTTCATTTCAAATGCAGACTGACGGGAAAAGGTCATTAGATCATTGAGGATGGCGTCTGCCCGTGAGGCATTATCCTGGATTACTCTAAGATGTTGAATAGAATCCGAGTTCGCTGGCATATTTTCCTCGATTTCCTCAGCCAGGCCCTTGATCACACCAAGCGGATTCTTTACATCGTGGGCGATTCCAGCGGCCAACTGCCCGACGGCGGACAGTTTTTCGGATTGTGCAAGTTCAGATGTGCGGTCTTGCAGATTAGCTACCATCTTGTCAAATTCATGCCCCAGTTGACCAATCTCATCCCTCCTGCTTAGGTGAGCCCGTTGGTCAAGATCTCCAGAACCGACTGCCACAGCTGCATCACGCAGCCGCAATATGGGGCGGGCAATAGTAACTGCAAGTATGTACCCGATTACGACGATTCCCAATGTCGCTAAAGTGAAGATTATGCTCAGCGTGACCTGACTTGTTGACTCTGTGGCGACAACAAAATTCGTGGGTAGGGCAATCCCCAGAAACCCAACTTTTTTTTGTCTTAAAATCAATTGAGAATAAAACACTTCGTAACCCCTCGCAGATATGGTTACATCTTTTGATAAGGAGATGACGAGCTCTTCCACTTCATTTGGACTCAGCATCAGGTTGTTTCTTCCCTCATCAATGAAAGGAAATGTTGAGTCCAGAACATGCCCGGATGTGTCCAATAGAATCGTATCAGCGAGGGCCTGAGATTTTATTGTCTTAACCAAAGAATCTACATTGCTTCCTATGAGGATAACGCCAACTAATTGAGACTGGGAGTTATAGACTGGGGCGCTGGTCATAAGATAAGTACCAATTTGAGTCGTGTCGAAGGCAGAAAATTTATCCCCGACCTCATCGCTAAAGCCAATCATCGGCAACCTTACTAATCCCAGCCCAGATAAATCAGCTCCAAATGAGTTTGCATAGTCTCCAGTGTCGGGATTCTGGATAATGCTCAATATTTCGATACCATTTCGATCTGTCAAGGTCAGTAATTGAACGTTTTCATTGACTACCAGAGGAAAAAGCAGGCTTTCTAGTTCAGTTCTGTTTTCTGTCTCGAGGGCATTTGAGACCCCTTCCGTAAACGCCATAAGACGGAGATTATCCAGATGGGCTTCTTCACGATTTACAATGCCGTCTGCTGCAACCCGACTGGCCTCCAGCAATTGATTGGAAAACCTTTCACGCAATGACGAGGTCACTAACCGAGTAACAATATAAATGCCAATCCCCGAGACCGCGAGTGTCAGGATGACATAAGGTATGATTAATTGCAGCCTAAGACCATAAAACCAATCTTTTAGCTTCGATAGAGGAAACTGATGCCCATTTATCGTAAGTGAACGTAATTTATTCATTTATTACCGTAACAAACTGATCAACTGAGTTTTTGGACTGATACATGGCATGATCGGCGGCCTGAACAAAATCATCAGCCCCAAGATAAGATTCATTCCACTGAGCAATCCCAATGCTAATTGAAATATCAACATCTACAAAATCCAGCTCCCGAATATTATCGAAAATCCGGCACGCAAGCACTCTAGCTTCTTTCCCATTGATACCGGGATTAATAACAAGGAACTCATCCCCGCCAAAGCGGAAAGCAATATCTATCGTGCGTATGTCCTTTTTGAGCACTTGTCCAACCAGGCTAAGAACTTCATCGCCGATAACATGTCCTAATGTGTCATTGATCCGCTTCATGCCATCTATGTCTACCATCATCAATGAAAGGGGATGCTTTAAGCGTTTGGCATGTTCGATCTCTTTTACCAATTCGCTATTCATTCGATGGCGATTGTACAATCCGGTTAAGGGATCAAATTCTGCCATATGTTGGATCTCTTCGAGAAGGCGAGCGTTCTCTTTTGACTGGTGAACCTGGTTTAAGGCTCGATGAACAGTTATCTCAAACACTTTCAGGGATTCCAGTGGTTTTGTTAAATAGTCGAAAACCCGATACCTTAGTGCTTCAACCGCATTTTCAATGGAACCGTGTCCGGTAATTACGATGATTGCCAGATCTGGGGCATATTTTTGAGTGGATTGAATAACATCAAGACCGCTAACACCTGGCATCTGCATATCCAGGATCAGGAGATCAAATTTATCATTCTTGATTGCTTCAATTGCTTTGCTGCCGTCTGTGACAGCAACTACACGATGGCCCATTTTCTCTACCCGCCGTGTTATCAAAGCAAGAAAATTCTCATTATCATCCGCTATTAAGATACTGGCGCCACCAGTAATTTGATTGTTAGTTATGTTGTTTCTCAAGCCATCTCCATTATCTGGGTTCATACTAAAAAAAGCCATCCTCTATACTGATATGCAGCATGGTTCAAAATTAATCATACACTAAAATTAATCCGTTAAACATAATTATTTCATGCCTTTCATATCTGTTAAGACCCTTTCTTGACAAGAAAATTGGGGCAGTTCAGTATAATTTCCAATATGAAAACAATAACCTGCCCTGAGGGCAGATTATTAGGAAGATAATGAGTTGCTTTTATGTGCATTTTTTAGGTGGACTACCTGAAATTCGAACGCTGAACCTGCTGATTATTGCTTTGTTCTGACAACACTTAATCAATCGGCTTCTTGCATAGCCCCTTTTTGCCTCTGCTTTCGCAGCCCGGCCTATTTTTTGGCACTTTTCGCCCAGCTGAGACTGACGGCGAGGGGGTTACGATCGCCGGGATTACAACAAGAGATATGATTTCTACGATAATCTGGTCAATTCAATCTTCGCCCTTCGATTTTCTTAGATCATTCACCTGCTTCACCAGTTCATTGAAATAGTCTGTCTTGGTGATTTCGTGTATATCCCGCTCCTTTTTTGCTTCATCAATCTTAATGAATATCTCCACTTTCAAGCGTAAATCACTTACTTCTTCCTTTAGAGATTGCTCACGCTCATAGACCTGTGCTGCCATATTCGAAAAAACGCGAGCCAGAGCGCCCATTTCATCGCTTCGTTTTTCTACCTCCTTTAAATTTACATCTTCGATATGGCCCTTTTCTACTGCCTGAGAAGCGTCAACCAGCGCAGCGATCGGTTTACTGATGATTGATGAAAGCCACCAGCCTCCCAAAAGCGCCAGGCCAGCGACTGCGACCAGGGTGGCAACTGCCTGGGTGCGGGCTTTGATATAGATCTGCTCGGCTTTTTCTTCCGTTTCCTGGATCGGCGCGTAAAATTCATCAATATAGGTGGTCGCCGCTATCCTGAGATTTGTATCTCCCACAGGCACACATTCCATAAATTTATCGCGGAACGAATCATCGGGTTCCTTCCAGAGATAATAGGAGCCGACCTTCGTTCCGTCCAGGCTGGCCTCGAAGATCGCCCAGAATTCGGGCAGGCTCTCTTCAAAGACATGCATATCCTGGCCGACCAATGCCGGGTTGGCGTGGGAGTAAACGATCCCCTGATCATCATATAAGGCGGTGTAGCCGGTTGTCCCCACGGACTGGACTGCGATTGCGGCAAGTTCTGAATCTGCCAGCAGCAGGTCCGGGTCCGTCAACAGCGCCGGATGGGCCTCAAGATACAGGGCGATTTGTCGGGCTGTATCCAGGGCCTTTTGCTGGATGGAAGCCTCCCCCAGTTCCTTCATCAATTCGGTGCTTTCAGAAACCGTCAAATCCCCCACATCCTGGATGGGCTGCAACATGGTCATCCCAAGGATGCCAAGGGGAAGAACGGTCAGGACGAAGAAGGTCAGAAATAACCGCAGGCGAATACTCATTTGCTTTTCCTTTGCTCTGGTTCTGGTGGATCCTATCCATTATATATAGGGTTTGATCAGATAGGCAAATTCTTTGCACCTTTTTGCATTACGATAACATTACAGGGTCAGGCTTGGAATTTGCGTCCGCGCCCTGCGCGCTCAGGAAATTTGGACTGCATTAATCTTTCTTAATTTCACCTTTCCAATCTCAACCGGCCAACCTGATTACCTTCTACTTCTTAGGAATATAATTAACGCCTGCTATCCCTTCAAAATCAACATCTTGAGTCCAAAGTGTGGCTTCATGAGTCTGCGAAGTGGACAGAATTATGCTTTCTGCCATGGCTATCTTCAAATCGGCAGAAAGTTTGGCAGCTTGCAAGGCGATTGGTGCGGTTAAGTCAGCGATCTGTCCCTGATGCATATCTCCAATATGAACCAGGGCAATTTGCTCATCACGCAAGCTCAGCAGACGCCTGAAAACTTCATTGACCAGATTGCCGGGACAATCAGATGCTCAGCATCTTCAATCGCAGGTGCGAAAAAGGATGCGTTTTCACCGTCGGAAAAACACTTCAGCCAGCCAGAAGAATCGACGACATTCATATTTCTCGATCCACTTTTTCGCGCTGGGGATCAGGTTCAATTCCCCGCAAAGATCCCCTTGCCTCCTGGATCGGTCGGATGGGGATCATGACAATATGTTTCCCGTACGCGATCATTTGCATTTTCTGACCAGGCTGAATATGAAGTGATTGGCGCACTTTCAGGGGGATGACCACCTGATATTTGGTGGAAACAGTGACTGTATTCATACATATCTCCTATCGACTAGAATAACGTAAAACGATTTTACTATAATTCAATATCACCAAAAAGTAGTATTTAAAGCATTTTTAAGTAAGTTACCCCAGTGGACAATGTCCTAAAAGACAATAGATTTTGTCCATTTGGACGATGTGAATAACAGCATATATTTGTATACTCCATTCAAGCAAAAAATTCTTTTAGGCAGTTTGATGCCTGTTGCTTGATACCTTCAAACAATCATTTCAATTTAGTTAAGGAGATTATTATGTCCAATAACACAAAAACGCCCAAAAAATATTCAATCATTGTCTTCATGTTAATCGCATACGGTTTTTCCTGGTTAATCTGGATCCCTGAAGCCTTGATCGCGCAGAATATGTGGATTGCACCGGAAGGTGTAAAAAGTATTCTCGCTCTCAACCTGGGGGCATGGGGGCCGCTTGTTGCTGCGATTGTAACAACTTTTTTTTACCAGAGGGGTGCAGGAGTAAAAGATCTGCTCAAACGCGGCTTCATGGCCCGCCTTGGTAAATGGTGGTGGGTCGTTCTCCTGACCTTCCCGGTGTTGATCGGTGGTTCACTGGCATTGTCCGGCTTGCTTGGCAATTCACTCCCTGAGTTCGCCGTATTGGCAGAACCTGTTGCGTTGCCCGTTGCCCTGATTTATATTTTCTTCCTCGCTGGTCCTTTGCAGGAGGAATTCGGCTGGCGTGGATATGTTTTTGAGCATCTACAAAGTAAATATGATGCGCTGACGGCAGCGATCTTGGCAGGCTTGATGTGGGGTCTCTGGCATCTGCCCCTATTCTTTGTCCCGCGCGCAGAGGATTACTATAACCGTCCTTTTTGGGGACTTATGCTGACGACAACTCTGGTTGGCATTATTCTGGCATGGTTCTACGCAAACACAAAGGGAAGTATTTTTGCCGCAATGCTGGGGCATACAATGTTCAATTGGTCCAATTGGGTCCTTCCCGCCCTGAAATCAGATTCTGCAGCTCTAATTCTGTTTGGACTGTACTTCATCGTTGTCGGGTATATTGTCTGGCAGTATGGAAAGAAAACCTTAAAAAAGACATCAGCCAGCTGATCCCCTCAGCCGGGTTGATCCAAACTGACGGGTTATCGTCACACAAAGAACCCTGGAGATAATCCCAGGGTTCTTTGATTAATTAAAGCGGATAATCCTCCCGCAGATAGCATAACCTCCCGCAGGTTTCAAACC
>JACNJN010000097.1 GCA_014382535.1 Candidatus Desulfolinea nitratireducens | reverse complement strand
TTTCCCGTTTACTGCCAATGTTGCCTCCAAACTAAAATTGCAATCATATCGTGATAAGTTTTATTTTTCCAACAGGGGGAAGCTTAGATCTCTTCCTCATCTAGAAAAAATCTGGAAACTTTTCCTGAAAAATTGACGAGGAAAAAGGCAAAGAGATAAAGAAACACAGGTTTACGATTATACCCAATTCTGTGTAACCGTCAACTGCCGCGATTATACGATATTCGCAGATCAGGTCTGTAGAAATTTAAATAGTACTCCAGTATGATGTTGGGTATGCCTTTAATGTCTTTTTTTTTACTTTATCAGACTGAATATAAGCAAAATGGATTACTTTGTTGACAGCCCTCCTTTCATAAAATAGAATACAGGATATTCCTCTATTCATCCTTTCAAAGGAAATAACCTCCCATAGGGGCGGGTCTGACTGTACACGTAAGACCAGCCCCTATCATTTAATTAACCCGTGAATTCTATCGACTCTCTCAACCCCCAACAACAAGAGGCTGTTACCGCCGGTACTGGCCCTATTCTGGTTCTCGCCGGCCCCGGCTCTGGCAAGACGCGCGTACTGACACAACGCATCGCTTATCTGATTGGTCAGCAGGGTGTACGCGCCTATCAAATTTTGGCCGTGACCTTTACCAACAAAGCCGCCCGTGAGATGAAAGAACGTGTTGAAAATCTGATCGGCCCTCAATTTTCTCAAGGGCTGATGCTGGGAACCTTCCATTCCGTCTGTGCCCGCATCCTTCGTCGTGAAGTAGAGCATCTTCCCTTTGATAATAATTTCGTCATCTTCAACGCTGATGATCAGATCAATGTGGTCAAGAGCGCCTTGCGTGAATTGAACATTGATGAGAAACGCTATCGACCCCGCTCAGTGCATGGATCGATATCCAATGCAAAAAACGAGCTTATCCGCGCAGACCAATATCCCTCCACCACCTACCGTGATGAGGTCGTCAAGCAGGTCTATGCCCGTTATCAGGAGCTCCTGCTCGAGAACAACGCCCTCGACTTCGACGATCTATTAATGATGACAGCGCGCCTGCTGGAAGAAGAGCCGGCTATCCGTGAGAAATATTCGGAGCGTTTTCAGCATATCCTTGTAGACGAATTTCAGGATACCAATATCGCCCAGTACACGCTGCTTAAACATCTGGCATCCTTCCATCATAATATCTTTGTCGTCGGAGATCCGGATCAATGTTTTCCACCAGAAACAAGCATCCTTACAAGCAAGGGAAATAAATCTATCGCCGACCTAAAAATCGGGGATCAGGTCATCGCCGCAAGCGGGCGCGGATCGACACTTCCATCTCGGATTGGTCATATTGGCAAAAGATATTTTGAAGGCGAATTGGTGTCTGTTAAAACTCAAAAGGGCTATTCTTTCCGTGCAACACCAAACCACATTATTTTTGCACGGCTCGGGCTTAGTGCTAATTTAAATTATGTTTATCTCATGTATCGCAAGGATAAGGGCTATAGAGTAGGGGTTGCTTCTCATTCGCGCAGTGATGGGTTATCTATAAAAATTGGTTTGCAAGTTCGCAGCAATCAAGAGAAAGCTGACAAAATCTGGGTTTTAAAAGTTTGTGAAGATAGAGCAGAAGCCCATTATTGGGAAGCATTTTATGCATTCAGCTACGGTATCCCCACAACCGTTTTCCATACAAGCGGACGTAAAATGCGCTTCACACAAGAAAAGGTTAATCATCTCTTTGAAGAAATAGATACAAGATCAAACGCTCAACGGCTCATGGGTGATTTGGAGATCGATGAAAAATATCCCCACTATCTTCCGCAAGGAACTTATCGCAATTTGATCAATATCCGTTATTTTGGTGATGGGCGTAAAACGAAACAATCACCGTGGCATGCTCATCGCGTTGATCTGTGGAGTAGTGAAGAAGGGTTAGCAAAGAAGTTACAAGAGCAAGGCTATAATCCACGCATTCGTAGCCGAAACAATTGGCGTATTGGATTTAATCGGCTGAAATATAATGATATTCATGCAGTAGCAGAA
The DNA here is from genome assembly GCA_014382535.1 of Candidatus Desulfolinea nitratireducens. GTDB lineage: Bacteria > Chloroflexota > Anaerolineae > Anaerolineales > Villigracilaceae > Desulfolinea > Desulfolinea nitratireducens. Next base: position 31,799 of record JACNJN010000097.1, on the reverse strand, counting down.
GAACTTAGTAAAAATGTGGGCAACACAGAAATTCTTGTTGGCGCATTTCTGGTTGATAAGGGCGATGCCCCTTTATCACCCCGTTTCAACTTGATGCCAACTAGTCAACTTCATCCCTCCATGATAGTAGCTGTTGAAAAGGATGGGAAAATTGTCGAAGATATTATCGTAGAAATATCTCGCGAACCCTATATTGGGGACGTTTATGATATAGAAGTTGATAATTTACATAATTATCTTGCTAGCGGTATTGTCGTTCACAATTCGATCTATCGATGGCGCGGGGCAGATTACCGAAATGTTCACCGTTTTGAGCAGGATAACCCCAATACGAAAACCATTCTCCTCGAGCAGAATTATCGCTCCAAACAGAATATCCTCGATGCAGCGATGGCGGTCATTGATCGCAATCCCCAACGGACACGCAAACAACTTTTCACCGAGCGTGGCGAGGGGCATAAGCTCTCCTATTTTGAAGCTGCCGATGACTATGCCGAAGCGACCTTCATCGTTGACACCATCCTTCAGATCACCAACAATGGGGCCGTCCAACCCAGCGACTGTGCGATCATGTACCGCACCAATGCCCAATCCCGCCTCCTGGAAGAGGCCTTCCTACGTGCACAGATGCCCTACAGACTCGTTGGGGCTCAGCGATTTTATGGCCGTCGTGAAGTCAGAGATGTCATCGCTTATCTGCGGCTGATCCATAATCCCAGCGATCAGGTCAGCCTGGCGCGCGTGATCAGCACACCGCCACGGGGGATTGGCAAAAAAACGCTCACAGACCTGCATCAGGTTGCTCGGGCTGCTGGCAGCTCTCCCGGCGCTGTGTTGCTCGATCTCTCTCGTGGCAAAAAATCCCCTTATTGGGATTCCTTCTCCGCGCGCGCAGCATCCCCTCTCTCCAATTTTGGCAATCTCTTTGCAGAGTGGCGCGCATCATCTGATATCCTGACGATCAGCGAACTTTTCGATAAGGTCATCGCCGATATTCGCTATCAGGACCATCTCGATGACGGCACGGATGAGGGCATTGACCGCTGGGAAAATGTGCTGGAGCTGCGTCGCCTGGCTGAGGAATATGACCAGCGCACAATGACGGAATTTCTTGAAAATGTGGCCCTGATCTCCGACCAGGACACGCTTACCGAAGGGCAAAATGCGGCCACGATGCTGACCCTGCACGCCGCAAAAGGACTCGAATTTGGCGTGGTTTTCATCGTCGGGCTGGATGATGGCTTGCTGCCGCATAACCGCTCTTTCGATGAACCCGAAGAGATGGCCGAGGAACGCCGCCTTTTTTATGTAGGCATCACTCGTGCAAAAGACCATCTTTATCTCGTACGCTCGGTGCAGCGTGGTGGACGGGGCTATGCCGAGGCGACCTACCCCTCCCGCTTTCTGGATGATATCCCCGAAGATCTGATGCTCGGAAAATCCCGCGCGGGACGTGTCTCTCGATCCGCATCCCGCTCTCAGGCGAGGTGGTCTACCCCTTCTTTGTCGAGCTTTTCTGGACGCTCGACAGAGCAGCCTGCTCCCGTTATGGAGGCAAAATACAAAATGGGATCGCGAGTCCGCCATCCCACCTGGGATGAGGGCATCGTCCTCAGCAGCAAGCTCGAAGACGGCGACGAAACCGTAACCATCGTTTTCGAGAGCGTGGGGATCAAGCGCCTCGCAGCGAGTCTGGCGAAGCTGGAAATTCTTTCCTAAGGGAATTTTTCAAAATGACAAAGCCCCAGACAATTAAAGAAACCTTCGACTTTCTTGTGCAACACGCACTGGAAAAGACGTTTTTTTCAGCCCAATCACTTGCTGAAAAAGCGGAATGGAATCTCGCTGAAACCGAAGAAAATATCATCTATCAGTTGAGTGATCTAATTGAAGCAAAGGGGAAGCAATATCTCGCCAAACCAGAGATTCTGCGCGTCCGCCTGAGTGATTTTAAAGAACTCTTGCACCAGAAAAAAAGATTATTCACCGATTATATTTTGGAAGTCTCTCCAAGCATCTTGATCTACGAATTCTTCATGCCGCTTTCGCGTGAAGACAGATTACGCGAAGCACTCGATAACCTTTTCTACCGCGATACCATTGAACAAAGAGTTCAGGAAATTGGGTTGGCTCAAATTCGTGCTGGCCTGAATTTATCAGCAGATTATTCTGATGAGAAAATCAGACAACTTGTCTTCGATTTTATGGAAAGCACAATTGGGGGCTACTCGATCTATCTGGTCAACGGGCGTTATCGAGCCGATCAACTTGCATCTCGCGCCGAAGTCGTTAATCGTCCCTTCGCCTATGGTCCTTATATCGTCGATGAAACGACAGCCATTGTTCGCTTTATATTGCCGGTTGAAACTGATGCCGGGAAGTTTGCGCACGGCAATATTCTTGAGCCAGCTACCGTATCCCTCGATACTCAAAAACGCTCGAAGCTAGTTCGTTGGCTCTTTTTAAACTTCTTTGCAGAGGCATTAATTCGCGTTGTCCAAAATGAAGATGAGATATGGCTACTCGAATCGGGGATGCGCAGCGCCTTCTATCGCTGGATTAAACGCGAAGATTAACGCCAAATATGAACTGCTCTTTCCTTAAACTCCTCTACCAAATCTACGTTCGCTTATCCGCGATCACAAAACCCGTCACCCTGGGCGTACGCGTTCTACTCATCCGCGACGAAAAGGTTTTACTGGTAAAACATAGCTATCAAGACCTGTGGTTCCTCGTCGGCGGCGGGATGGAGCGCAACGAAACCCTGGAGGAAGCCGCTCGTCGCGAGGCGATGGAAGAGGCTGGTGCCACCTTGGGAGAGATGAAACTATTTGGCATATACACCAACTATATCTTTGGTCGCAGCGATCATATCGTTGTCTTCCTCTGCGAAGACTTCACTTATACTGGTGAACACGACAGCGAGATCGAGATCGTTGAGCTTTTATCAATGGGTGCTCTCCCCAAAAATACTGCTCCCGGGATCAGGCGGCGTATAGAAGAATACCGCGCAGGCAAAGAATATTCACAATTTGGAAAGTGGTAATATTTATTATTACTATCGCACGTTACGCACTTTCTTTGTTGAGCTGTATTGCCCCTCTGTCCTCTCGGACATCTCCCCATTTCTAAAAGCAAAAATAGGGAGAACCAGTAAAAGTAGTATTTTTCAGAGAAAAACACTACTTTTAAAGCCATGCCCCTCCCATAAATTCCACGCACTTGGAATTTGGGGGAGGCTGGGTGGGGGCAATGCTCAAGGCTAACTATAAAATCGAATCTTCATTGTGCAAAGTGCGTAACTTGAGTTACTATTTTTTTGTATTTGGTTTTAGGATAAAGGAGAAAATATGAAATACGTCAACCTTGGAAAAAGCGGACTGAAAGTCTCACGGCTGAGTCTGGGCATGATGACCTATGGCACGTCCAAATGGCGCCCCTACATATTGGATGAGGAACCCTCGCGCCCCTTTATAAAAAATGCATTGGATGCGGGGATCAACTTCTTTGATACCGCCGATATATATTCAAACGGCGTCAGTGAAGAACTGACAGGAAAACTGCTAAAAGAATTTGGTGTCAAGCGAGAGAACGTGGTCGTTGCCACTAAATTATTTTCCAACCTGACAGATGAAATCAACGCTGGCGGGCTTTCCCGTAAACACATCATGGATGCGATTGATGCTTCGTTGACTCGTCTGGGGATGGATTATGTGGACCTATATCAGATCCATCGCTGGGATAATGAAACCCCCATCGAGGAAACGATGGAGGCCCTGCACGATGTCGTCAAAGCCGGCAAAGCGCGTTATATCGGTGCCTCCTCGATGTACGCCTGGCAGTTCGCTAAGGCGCAGCACGCCGCCGATACAAACGGCTGGACACGTTTTGTCTCCATGCAGAATCACTACAATCTGGTCTACCGCGAAGAAGAGCGCGAGATGATTCCGCTGTGTATCGATCAGGGCGTTGGCCTGATTCCGTGGAGCCCGCTGGCACGCGGATTTCTGGCGGGCAACCGCAAACGCGAGGGGGGCGGAGACACTGTCCGCGCCAAGAGTGATGATTTTGCAGATATGATGTACTATCGTGATGAAGATTTCACTATTGTTGAACGAGCCGGGGAACTTGCCAAAAAACATGGGGTGAGCACCGCCCAGATCGCGCTAGCCTGGATGCTTAGCAAAAGCCATATCACCGCTCCCATCATCGGGGCCAGCAAAATGGAACATCTCAATCAGGCCATCACAGCAATGGATATCGTTCTCTCAGAAGATGAGGTTTCTTCATTGGAGGAAGCCTACCAACCACATCCGATCCTGGGGCATACATAACAGATTATCGCAAGGCGCTGGCCCTGGGTTCGACCGTTTCCCTCCCGGAACTCTTCGAGACGGCCGGGGCAAAATTCGCTTTCGATGCCGAGACCTTAAAAGATGCCGTGGATCTGATGGAAGAGGTCATCCAGGAGATGGAAGCAAAGTTTAAGGAATAGCGCGAAACTACAACAGAATAAAAGGAAGACCTATGAATAAACTACTGGAAGAATTACTTTTAGAAGAGCAGCAACTGCAATTTGCCAAATTCAATGAGGATACCGCCTGGGAAATTGGCTCCTGGCTGGTGGAATATGCCGCCCAAAATAAACTCCCGATCACGATCGATATCCAACGCGGCGAACAACAGCTTTTTCACGCCAGTCGACCTGGGACCAGTGCGGATAATGATCAGTGGATCAAACGGAAAGTTAGGCTGGTCAATCGTTTTGGGCACAGCTCTTTTTACATCGGTCAACTCTTGAAGAGTGAAGGAAAAAGTTTAGAAGAGCTGTTTTTATTAGCTGAGAGCGAGTATGCCCCGCATGGCGGTTGCTTTCCCATCATCATCAAGGAAACCGGGGTTGTTGGCACGATCACGGTTTCAGGCCTGCCCCAGGAAGACGACCATAAAGTTGTTGTTCAGGCATTAAAGTCGTATTTGAAAGTAGATTAAAATTACTCTGTCTTCATTTCAACCTCCGGCCATCGTTGAGAATATCATTCCTATGGCAATTTGACGCCCAGGAAGTGTTGGAAAAGTTATCCAGTTCCTCCCGAAGGCCGTATCGCCCCAGCGGGCTCCCGGCCCGAACGGTGTAGTCGAAGGATGGGGGGGTGCAAACACCGCTCTTCACCCTTCGGGTACAGGCGACTGCGCTGCGTTCCACTCAGAGGCTGCCTGATTCCCAAATTCCGAATATCAAATCTCAAATAACGATCACCCACAAAATGGTATACTTCCCCCGCTATAAAATCTGATATTTAATTCTCACCACGAAGGCACACATGTGCCTGCACTGTGCGCAGGCACACGTGTGCTCTCTGTGTCTCTGTGGTAAAAAAAAAGAAAGAACCATGAGCAAGAATATTCGTAATTTCTCCATCATCGCCCATATCGACCACGGCAAATCGACCCTCGCTGACCGCCTGCTGCAACTGACCGACACCATCGCAGACCGCGATATGACCGCGCAGGTCCTCGACGATATGGATCTCGAGCGTGAAAAGGGTGTCACCATTAAGGCCTCTGCCGTCTATATGAAGTACACCGGTGAAGACGGAATTATCTACGATCTCAATCTGATCGACACCCCCGGTCACGTCGATTTTGGCTACGAGGTCAGCCGTGCGATGAACGCCTGTGAGGGCGCCCTCCTCGTTGTGGATGCGACCCAGGGGATCGAGGCCCAAACGCTGGCAAATCTTTATTCCGCCCTCGAAGCGGATTTGGAAATTATTCCCGTTATCAATAAAATTGACATGACATTTGCCGACCCCGATAAGGTGGCGAACGATATCGTCAGCCTGCTCGGCGGCGACCCGGATTCGATCCTGCGCATCTCGGCCAAGAATAATATCAACATCCCTGTTGTTCTCGAAACGGTGGTTAAACGTGTTCCGCCGCCAAAAGGCGATCCGGATGCCCCGCTCCGCGCACTGATCTTTGACACCCATTATGATTCTTATAAAGGCGTAATAGCCTATGTCCGTGTTGTGGACGGTTCACTCACACCCACTGACACACTCAGGCTGATGGCCACAAAAACGGATCTCAAACCCGTCGAGATCGGCATCTTTGCACCAGTAATGAAAACCACAAAAACACTCAGCGCAGGCGAGGTTGGTTATATCGCCACAGGATTGAAAACTATCCAGGAATGCCGCGTCGGGGATACCATCACGCAAGCCAGAGGCCCAGCGAGCGGTCCGCTGCCGGGCTACCGGACGCCCAAACCGATGGTATTCGCCGGGATCTATCCCGTCGTCGCAGAGGAATACTCCGAACTCCGTGACGGGCTTGAAAAATTGCAACTCAATGATGCCTCCCTGGTCTACGAACCGGAAACATCCCAGGCCCTGGGATTTGGCTTCCGCGCCGGATTTTTGGGTCTCTTTCATATGGAGATCATTCAGGAGCGGATTGAGCGAGAATACGACCTGAACGTGCTTTTTACCGCGCCATCGGTTGAGTACGAGGTGCTGATGAAGGATGGCAAGACCCTTATGGTCGACTCGCCCGCCGAACTGCCCGAAGAGGGCGATATCGAGGAGATCCGCGAGCCGTGGATGAATATCGAAATTTTCACGCCCACTGAATATTATGGCCCGATCATGGAGTTGGTCACCAAGAGACGCGGTTCTTTCATAGAGCAGCAGTACCCCGCTCCCAGCCGTGTGCAGTTAAATTATGAAATTCCTCTTTCTGAGCTGATCATCGATTTCTTCGATGACTTGAAATCACGTACCCGCGGTTATGCTTCTTTAGATTATCATCTCGCCGAATATCGCAAGGATGATCTGGTTAAGCTGGAGATCCTGGTCAACCAGGAACCCGTGGATGCCCTGGCCGCAATTGTCCACCGTGAGGCAGCCTATCATAAAGGTCAGCGACTCATTACAAAGCTACGCAAAACCATCCCGCGCCAGATGTTCGATGTCGCCATCCAGGCCGCCGCAGCGGGACGTGTGATCAGCCGCGCCAACATCAAAGCCCTGCGCAAGGACGTGACCGCAAAATGCTACGGCGGCGATATATCCCGTAAAAAGAAATTACTCGAAAAACAGAAAAAGGGTAAGAAACGCATGAAGATGGTTGGCAATGTGGAGATCCCGCAGGCTGCCTTCATGGCGGTCTTAAAACTGGACGACGATTAAAGCTTTACCACAGAGACACAAAATTCACAGAGTTTTTCTCTGTGGATACAAAGATTCTTCTTTGTGCTCTCTGTGTCTTTGTGGTAAATTCCCGAAATGAAAACCTTCCTCCAAAACGCAAAACGCTGGCTCCCGGGTGCGATCATCAGTCTTGCTCTCGTTGCCGTTATATTAAATGCCGTTGACCTCCCTTCAACATGGAGGGCGATCCGTGCCGCAAATTACACTCTGCTCCTGGCAGCCGCCATTCTGAGCGTCATCTGGTTGATGGTGCGCGGCATTGTCTGGCGGACTTTGCTAAAAAACCGACCCTCTTATCGCGATACTTTCATTACGGTCGGCGAAGGCTATCTGATGAATAACTTTCTGCCCTTCCGTCTGGGGGAGATCGGGCGCGCTTTTTTACTCAGTCGAAAAACAGAACTCAGCTTTACCGAGATCCTGCCGACCATCGTCGTCGAGCGGATCTTCGATCTGATCATCTCGGCGGCGATTCTGATCACGGCCGTACCCTACGTGGCTGAAGCCGAGGGGACGGAACAGATCGGTTATCTGATCGGTGGGGTTGTTCTGATTGCAATTGTCGCCCTATATATTATCGCTCGAAATCAAAAATGGGCGCTCAACCTCTTCAACAAATTAACCGCCCGCATCCCTAAACTACAGGGACTCGGCAGCGGCCTGGTCGAATCGCTTCTGGCGGGTCTTTCAGTCTTTACCGAAGGCTGGCTCTTCCTCCGTTTCCTCTTTTGGATTCTGATCAACTGGGCGATCGCCATTTTCCAATATACCCTCATCATTGCCGCCTTCTTCCCACAGGCCACCCTTATTTGGGGTCTCTTTGGGCTTGGTGCAGCAGCATTTGGGAATGCCATCCCCTCGCTGCCGGGTGCAATCGGCACCCTCGAAGCGGCCATTGGTGGTGCGCTCAATCTCCTTTCTAACGATATGTCCACAGCCCTCGCGGTCGCCCTCGTCGTGCGCCTTTATAACTACGCTTTCACTGGCATTGTCGGGGTTTACGGTTTCACGACTGAGGGCGAAACGCTTTCGGGAATTTATCAGCAGTTGAAGGATTTTCGTAAGGGCGGGTCTTAGACCCGCCCCCACAGGGAAAATATTATGAAATACCTCATCACCGGTGGGGCCGGATTTATCGGCTCGAATTACGTCCACCGTCTGTTGGAACGCGGCGAGGATGTGATCGTCTATGATAATCTCTCCCGCGCGGGGGCACCTCGCAATGTGGATTGGCTGCGCCAGACTCACGGCGCGGACTCCTTTCAACTTGCCCAGGCTGATATACGCGATGCTGCATCCCTGGCATCCGCCGCCAGGGACGTAGAAGTCATCGTCCATCTGGCCGGCCAGGTGGCAGTGACAACATCGGTCACGGATCCCCGCGAGGATTTTGAGATCAACGCCCTCGGCACCTTCAACGTCATCGAGGCCGCCCGCCTTTCGGGACGTGACCCGATCGTGATCTACGCCTCCACAAATAAGGTTTACGGGGGGATGGAAGATGTCGCTCTCGCCGAGGATGCCACTCGTTGGCGCTACGCAAACCTGAAACACGGATGCCCCGAGTCGCAGCCCCTGGATTTTCATTCTCCCTACGGCTGTTCAAAGGGAACGGGGGATCAATATGCCCGCGATTATGCCCGTATTTATGGGCTGCGATCTGTCGTCCTTCGTCAGAGTTGCATTTATGGCCCGCGTCAATTTGGGGTTGAGGATCAGGGCTGGCTGGCGTGGTTTATCATTGCGGCGGTGACAGGACGACCGATCACGATCTATGGCGACGGCAAACAGGTCCGCGATGTGCTCCACGTGGACGATCTGCTGGATGCCTACGATGCGGCTATTAAACGGATTGATGTTGTCGCGGGGAAGGTTTACAACCTGGGTGGGGGGCCGGAAAATGTGATCTCGGTCTATGCCGAGTTCTTCCCGATGCTTGAAAAGCTGCTGGGGCGTAAAATCCCCGTTGCCCGAGACGATTGGCGCCCCGGCGATCAGCACGTCTTTTACGCCGATATCCGCGCGGCAGAATCTGCGCTTGGCTGGTGGCCGCAGATCGGTGTCGAGAAGGGAATCCAGAAGTTATTCGATTGGGTGATGAAAAATCGGGAGATGTTTTAGGATATTCATAAAAGAAAAGAAGGCCATAAGGCAATATTTTGTCCTGATGGCAGCTAACAATATTGTAGGTTGACAATAGTCATTCACAGCTTTATTATAGGCGCGACATTGCAGCCAACATTAAAGAAGCAAACCCCGCCATTTTCATGCGGGGTGCTTTTTTTAACACGATATTGTCTTGCTTCTGTCAATACAATTGTATTCTGCAACCGAAGATTGGGCTAAAGCGGGGATTTTGTGTCAACAATCCTTGAGTTTAATATAATCAGCGCGCACGCTATCCTGAGGCGCAGACAGATCAAATGTAATTTAACCGGATAGGAAAAGGAGTATGCTAGATGTCTACCCGGTTGATCCTTTGGCTTTATTTTAAGTACAGTCAGTGCCTGGCAATTGCACAAGCACGGGCAATCCATAAAAGGGTTGGTTGGGTGTCTTTGCTATTTCAAACTGAATGGCGGATATTCGTCAGTCACCAGCAGAATTGCGTAAGCCTCCACCCGCAGAGCCCAACGACCTACCCCGACATTGAAGTCGAAGAGACTTTTCGGATATGTTCCTTTTATCAGAATGGCGAACCAGGCTATGATCACGGCAAAGAAGGACCCAATCCCGAGAAATGCCAGGACAATGTAATGCGGGATCGCCAGTAACCATTTGGCCAGAGGCAGCCACTGATTGAGGTCCCTTTCTACATCCGGATAGTCGATTTCCAGGTGGACAGACTGTTCCTCGACAGTGGATGGGTATTGATCCGTGAGCAGGAAAAGGTAGGCGGCGACTCTGGCCCCAAATCGAGCCAGCTCGCGAGAAAAATCGAACCACCAGCGTGGATAACGCCTCCCAAAAACGATCATCAAGGCTGTGGCTGCGAAGAGACCACTTGCCAGACCTCCAACCGTCTCCTGAGTTGACTTCATCACATCACCGGCTTCATTGAGGAAAACAGTATTAGTGACAGTCTGACCTGCCTCCGAGATGAGACCGAGGATGATACCGATGGGAATGACCATGATCAATCGGAAGAAAGTTGTCATCCGATCCAGTTTCTCCGGATAGTCGATCTCCAGGCGGGCAGCGTATTTGGCGATATTTTCGTTTGTTTCCATTATTTTCTCCTTTTATTTAGGATTATCAATAACAATGACAATGTTTTTCTATTTGCCTCCTTTTTCGACATACCTGTGAACCTTGGCTGTCTTTTCAATCAGAGCTGGATGTCCCAGCCCCAACGAAAGCAAATTATTCCAACGTATGGTTAGGAAGTTATCCTTTTAGGACTTACGAATTTTTATAGTCCTGGTCCCAATGCTCTGCGTTGGGGTTTTGTAGACAAGCTACAACGCAGCGATAAAAGGTATTTTGCAAAAGTTCTGCCTTTTTCATAGTGTCCCTTCTTTCAACTTATTGATTTACAGAAAATGCTGGTCGTATAATATCAGGCTTAGTTGTTATGCTCTATTAGTATGACAACATTTCCCTTTTTTTGTCCTGTTTCGACATAGCGATGCGCCTCAGGAATTTCTTCCAATGGATAGCTTCTATCAATAACCGTTTTTAGCTTCCCGGATTCGATCAGCTCTTTTAGATAAATTAGATCTTCCCTCTTTTGGCTCGCTGCTGCAATAATTACTTTTTTGCTGCTCGTCAATGAAATCCATATTTTGAGAATAAGGTGCGACAGCCCAGCATTCGCTAAAAAATAATAACCATTTTCTTTTAGCGATTTTAACCTGCGTGAAAACAATCTCTTTCCTACGACATCGATAATCACATCATAGGTCTGGCCGTTTTTTGTGAAATCTTCTTGAGTGTAATCAATAACATAGTCTGCACCAATTGAGCGTAGCATCTCCATTTTCCCTGTGCTGTCAACACCAGTCACCTCAGCACCATAATACTTGGCAAGCTGTACGGAAAAAGTACCGATACTTCCACCTGCACCAAAAACCAAAACTTTTTGTCCGCGCTGAATATTTGCTAGCCTGAGATAATGCAATGCTTCAAACCCCGCAGTAGGAACTGCAGCGGCTTCCTGATAGGTCATATTGGATGGTTTTATTGCCAGGGTTCCCTGTACATCATTTGGGTCTCCAGGCAGAGAAATGTACTCAGCATATGCGCCAAAACCAAAACCAGTAGTTCCAAAAACCTGATCACCTTTTTTGAATAGTTCTACATCTTTGCCAACTTCCTCAACTTCTCCAGCTAATTCTTGTCCAAGGATGGTTATTCTTGTTGGTTTCGTGAGTCCCACATATAGCCTCATGGGGAACGATAACATAAGCGGGAGCTTGAGCCTTCGCAGCTCGCTGTCTCCTGCTGTTACTGTTGTCGCATGTATTTTTATCAATATTTCATTGTTTTTTGGGATTGGTTTTTCAACATCCTGTAGTTGAAGGACATCCGGTGGTCCGTATTTCGTCCACACAATTGCTTTCATATCTTCCTCCAACACAGCATTATTCTGATCATTTCAGAAAAGCTGACGACAAAACATCTTGAAATAAATCCGGGTGCAGTTCAATCTACAGGGCCCATATCCATTATACTGGCTTATTCAACTCTAAAAATATTTGCTGCTTCCAAAGTTGTTCTTAGGCTCATTAAATAGAAAACGGCTTATAGCCGTTTTCTATTCCTTTATTTCTATATTTGGTTTCCCGATCAGCGTAATTTACCCTTCCCAAAGATTGAAGATCACACCAAATGGGTCTCGGATATAACAATCCTGCCCCTTCCCTCTCCACCGAAGAACCTCACAACCATTTTCTACCAAATGGTCTCGAGCTTCTTCCAGGTTGCTTACGAATAATTCCATGACAGGGCCACTAAACTCATCATCTTCCAGGACAAATAAATTGATCGGATTCGCATCAAAGTCCGCCAATTCTGGATCAGAGGACCGATTCTCAAATCCAATCACGTTAGAATAGAATTCAACTGCTCCGGTGAAATCTTTATGTCTTATGGCAATATTTGGACTCATTCGTATCTTCATGGTTACTTCTTCCTGCTTACTCTTTATTAATTGATGCTGTTGAGGGAGATCTTTTCGACCTCATCCAATGATAATTTATCAATCAGAATTTTCTACAGAAGCTTTAATGTTTCTTAGATCTTCATCCAGCGCTTTTTGGGTCGCACCTTTAAAAATAAAGCTGGTTGCAGCAGCCATTATTTTTGCAAAGGTCCCCTGTGGTTCACCTTCAAATAGCATTCTTAAACAGGTTTCGCCACCCTGCGTTTCGATCTGCAATCTTGATATATAAACCGCTCCATGACTCTCTGCCCTGGTCTGATAATATTCGTTTTCTGCTGAATCAGTAATCCACATCACCTCAGTCGCAGACTTACCAAACATGATTCGTGTTTCACGCCATTTCAATCCTAATAACCCAGAGGCGGGTCTCTCCAATATTTCGATTTTTTCAATTGCCTCAATCGTATTGACTGAATTCTCAATGTCGGTGATGACTTTCCAGATTTGCTCTTTTGTATCATCTATACAAATATTTGATTCAATTTTCATGCTATTAATCCTTTCTTGCTTATTCAAATTTTAAATTCAACGTAATTTCTGCGGTTATTTCACATGCAATCGGGAAGGCGGCCTTGTTATTTTTCATTTTGAGCATCAGATTCTTCCAGGCTCTTCAAATATATAAGTGCATCTTCAATATGATCTTCACTGAAAACACGAATGCCTTTTTGTTCTAAGAGCTCAGCCGTTACACCTTTTCCTGGTACCTGACCACCGGTAAAATTTCCGTCATATACATAGGTACTGCCACAAGATGGGCTGCCGTCTGTCAATATAGCTAATCTTACGTTTTTATTTTTGGAAAAAGAATATGCCTTCTTAGCTCCATCTACAAACATCTCGGTCACATCCGCGCCGGTATCCTCGAATACTTTTGCTTGTCCAAGAAGTACCATTTTCCCGTCTCCACCCACAGTTTCTGCTGGTGGGCGTGGTGTTGGAAACCCTGCCGCTATCTCAGGGCAAAAATTTACCAGGCGACCTTCGCGTTGCCATTGGGAAAGAATTTTTTTATCGCTGGGAGCATCTGAACCGTTGTAGCGAACTGGCTGGCCAAGCAGGCAGGAACTGACTAATACTCGAATCATAATTCTTCTCCTTTACGCTATACAAAGAGAGCTAACGTCATTGACCCAGTCTATAAATTATCTTTCTCTTATCATGCCAATTTCGCATCCAACGTGATCTCTGCATTCAGTGCGCGCGAGATTGGACAACCTAGTTTGGCCGCATTAGCGATCTCGGCAAATTTAGCAGCGTCCACGCCGAGAACTTTGGCAACCACATCCAGATGACTGACTGTGATGGTGAAACCCGCATCCGTTTTTTCGAATGTCAGCGTAGCATTCGTACTGACCGATTCGGGGGTCAAATCTGCTTTTTCCAATTCAGCAGAGAGCGCCATCGAGTAGCAACCTGCGTGGGCAGCAGCGATCAATTCTTCGGGATTGGTGCCAATTCCATCTTCAAAACGTGTGCTAAAGGAATATTGAGTTTTGGAGAGAACTCCACTATCAGATGACATGGTTCCTTTGCCGCCACGTAAACCGCCCTGCCAAACTGCTGATGCTTTTCTTTTCATTTTATTTCTCCTTTTTATTCGAATCCATTATATAAAAATCCTTATTCCTAACCAAATGCCTGACGGAATTCGGTGACAGACTTCGGTCCGTTGCGTTCCAAATCACTGTAAAAGGCCTCCCGGTCCTGATTACGATAATCCAGGCGCTCCAGATGAAAAGGAGCCAATCGTTCTCGTGAATCGGTATTATAGAGAGACAATAATTCGGCGTTATTCAATTTTTCTCCTGGAGTTGAAAGGAAAGCAGGCACTAGTAGATATTTATGATTTTTTTGATAAAAATTATATCATAAATGCACCCTTCTTACTCCAAATATATTTCAAACCAATATTCTACAACATTAAGGAGTCGATATCCTCTTGCATACTATGCGCAATAAGTAGAGTGTTGAAAATTATATTGTACGGAGATCAATATTATGCATAAAAATATACTCAATAAATTACGACGCGGTATAATCGTCCTGGCAGTTCTCAGCCAACTGGATGAAGAACAATACGGTTATTCGCTCCTAAAAAGGCTTTCAGATCAGGGGCTGGAAGTCGATCAGGGTACGCTCTACCCCCTGCTTCGCCGGTTGGAATCGCAGGGCTTGCTAAAACCAAATTGACGTCAATACAGGATTTTCTCTCACAAATCTGGTAGACTCGATAATTCCCTTTGCGCTGCTGATTGCGATTATTGTTAACGCAGTTGAAATCGTGAAAGCTATTCTCAGTATGCTTCGCACGAATAAACCGATTACTCTGTCTATTAAAAACTAGTCTGAGTTATATCAAACTAAAGGAGCCAGCTATGAACAAAGGAAAATACTTTCTGGTAATCACACCTCTCTTGACATTATCTCTGGCCTGCAGCCTTATCACTTTACCTTCGGTGATGGGAGAGGAGGATATCCCGCCAGCTACCCCGCTGCCTGTCGAAGCGCCCCCGGATGAGGAACCTGCTCCCGTTTCAGATGCGCCTCCCCCCGCAGATGCAGATATTGCCATCCCTGCCGCAGATTCTCCTGCGATCATGGATTGCAGCCTCTTTGACCTGGCCCAATTCAATACCATCGTTGGTGCCGAATTTACCCTTGTTACCCAGGATCAACTGGGCAGTTGCAATTACGATGCCGGTGGGAAATACCGCCTGTTGATTGGAGGCGGGCAGCCAACCACCTCAGAAGATGCACAAGCTATCTTCGAAACAACTTTCGGGATCGTTCCGGGAGCTACGTGGCAAGTTTACGAAGAGGGCTTTCAGCTTGGTTTGGCGGCTTCGAGTATCACGGTTACCGGGCAGGGGGTTTCCGCCAGCGGACACGCGACCATGATTGTCGCAGCCGGGATGCCCTCCAATGATCTGGATGCCCTGCAAGAGACACTGACCAAATTAGTCGTGGAGGCTACCGATCAACTTAACCGCCAGTGGTAGCTATTTTTCACATGAAAGCTATAGCCAATGCACTCCCCAAATAGCGCATTAATTAAATAATTAATAGCGGCCACGCCCCCTGACCGTCACTGCAAGATGAGTGACTGCTTAACTGCAAAACAGGCCAAAATTGGCCTGTTTTCGATTCCTGTGTGAAGATGTTTTGCCAATACCCTGGATTGGTTTCACATCTCTATTGCAGCGATCCAGATATTTAAAACTACTGGGACCATTCAGTCGGGGTTCTATCCCAACGATGTGAGCGCAGCTTTGCATGCAACTCATCAGACAATGGCCCGGTATCACTGGTGGCGATATTGGCTTCCACGTGATTCAATTTCCGCATTCCGGGGATAATTGTGCTGACGCTATCCTCATTCAAGATAAAACGCAGGGCCATTTCTGGCATAGTCATTTCTTCAGACAACAGCGGACGCAATGCTTCCCCGTGTTCCACGCTGCTTTTTAGATTTTCTGGTACAAAATATGTGCTGCGCCAATCTTCCTCAGGCCATCTGCTATCCAAGGTCAGGTTGCCGGTCAGCGTGCCTTCATCAAAGGGAACGCGGGCGATGACAGCTACATCCATCTCGGCGCAGGCTGG
This sequence comes from Candidatus Desulfolinea nitratireducens, assembly GCA_014382535.1. Taxonomy (GTDB): domain Bacteria; phylum Chloroflexota; class Anaerolineae; order Anaerolineales; family Villigracilaceae; genus Desulfolinea; species Desulfolinea nitratireducens. The sequence continues at coordinate 15,815 of JACNJN010000097.1, read as the reverse complement.
AAAAAGTTCATCTTCGGGGTTCTGGTCAAAAATATTATAGATAACCTGGACCGCTTCGATCAACCCGCTGCGCACAGTTTTGACCCCATTCCCTGGCTCCCAACGGTTGATACTGATTCCAACGGCATCGATCAAACCCTGCGAGCGTAATTCATCCATTTTCTTTGCCCAACGGTCGTCTTCGACAAAATGATCTTCCCAGACATGGAATTGCATCAGGTCGAATTTCTCCAACCCGGCATTTTTTAAACTTTTGTGGACGTATTCTTCAATATGATCCGGGGGGAAACAATCATCCAGGGAAAATTCGCGACGACTGGGCCAGACAAAATTCTTTGGCGGGATTTTTGTTGCAGTATATATCTTCTTGTCCGGATTGCTGCGAACCAGTTTTCCCAGCAATTCCTCACTATGCCCTTCGCCATATCCCCAGGCCGTATCAAAGAAATTGCATCCCAGGTCAACAGCTTTCTGCAAGGATGCCAGGGATTCTTCATCGTCTGATCCTGTCCAGCCTGCCATGCCCCACATGCCATATCCGATCTCGCTGACTTGCCAATCCTTTTTGCCAAATCGTCGATTATTCATAAGATCTCCTTTTGACATTGAATATGCAGGGTGATTCTATCACTTATAAAATCTCGAAACCAATTAGATTTGCTAGAGCTTCATGGTAAACTCCCACCCATGAAAGCTATCGCTATTGCACATCCTAACATCGCCTTTATCAAATACTGGGGCAACCGGGATCAGGATTTGCGCATCCCTGTCAACGGCTCATTTTCAATGAATCTGGACGGGCTCTCCGCCAGAACGCAGGTAACTTTTCGCGCAGATCTGGAACAGGACAGCCTGATCCTTAATGAAAAAACTCTTCAGGGGGCAGGCTTGCAGCGTGTCAGCCAAATCCTTGACGAAGTCCGTGAAGTAGCTGGTATTTCTCTTCACGCTCAAGTGATCAGCGAAAACACCTTCCCCACCGGTGCAGGGATCGCCTCTTCTGCCGCAGCATTTGCCGCCCTGGCGCTTGCATCATCCAAAGCAGCGGGGCTCAGTCTTGATGAGGCAGCCCTCTCTCGTTTGGCCAGGCATGGTTCAGGATCGGCTTGCCGTTCGATCCCTGGCGGATTCACAGAGTGGCAGTCAGGTGAAAGTGATCAAGATTCTTATGCCTTCTCCATCGCGCCCCCCGAGCATTGGGATTTAGCCGACTGCATCGCCGTGATCAGCAGCGGGCATAAAGCCATCGGCTCCACACAGGGACATGCCCTCGCAGCTACCAGCCCTTTACAAGGCGGGCGCGTAGCCGATGTGCCCCGTCGCATCGATATCTGTCGCCGCGCCATTTTGGAACGCGATTTTGACACCTTTGCTTCGATCTGCGAATTAGACTCAGATATGATGCATGCGGTCATGATGACCTCAAATCCCGCACTATTTTATTGGCAGCCGTCCACTCTTCGGGTGATGCAATCCGTCCGTGATTGGCGGGCAGAGGGTCTTCCCGTCTTCTATACGATTGATGCGGGGCCGAATGTCCACGTCATCACCCCGACAAAAAAAATGAGGGAAGTAAAAGATAAATTGGCAAATATTGAAGGCGTTGATAATGTCCTCACAGCCACTGTTGGCGGGCCAACGCGGCTGGTTGAGAGCTAATCTGTCTTTCATTTTCCCAAAACAAAACAGGATATAATCGAGAGATTGTTCCACATTTTATATCTATCTAAAAGAGAGTTTTTAATGAATACAAACCTACTTGCCGGTGTGATTTTTATTGTTGTCTTTGGCATCGTAATTCTTGTGCACGAATTTGGTCACTTCTTTGTTGGCCGTTTTTTTAAAGTTGAAATCGAAGAATTTGGGATTGGTCTTCCGCCAAAAATGATTTCCCTTTTCCGCTGGAAAGAAACCGAATTCACTTTCAATTGGTTACCCTTTGGTGGCTTTAATCGCTTCAAAGGTGAAAATAATCCTGAAATAAAAGGTGGTCTTGCAGCAGCCAACCCATGGGTGCGACTGGCCGTTCTTCTCGCGGGTTCAACAATGAATTTGTTGACGGGGTTCATCGTCTACAGCATCCTCTTCTCTCAAATTGGAGTTCCCAACTTTGAGGTCGTTCAAATCTTTGAAGTTACCCCTGGATCGCCCGCTGACCAGGCTGGCTTCCTCATGGACGATGTTATCCTGGAGATTGACGGAGAAACGATTAACGGTGAACCCCAGCTGCGCACCCTGATCTTCGATAACCTCGATCAGCCCATCAATTTCACCATCCAACGTGGTGAAGAGATCATCGAAACGATGGCTATACCTTCCAGCAGTCGTGCTGCAGAAGAGGGAGCTTTGGGATTCGTACCGGGATATGCCTACAACGAATCACCATCCCTGCTTACAACACTCAGTTTTAGCGCTGAAACAACGCTTTTCTACGCCAGAGAGATCCTGGTTTTTCCTGCAAAAATCATACGTGGCAGTATCAGCCCTGAAGAGGGCCGTTTTATTGGCTTCAAAGGCATCTACAATATCTTCCAGCAAACGGTCGACGCAGACATAGAAAGCCGCACAGAGGAACCTGCTGCTGCAACACCTTCCCCCGCAACACCGCCAACTTTTTTTACTTTGAATCTGATCGCCACCCTGACGATCACGTTAGGCGTCTTTAATCTGCTCCCTTTTCCGGCACTCGATGGCGGCCGGATTTTCTTCCTCATCCCCGAGCTATTCTTCAGAAAGCGTGTCCCTGCCGAGTTTGAAAATATCATCCACGGGGTTGGGATGATGCTCCTCCTTGGCTTTATGCTCTATATCAATGTGATGGATTTTATAAATCCTGCAAATTTCACAGCAATCCCTTAAAATTGGGTTGAGACAATTATTAGGGTACAAAAATGACTTCTCCAGAACCTTCCTTTCAGGATGCAGTAGATTTACTAACAGATGAAAACCAGGAGTTTTCACGGGATATTCTCTTTCAATTCTCCGATATCGATCCGGGACAATTAAAAACCCTGCTGGATGCCTGGCCGCAAATCACACTCTCTCGCAAGCAATTGCTCCTGGCTAGTTTAAGAAAAGAACTAAACAGAGATGTTTTGCTTTGCTATGACATGTTGGCGATGGCTTTGCTCAAAGACGAAGATGTCATCATCCGCACGACCGCGATCCGCTTATTAAGTGATTGCGAAAGCGAGGATCTGGTTCCCATCTTTTTAGAAATCACCAAAAACGACCCGGAAACCGCTCCGCGCGCAGAGGCGATCACCGCATTGGGAGCCTACGTCTTGCGTGGCGAGTTGGATGAAATTTTCAAAGAAAGCCTGAAAGAAATAGAAAACGTGCTTCTCCAGATTTCCCGTAGCGGAGAGAAAACCGAGCTCAGACAGCGTGCCCTCGAATCGTTGGGATATTCATCCCATGAAGAGATCCCCGCGCTGATCAAAGATGCCTGGGAACGCGAAGCACCGATGTGGAAAGCAAGCGCAGTCTTCGCCATGGGGCGTTCCTGCGACCTGATCTGGGAAGAGAATATCCTCGAAGGCCTGGTCGACGACAATGAGATCATACGCCTCGCTGCCACAAAAGCGGCGGGTGAAATAGCCCTTGCCTCCGCCCGTCCTTTGCTGCTTAAAAATCTCGCAGAAGAGGAAGATGATGATGTTTTCCAGGCTTTGATCTGGTCTCTCTCACAAATCGGTGGTGAGGATGTGCGGGAGTTCCTTCTCAGTCTCTTTGATCGATACGAAGATGAGGAAGAGGAGCAGATCGAATATCTTGAAGAGGCTCTCGCCAACCTCGATTTCACAGAAGACACGCAAGGATTTGATATTCTTAGCTTCAATGCTGATGATGATATCCTGGATATTTAAGAGGAGAACCTCTGGTGGGAAAGAGAGAGATTAATGGAGAAAAAGATGCCGAAGGCCAGCCTGCATATCCGCGTGCGTGGGCGAGTGCAAGGCGTCGGATTTCGCGCCTTTGTCGCTCAAAATGCAAATTTATTCAACCTGACAGGTTGGGTACGAAATGTGGGCCGTGATCAAGTTGAAACTCACGCTGAGGGAACACAAGAAAACCTTGAACGATTCCTGGAGAAGGTAAAAGCTGGCCCAACCGTTTCAAATGTAAAAGAATGTGAGGTTGAGTGGGGAGAATTTCACGGTGAATTTAAAAATTTCAAAGTTCGCTGGTTTTAGCCCCCCGGTTTTTTCATTAAAAGCCCATCTTCTTCTCTTTTAGGGAGACATAATTCCCCAACCCAATTACAAGATGGTCAAGAACTTCGATATCAAGTAATTTTCCGGCTTCGATCATGGCGCGGGTGATTGCTACATCATCAGGGCTGGGCGTGGAATCCCCGCTGGGATGATTATGAGCAGCAATCAGCGCGGCGGCGTTCCGCCTCACAGCGGGGGTGAAAATCTCACCGACTCGCATCTGGGCAGAATTCAGCGATCCATGTGCTACAGTGACAATATCCAAAACATGATTACGCGTATCGAGCAAGATCACACGCATCTCTTCTTTTTCCAGCGCGCTCATCTCATATTGAATCAATGCCGCCGCATCCGCCGGGCTATTAATTGTAGGACGTTCCTCGGGGGCTTCCAAAGTCAGCCGCCGCCCCAACTCTATCGCAGCTTTGATCTGGGCAGCTTTGGCTTCACCGATCCCGTGCTGGGCACAGAGTTCGTCAAAGGGCGCGCGATGCAATCCGCTCAAACCATCCAGTTCCTGCAATAAACGCTGACCCACCTGCACAGCACTCTCTCCCCGCACTCCAACGCGCAACAGGATGGCGATCAATTCCGCTGTGTTGAGAGCCTGCGGCCCCAGCTTGGCAAGCCGCTCGCGTGGGCGATCATCAGCAGGGAGGTCTGCAATCCGATAGGAAAGGGGAGTTCTATCAGGCATTAATTACTCGCTTCGCTGGAAAACTTGAATTTCCGGATTGACAAAACTAATCGATATTTGCGGCAGGAGCTTGGGGAGTGTATAACTGAAATCTCCGATCAATTGATAAGATGTCTCGCCAGCCAAAAGTTTTTCAAAAAAATCACACTCAACCGGATTGGTCTGATAAATGGCTTCATTCTCGCATCTTGCGTACGTGAAGCTATCCACAACAAAATAATCCGTATCCCGGTTAAGTAATCCCTCTTCTCCCTCGTTAAACTTTTTATAGGGCTTTCCCCATCCCACTTCGGGAACTTCCTGGCCCTCAAATTTCGTAAAAAAAATCGGGTATGAGTATTCATCTTCAAAATGATTCGCTGGGATTTCTGGCGGATACATTGTGTATTCAAGTTTTGTTCCAGAGGGGAGCGTAGCGATAAACTCACTCGCTACATTTCTAGGGTCATTTTCAATCAATAATCTCACACTGAGCACACGCAGGAAAGAGAAAAAGATCATTAGCCCTAATGCAAGGGGTAGAAGAATATGATATTTACTATAATTGCTCTTTTGAATATGGGCTTGCAAGTCATCGATAAAAAGTGCGGCAAGAACTGCGAAAAAGGGCATCAGGGGAATAAAGAAGCGAGCCTGATAATTATAGGAAACCATGATTGGTAAATCAAAAACAAGGATGGCCAGGAGAATGAGGGGTGTCAGATTCTTATTTTCTTTACCCTCAGATCGTCTCAAACTCAAAAAGAATTTGATTGCAAAATATAGAAAAGCCAACAAGAAAAGGTAGTATGCTGGCGCACCAAGCGTGGTTTTCATTATTCCCCATTGCCCAAACAAACCAGTCACACTCTCAGCTGTTTTCCCGTAGCTAGCATGGTTTGAAAGTACGGGGATAACTCTCTTGAAATAATAGGACATCCATAAAAGAGCTTTTGGGGTCCCCAATGCAAACCCTAGAAAGGATAAGGTTATTGCAATAAATAAAGTTTCAAGTGTGCGAAACTTCTCTAGATAGAGCTTTTTCCCTTCGCTGTACACATAAATAAGCAATGGAACAAGAAGAAATACACCGCCATTATATTTGCTGGATGCCGCTAAACCAACGCAAAAAAAAGCTCCGTAAAGCCAGCCTTTTAGCATCGTTTTTTGATATTTAACCAAAAAATAAACCGTCAACGTCAAAAAGAATGTCAGGTAAAGATCGTTATGGGCAAAGCGAGCATTGATCGCTAAAATATGATTTGAGAGCAGGAAAAGCGAGGCAAAAGAACTCGCAAGAATCCCTCCCCCCATATTTCTAACAATTAAATAAACGAGATAAATCGTCCCTGCACCCAAAAGCACGGAAAGAAAGCGAGCCACGTTTTTAAAATCATCTGCGTAATCGAGTGCGTAAACGATTTTTCCCACACCGAACATGACATATTTTGGCAACGAGGGATAGTCGAAATTTGTCTCATCAAATTCCCACCAGCCTCCTAGCGCATGTTCCACGCGATGTACCAATTCATCGGGATTGTGCATGGTTGCAAGCCCCGAGGCTGTTAACAGTATAAAAAGTAATGCCAAAAGAATCGGGGTCCATTTTTCGTATTTCTGGAAGAAGATTGAAGTTTTCATTTTCATTGCCTTGGCTGGCGAGCAATCACTTTGATAATCGTGACACTGTCTTCGCTCAAATTCCCACTGAGAAATTCAGGGAGAATACGCGGGAGGGCAGCTTCAAATGCTGTTTGATTGCGCTCGGTCACTACAAGATTCACATTATTAAAATAGCGTTCGAAGACTTTACGATAGTCCCATACTCGAAAACGATTATGGTTGCTGGATGGGTTCAGCCAGCCATACCAAACTTTTTTTGAATAACAGAGCATCTCAAAAGGATATTTGAAAAAATGATCTCGCAGGTCGACATAATGCAGCTGAATTCCCTCAGGCTTTGTCAGCGCAGCAAGGGATTGTGTGATCTCATCCACTTCAGCAAGATGCTCATAAACCGATGAACTGAGAACAATATCAACCTGGGGAATTTCAGATCGCTTCGCGACCGAGCGGATATCATTCTCGTTGAGTGTTATCCACTCTGGACGCAGGGTCACATGTCCCTGCCCGGCCTTGAGATATTTTTCATTTAATGGAAGCAAGCTCAAATTATATGTGTCATCGGGCGGGGCAAATTTATCGCTCAAAATCACATGCGCTGCACCCAATCGGAGTAAGGATATACCGAGAGCAAAGCGCCCGCCATATCCAAAGATCAAAATCGTTTTCCCCTTTAGATATACACCTTCATCTTCCAGCTCAAGGCGATACCGTTCAGCGGCGTCCTCTGGGTTTTGGGTCTCGATGCCTGGGTGGATGATCCAGCCGCGCAAGAGAAGAAAGCGAACGATCTTTTCGGGAAGAAAATGGCGGGCAAGGCGAGGGATGAGATATTTTAAGTTCATGGGAGGTTGGGTAAGCAATCAAGCGGCTCTTGGCGCGGCACAAGGAGTTGTATATAGACAGAGCGTAGTGTTTCAAGGGGTTCGTAATAACATAAGGTTGGTGCAGCGACCCATTTTGTCCAGGCGTCGCTTTCCTCGCCAAAAACACTTTCCTCATCTTTGATATATACTTTAAGTGGTTCAGTAATAATAAGACTAAAGCGCTGATCTGCGAGATCCTGATAGTAGGGATTGAAATATGCTTGGCTGCCAGACATCGCTTCATTCATCATGCGTTTTTTCTCGTATTCCGACACAAGGGGGACTTTGGGCACATAGCCAAAAGTAAGAAGTTGACGTTGATCAATGAAAAGAATTTCTCCACCTTCTTCAGCATTGTCTATTGCGTAACGAATATACCAAATCGCATCATTTATTTCGTCGATGGGAGGTAATCCTTCTACGATTTCTGTATCTGCCAGGATTTTGACTTGCTCTATTTCTGCGGTGGTGAGAGATAAATTTGGTCGCACTCCAGACAAGGAAGGTAGTGCAGGCAAAGCTACCAGAAGAATAAGAGTGACCTTTATCCATAATGGGTGTTGCGCTGATTGAGCAAACCACTCACTTCCCCCATTTTTCCAGGCGATTACAGCGACAAAGAACAGTGCAATAAGAAACATATCGAGGTTATGGAGATTGTTTCCACCACCGATCTTGGTGCTAATAATCAAACCGACGATGAGGAAGGCCAGAAGTGGGCCGAGAATCGCCAACCTTTGCCAAAGTGATATTTGCCAATGTGTTTTTTGCAGTAAATAAATTAGCAAGATCGTTAGTGGCAAAATGGCAATGAACAAACCTCCCAAGATTCCTTCCGGGTAGGTCTCATTGGGCAGTAAACGATACCAAAGAAGAGGCTGCGATGAGACCGAGCCTTGTGCACTGGCAACAGTCCCCGCCAAAGTATCAGTCAACTCGGAAAGTGCATTGGAAGTTTCACTCGCACGGTTTCCCCAAATTCTTTGAACAAGAGGCCAAAGATACCAAATTGATATTCCTGAGATAGCTAAGACAATAGAGCGCCCCCAATTGCGAATGGTGAAACGCGCTCCTTTGAGCGGGATACCACTCATCTCAAGCATTAGCGCCCACAGAGAGGGCGCAAACTCCCATGTGAAACGAGTTATTTCTGCATAATATCCAGCCAAGGCAACGAGAGGTATCGCCAGCCATAGTGGGCGTCTCCAGGCAATCGCCACTAGAATCGCGCTTAGAACGAGGGGGCTATAAATTGGTCCCTGATTAAGAAAGAGAAATGCCCAAAGACCCACCAGAAGCCAATCTTTTTTTCTGGTTCCTTCTGTTTTGAAAGCAACCCACCCTAAAACCACATAGGGGAGTGATAAAACCAAAGCACTCCAAAAACGATTAAAGAGAATAGTCGTCTTTGGCAGGAGGAATGGTAGCCCCCATAAAAATTGTCTGCCGGGGGAGATGAATGCACTAAGCGGTTGATCTTGTGGGTAATTATAAAGGCGGCGACCGAACATAATCGAGTAGTCCCAGAGCCGGTTGCCATCAGACCAATAGAGGTTGAAGGGGTAGTTGGTAACGTTGGAAAAAACACTGGCTATAACAAAACTGGTTCCCGAAAGGAGAACACCCACCTGTAGAGCCTGCCAGGTAATTAAGCTCTTTTCTTTTCCGGTAAAGAGAATTGCCAAGAGTAGGATAAGAATCGCCCAGATGAAAAGCCGGAAATAAATACCTGTGAAGACAAGTCCCCACAGGGTGTATTGGAAAAAATAAACAGGGAGAATGAGAAGGAAAAGAGCAATTATCCAACGAGAATAAATTAACCTTTGGCGGAATGAAATAATCCGTTCGGTGGATGAGTGCAATGCTTCATGCCGCCAGAGAGAAAGCCATAAAATACCAAGCAGAGAGATTAAGAATATAGTAAAGGCGGCAAATCCCAAACCCCATTTGATGGAGAATTCTCCCAACCAGTTTCCTGTTCCCCAAGTAATATTGTGAAATTCTACAAAAACCGCTATAAGAAATATCACCATAACAATAAAAATAATACGCCTTAAAATAACAGATGTTCTTTTATCCATAGAAGGGTGCTTTCAAAATTAGTAATTTTTCTTTTTTGCCTGCTCGATGATTTCTTCAAAAAATGCCAATCTCTGCTGTTCTTTTAGCTGAGTATCAATGTAAGGGGCAATTGCTTCTCGATCTACGCGCCTACCGCGCATACGGTACGCAAAATCGCGGATAAGTTTACCATGGGTGGTGATATTGTCTTCTCGGTTGGGGATTTTAAGTAGAAAATCAAAGTCGAGGGCATCAAGGTCAGTGTCTTTATAGGCCAGGATCGTGGGCAAGCCATAGGCGAGGTATTCGCGGCTTTTAAGAGGCGATGCTTCCAAAAGATTAACACGGTGCAAGGCCAGCGAGCTAATTGCTACATCAGCGAGGGCAAATATAGCCAAATATTCTTTTGAGGAAAGATAGCCATACAAAATAAGATTATCTGGTAAGGGCGCACCATCTGACAGGGTATTATAGCCAATCATATCTATTTTTAGATCAGGAAACCTTTTAGCGAGTTCAACGATCTTATTCACACCATGCCAGCTATGCCCGGGGCCACCAATAAAGATTATTCTTGGAATTTTATTATTTGGCGCATCCAATGGGATGATTTTTCTTAAATCAACACCATTGGCAATTATTTTCGTAGGTTTCTTAAATCTTCTAAACCTAGATATTTTGGCTAATTCTTTGGAGACACAACTTAGGCCACTAACAGATTTGAGTAAAATTCCACGCGTGAAGCGATTGTATAAGGAATAGAGTATGCCCAACTCTTTATGCTGTTCAACATCGTTCGTGTTAATTTCTTCAATTACCGGGGCGATGGTTGCAAGGCGATGAACAGGATAAACATAGATCCCATAGCGGAGGTAGATAATATCCGGCTGGTAACGTTCTATTGCCCGAAGCATTTCTATGGCCGCGTGAATACGTCCAATTTCGCGTTGCAGGGTTCCTGATTGGGTTGGATAAAAGAATTTTTCGCCGGGGAGCAAATCTAGATTACCTTCGTCCGCGGAGTGCATAAAAAAGCAGACATCATGCCCCAGGGATTTCCACGTTTCAATATGACCATGTATTTTTTTTCCAACTCCAGTGGAAAGAGTTCGGGGCCAATGGAGACTTATATAGGCGATTCGCATTATTTAGGGATAACCTGATGTTGTTTTTTCTGGCGTAATCGGTACAGATCGCGCATTAAATCATAACTCCGCTTGAAAAATGGACTTTCAAGGATGCGACCATAGGATGGGTAATCGCTGAAAGATTTTTTAGGCAAACTCATAATTTCTTCAAACCCATCCTGGACCAAACCCAATTTTTTCGCAACATATTCTCGATCTTCTTCCAGAAGAGAAGGTGCATAAGTCGGTTTTTTAATTTCTTCCAGGGCATCAATGCGTTTGATTTCCTCTGAACAAATCAAACTGGATAGATGAGAACGACGTTTATCGTAACCAAATTTTACAGGAAGGATATATCCCTGATAAAAGCGTGTATAAATAGATTCGTGGTGCTTTCCACCATAATAACGCCAGCCTAGCTCATTTTCCAAAAAAGTCATCGCGGCAGTCTTATTGAAGTCAATATAATTCAAAATATCGACACGTTTTTGGGTTTGTAAGCGGCGATAATAGGTCAAAAAGGGGATGTGTGGAAAAGTTTTAAGTTTCCCGTCGCCAAATCGCTTTTGGATGCTACGGATATATTTCCAGTCAAAATGCCCCTGCGACCAGGCACTCGGCAAATGGGTTTCTGTGCGCACATTGAAGCCAGAGAGGATGTATTTTACTTTCAGTTTTTCAGCAAGGTCGCCAATTACTGCCCAAATAGCATGGTCACTTGGGATCTCCGAATCGGGGGTAGATGCTTTGAGAAAGGCAGCCTGCAAACCCCGAAATTCTTCCCAATCCAGAACCTCGGTATGCAAATCTATCTCAAGGCGTTTGAGAGTCTCCTCAATATTTTTGACTGCTAATTCCGAGTCCCAGCCATTGTCCATATGTACAGCAAGAGGGCGTAGTCCCATTTTTTCCTTGACTAAATAGGCAACGTAAGTACTATCCACTCCGCCACTGACACCGATAAGACAATCATAGGGTTTATTCCTGCCATCGCGCTTGATCTTCTCAGCAAGCTTCTCAAGATACTCCGCTCCAGCTTTACCTGACATCACCTTTTGAACCATCAGACGATCATAATCGTGGCAATGATTGCAAACCCCATTCACATCAAAGACAATATTTGGGTCCGATGTATCCATGATACAACGCGTGCAAATTTGATAATTCTCGCTCATATTACCTCATCTAGGGCAAAACAGCCCGCAATTCTTCCTGGCTAGGATAACTGATCAACACTGCCCGTAAAGGGCCCTGAAACACAAACATGCTCCCAGCCGCCGCCGCAGACGCGTTCCCCAGCTTAATGGCATCACCCAAATCTTGCACGGTTTTTGCCCCGCCACATGATACTAACGGCACTTCTAAAGATTCTGCTACTCGACTAGTGAACTCCAAATCATAACCTTGCATTGTACCATCGCGGTCTATCGAATTTAAAATAATTTCCCCTGCCCCCTTCTTTTGCATCTGAAGCGCGAAATCTACCGGGTTCAGTCCTGTCCCCTTAGTTCCGCTATGTGTAAAGACCTCATACTTCCCTCGCCAATTCTTCTTTGCGTCAATAGAGATCACCACAGCCTGACTGCCTGCAAAAGCAGCAATTTCGCTCACGAAGTCAGGATTTTCAACCGCATAAGTATTCAAGATGATCTTCTCAATGCCCATACTGAGCAAGGTCTTAACATCATCCATGCTACGGATGCCGCCACCGTAACCTAAAGGCATAAAACATTCACTAGTGATATCTGCCAGCAACTCAAAAGGAGGATGTTTTTTCTCATTCGTTGCTGTAATATCTAAAAATATTAATTCGTCCACTTCTTTATCATTAAAAATTTTTACAATATTTATAGGGTCGCCAAGATATTTTGGGGTTTTGAATTTGACGGTTTTAACCAAACCGCGGTGTTTTAATAACAAAACAGGGATTACACGAGAACGCAACATTATACTAATTCCACAAAGTTTTTAAGCAGCTTCATACCGAATTTGTGGCTTTTTTCCGGATGAAACTGCGCCCCCATGATATTTCCCTTGTTAATAACTGTGGCCAACGGGTAACCATACTCCGTGTAGGCAACCACATCCATTTCATCAGAACAAACGATATGATAAGAGTGGACAAAATAGAAACGGGATTCAAATCCCAGGTCTGATACAAGCGAATGTTGACGACGGATATCAAGTGTATTCCAGCCCATATGCGGAATTTTTAGATGTGCATTTTCCGGTCCGAATTTAAAGCGGACAGTTTCCGCATCAATCCACCCCAGGCCTGCTTCCGCGCCTTCTTCGCTTCGCTTCGTCATTAACTGCATCCCCAGACATAACCCCAAGACCGGGATTCTTTTCTCAAGCACAAGTTCGTTAAGCACAGGAACCAACCCACTTTCACGTAGTTTTCTCATCCCTGCGTCAAACGCCCCCACTCCAGGAAAAATAAGTTTATCTGCCTTGTGCAATATGTCCGGGTCAGATGAAGCTTCGGCCTTTGTACCAATCTTTTTTAGCATGTTGGCGATTGATCCAAGGTTCCCAACACCGTAATCAACGATAGTAATCATTGGAAATTTCTCCGTTTCTCCCGAAACATCTCCATCAAAGACATAGCCTGAACGTATATCCACGCTTTTTGGATAACAGGTAAGTCTTGTTTTCTCATGGCTACTTCCAATTCACTTCTTATACGCTTTCCGTCCCAAATATCTGAATTCTGAAAATCAGCACTCATTACCGCATCACGAATGAAATCTTGCGCCCTAGGTGATGACCAACTCTCAGCCATATTTGGAAACCCCAGCTTGCGTGTTCGCTTGCGGATCGGCTCTGGCAATATATCTTTGAGCGCGTCACGCAAAATACGCTTGGTGTAGCCTCCACCAATTTTACTTTCCGAAGGAAGTGAGAAGGTAAATGTCACCAATCGCCAGTCCATAAACGGAGAACGCACTTCCACACCATGCGCCATAGAGAGACGATCAAAGTCTCGTAAGTTCATCGGTAAATGCGTAAAATGAAAATCCGCGTACAGGCTTTGGAACAAAGCATTCCGCTTTTTGATACGAAAACGGTCTTCCTCGTAAGCAGCCGAGACGAATTCCGCCGGAGATTGGTTTAGCCAGGCTTGTTCTTTTTTGAGCATCCTGTTTACCGCCTTATTCCCCACCATCAAGATGCTCTGCCAATAGAACTGCTCCTGTGGAAAGAGTTCCAGTTTTTTCATCGTCTCCAGAGAGATCGCTGCTTTACGAGGAGATAAGCTTGTAAGTGCATCTTTAAGGGATGCTGTCACATGCCAAGGATAACCTGCCAAGGCCTCATCGCCACCGTGACCATCGAGCGTGACCACTACACCGTGCTCTCGCTGTGCCTTATGCACTGCCCAAGGACCCAGGTGAATATCCGAGATTTCTTCATATTGGAAAAGGACTCGCTTATAATTTTTGAGGTACATATCAGGTGTGATTTCGCAATAAACAGGAGTAGAGCCTGTTTTTTTGATCACTTCATCTGCGTAAACGCGCTCATCAATCACCGAGCCAGGGTAGGTAGCAACGAAAGACCGTTGCCAGTCACTAGCCAATCTGTCACCCACATCCCCCATATCACGGATATGGCGCATTCCACAGACAATTGAACTGGAATCCAGCCCACCACTCAATGCTGTTCCGATCGGCACGTCACTACGCATCCGAATGCGACAGGAATCCAGAAACAACTCACGGTAACGTTCCACCTGCTCGCCACATGAGGCAGGTGCGGGCTCCAGATGATCGAGTGTGTTCCACCAGCGGCGGATTTTAAGATCACCATTTTGTTTGAGAGATAGACAATAACCACCCAGCAAACGTTTCAAATCACGCAGTAAGGTACGTTCTGAGCCTTCAATAAGTTGATGGTCGGTTAGCGCGGTGGCAACCATTTCTGGGTCAAATTCAGCCTGGAACCAATCCAAAGCCAGAAAGGCTTTCATCTCTGAAGCAAAAGCAAACCGTTTTCTATCATAAAAATACATCAGCGGTTTGACACCAAAGCGGTCACGCGAGATGAACAACTGCTTTTTCTTCTGATCCCAAATGGCAAAGGCCCACATCCCATTGAAGCGTAACTGGCAGTCCTCCCCCCATTTGTCATAAGCAGCCATTACCACCTCTGTATCGGATTCTGTGACGAATTGATAGCCATGCTGTGCCAATTCACTTCGTATCTCAAGAAAATTGTAAATCTCACCGTTGAGCGTGATCCAATAGCGTCTATTGCCGTAGGACATCGGCTGGCGGCCCATATCTGTTGTGTCGAGAATCGCTAGGCGACGATGGCCTAATCCGAGATTTGCATCCTCGTCAATATAGAATCCGTTTCCGTCCGGGCCACGATGCTCTAACGTATCCGTAAATGTTTCGAGCATGGCCCTCGAAACAGGCATACCATTTAGGTTCCAAAATCCAGCAATTCCACACATTTAATATTTATTGCACTCCATCAAGTTCAAATGATGCTTGTCCATTCAATAATAATGCTTTTTCTTTAGTCCCATTGCAATTTTCTAAAACACGCTTAATATTTCCAAGTGCATTTGGTTCAAAATAATAAGTGCTGACATCTGAAGGCACTTTTCCAGGTTCATCTAATAAAACATCTAGAAACTCTTCTGGTGTACGTACTAGTTTTGCATGTCCCGCTGTAACTAGGTGCAATACATCTTCATGTGTAGCAAATGGAAGAATAATTGTTGGAACGCCCAAGCCCAATGCATCATAATGTGAAGCAGATGAAATACTAACATGGTAATCTGCTTTTGCCTGCAATTCATAAGTTGAGGGATCTTCAGCACCTAGCAAAATATGTACATTTGGAAATTTCCCCAAAGGAATTTCGTAGATTTGTTTATCATATTCAAACCCAGGGTGTAGTTTAATATAGAATTCATAATTCAGTTTCCCCTGTGCCATTCTAAAAAAATGAGATAAAAATTCAATAAGTCGCTCTCGATCTATACCCTGACTAGTGAATAAAATTGTGCAAGAAGCTTCATCATTTCTTTGTTCAAGGTAAGCTAATCTCTTTTTTCTATATTTATCAATCTGTGAGCTACCAACCACTACAAGTTGCTCAGTATAAAATTGATTTTTCTCTAGTTCGGTTTTCCAATATTTCCCATAAAGCAATATTTTGTCAGGGATAATTAGACTATCTCGATATTTTGCTGCATGAGCAGGCAAGGCATCCGGATCGTATCTTGGAA
>JACNJN010000159.1 GCA_014382535.1 Candidatus Desulfolinea nitratireducens | reverse complement strand
TGCAGGGCGACGCTATCAAACAGGTCATTCAAAATATCCTGGATAAGGCTAATCGGCACAGGATAGCCATGCTCAGGTAATTTCTTTTCAAGCAGGTCTTGAATATCCCGGTAAAGAAAGGAATCTCTTGCTGTACTCATTGTCGTACCTCCATAAAGTAAATTGCCCGACCAGTATTGGTGGAGCAGGGAATAGAAAAAGGTGAGAAGTCCTTGTGGACTTCTCACCTACTTGCTATAGATTTTTCATTTGCACCTCCTTAGCGCACTCCAGGGTAGAAAAGGGAAGACAGTACTTCTGCATGTGGTTTAGTTTTCTTTCAAATAGTTTTCATTGACAATGAAAACTATTTTATGTATAATTTCAACATGAATGAAAACTCTTGGGTATCAAAATGGTCCAGAGATCAGATCAAAGCAATGCTTTTGGAGCAGTTCCAGTCTTTTTGGGGAACAGAAACAGGTATTGTTCGTGAGCAGCTGCATGAAGTAGAACGCGCTGCAAACTCCCCGCACGCGGTTATCATTTCCGGCTTGCGACGTGCCGGGAAATCCACTCTCCTGGCACAATTGGCACACAATCTGGGAGAAGAAACGTTTTACTATCTGAACTTTGAAGATGATCGCCTGCTCAATTTTCAGGCAGACGACATCAATGATCTCTATCAGAGCCTGCTCGAAATATTTGGCGAGCGAAAGATTTTCATTCTGGATGAAATTCAAAATATTTCAGGCTGGGAGCATTTTGTCCGCCGATTTATGGATATGGGTTTCAAGTTCTATATCACAGGCTCCCACGCCTCATTGCTCAGCAGGGAATTGGGAACACGCCTGACCGGCAGATATATCGCCATCGAGCTCTTTCCCTTTTCGTTCAAAGAATATCTACGTTTCCGCAACATTCCGCTTCCGCCCCTGGATCGGATGACCACAGTAGATTTGGCACAACTCCAAAAGAATCTGGATGAATATAGTCAATCGGGGGGGATTCCGGATGCACTCAAATATCCTGAGTTAGCGATCCTGCGAACCCTGTATAACGATGTGCTCTACCGTGATATTGCCACGCGTTATCGCCTGGGGAATGTTGCCATGCTCAAGGAACTTGGATTTTTTCTGATGAGCAATATTGCGAACCTGATTTCCTACAATAAGCTCAAGCAACAATTCAATGTTGGCAGCGTCAATACGATCAAGACCTACATAGAATATATGGAGGATAGCTGGCTCTTTTTCACCCTGAATGTCCATGATTTCTCTGTGAAGCGTCAGCAGATTGCGCCTAAGAAAATCTATAGCATTGACACTGGCCTCAGTCGCTCTGTGGGGTTTCAGTTTTCGCCAAATACAGGGAGGGTGCTTGAGAACCTGGTCTTTTTAGCGCTTCGCCAGAGCAATCAGGAAATCTATTACCTCGCCACGCCGAATGGCTATGAAGTAGATTTTTACCTTCCTGAAAAAGGCCAACTGATTCAAGTCAGCCAGCATCTGGAAAATCCCGCAACGCGTGAACGCGAAATTCGCGCACTGCAAGATGCTTTAGCTCACACACCTGCTCAAAGTGCGCTGATCCTGGCCGATGCCAATCAGGAAGGGTTTGAGATCAATGGAGCTCCAGTCTCTATCCGCTCTGCGGCGGAGTGGTTGCTGCAAGCATAGGGAAAGAATGAAGACCGCAAACGGGCGAGAGAATGAAAGAATCTCTCGCCCGTTTTTATTCTTAAAGACCGCTTCGTTTGTCTTCTTCCGGCTGAAGATCGGACAGCTTGTGGGCATATTTCTCCAGCCATTCCGCATCCAGCGAAGGCGGTTCTTCTTTCGGGATGCCGTAGCAGGCAACGGTCTGTCCGCTCTTTTCTGCGAGCTGGTCAGCCTCTTCCAGTGCCTCTGCAAAACTCGCTTGCTCCAGATGCAGCATGTTTTCTGAAGCGCCCGGACTGTCCAGTGGTTCAAAACAGACCAGGAAAGAACCGATACATTGCTCATCCTCCTGTGGGTCAAGATGCTCCCAATCCAGTTCTGCATAGAATTCCTGCACCGCATTCTCGAAGGTCAGCCAGGTGATGCCGTATTCCGAATCTACACGTCTCTCGACATCTGAAAGCATTTCATCTGCCATCGTCGGGGAGATGGGCCAGCCTGCTTCCCAGGCGACGTGGTAGACATCTTCACGACACCAGACGTGGATGGCGACGCTGTCAAAAAGTGCTGCCAAAGCGCCCTTGATGATCTCATTGGGGATTTCATAGCCTGCGGCTTTCAGTCCCTTTTTCAGGGCTTCGGTGATTTCATAGTAGAAATTACTGTCTCGTGATGTACTCATTTCTTTGCTCCTTGGGGAACAGAAAAAGGGCAGAAGGTGGGGAATCCTTCTGCCCTTTTGGATGGGATATTTCTTTGTCTATGCAGATTCGTTTTTATCGGCTCTTGGCAGGAAATAGAATTCCAGAACAGTGACTTCATAATCTGCGGCGGGCGAACCATCCTGCCGCGTCCAGATGGCAGGTCTGCCATTTGGATCGGGTTTGAGTTTGCCTTCAATATGGATCGGGTCGCCGCTGCGGAAATACTGGTTGATCAGCTCCGCCTTCTTGCCCCAGGCAGTGCATTTGTACCAGGTGGTGGTTTTTACGATCTCTCCTTCTGCGTTCGGGTATTGGTCATGCGAAGCGACTGTGAATTCGGTTACCGGCTTGCCGGAAGGGACATAGCGCATCTCAGGGTCCTTGCCGAGATTGCCTACGAAGATGGTTTTGTTATATTGCTTTGCCATGATTTGCTCCTTTTCTTGTAATGATTAGAAATTGTCAGTGGAATACAGGTGGTTATCCTTTACACATAGGCGCTCCTTGATACGAAAAAGGCGGAGTACAAAACTGCACTCCGCCTGATCGAATAGTCGTGAATTGAAATTAAGGTCTTCGTTGCGCTTCCCAGCGCAGGACTGCCCGCACCTGACGCCCAGCCAGGATCACGAGCAGGATCACACCCCACAGAGCGAAGAGGGTATAGATGCAGACGAGCGTCACGCCCAACACCACCATCCGCCAGAATCCCAGCCATAAAGATCGCCAGAACAGGATCGGGGTTTTCTTCGTATGGGTTCTCAACTCGTTTTCTGCATTCATTGCATCTCTCCTTATAAAATATCAGGCAGCCAGCCA
The DNA here is from genome assembly GCA_014382535.1 of Candidatus Desulfolinea nitratireducens. Lineage (GTDB taxonomy): Bacteria > Chloroflexota > Anaerolineae > Anaerolineales > Villigracilaceae > Desulfolinea > Desulfolinea nitratireducens. Next base: position 3,783 of record JACNJN010000159.1, on the reverse strand, counting down.
GAAAGAAAAGCCTCATCCGGGTCTTCAAAACCTTCGGGTATGGGAACCGGGCAAAGGGAACCGCCACCAGCCACTATGGCTCCAGCGACTTGCTCTACCCAATCCTCTCCAGCCTGATCAGGATCAGGGACCAGAATATATTCATACTGGGGATGTTCTTCAAACCACTTGGCAACGTGGAAGGAAGGATTTGCCCCATTGGTGTAGACCACTACCACTTGCGGGTAAAGAGCTGTCGTGACTTGTGCCCCAGCCAGCATATCGAAAAGCCCTTCCACCACAAGGATGGTCGTGGTCTGGGGCTTGATCCGCCAGGCGCCGAGTGGCACAAGGCGGTCTCCCCAGCTACGATGGTTGCTTTTGATCTTGAAAGGGCGAGCTTTAGGAGGCAGGGCGTCATCCGGCAGGTAGCGCACGTTCAGGACAGACGGCTGCACAGGTGGGTCGGCATAAACAACACTGCCAGCCCAAAACCAACTGCGGTAGTGCGCATGCACCAGCGCAGAATGGATAGCGGCTTCTTCTACAGACCGAGAGACATAATGCGCTTTGCGTCCATAGCCCAGGCCATAGAGCAGCGCGGTGTAAGGCGTGATCCCGCGTGAGCGCAGGTAGCGCATGGCAGGTGAGGAGGCTACAAGATGTCGGGCATCCGAGATGGCTTCATCGAGTTGATCTACTTCTGAGAGAGCCTGTCGTTTTTTGTAGATCTTCTTGACCGCAGGGTGGTAGTCTGCACCACGAGGCTGGAACTCCACCCCCAATGCCCTATACAGGCTGCGGATCGAGCCGCCTTTCTTGCCGCAGCGGAAACAGTTCCAATTGCCTTCGTCTATATTCACGCCAAAGTTGGGCAAGCCGGTGGTACCAGCCTGCCGCTCGTCACCGTGGAAGGGACACCAATAGGTAGCCCAGCCCTTGTGGTTGATCTTGCCAATATGTGAACCGAGTAGTTCTTCTGCCATTTGCAGAATATCTTCGTTCATCGGATTATTTATCTCCTTTTCAGATTTTAGTGATTATTGCCTGGGGGTACTCCTTCTACTGAACGAGGACCTACCCTAAGCATTTGAGTAATTCTGAGCAATTTGTGACCAATGCGCCCAGCAAGCTGGCTGGTTCTGAGGCAGCTAAAGCCAGCAGGATGAGCATGAAACCCATATCTTTCATGACTTGTCTCCTTATTGAATATTTTTGGAAATTGACGGATTCCGCCTATAGGGGTCCATGATCACACATCCTTGCAGCCCAAAGGAACCTTTTCAAATCTCCTTGGACTGTGTCTTTAGGGTGGGAAAGAGTACCAACTCAGCAAGCCCCACTTTTTGGTGAAAGCGCTCGCAAAATGCTTGTCTTTTGGGGAGGGCTATAGTAGAATGAAAGGCAGAACGAATGTTCTTTGACGGACATTGTTAGTAGAGAGTTGCGAGGGCAATCGCGGCTCTCTTTCTTTTTTGTGGGGGCAGGCAGGGTGTTCATTTTGGTCTCCTTTTTTGAATTGTATTTTTAGACAAGTTTTCTCTACTAAGGGATCATCGCTGTGATCTGTGTGTTGAAGGCTTCGATGAAGCTGGGGGCAAAGAGTGCAAAAACAACCAATACTCCCAAGGCAACCAGGGCGGTGCCGATCAACCATTCAGCCAACCCCTGTCCTTTTTCTGCCGAGGTGTCGGTAAGCTGCGTAAACACATCCCCGTCTGGGTCTGTGATCATGCTCTCATCTACGGTCCAACCATCTTCATCCTGGATAGCTTCAACTAAGGGTTCAAATTCTTCTTCGTTTTCTACAACTGTCTTACTCATGATGATTCTCCTTGTGCCATCAGCACAACAAAAATGCCCTGCTCAAGCCTTCCAGCGGAAGGGGATCAAGAAGCAGGGCAAGTGAATATCCGCATTTGCGGAAGCAAGAAAAGCAGGCATGATAATTTCATGCCTGGCATAATAAAAAGCCCCCTGCCAAGAAAATTTTGGAAGGGGGCTAAAACTTTTGGCGGGAGTTGAACCCGCGATTTTCACGCTCACCGATTGAGCATCAAAAGCTTGAGGGAAAGAAAATAATTAAACGCAAAACGGGCGTTGCTTGGGTTTACCAAACAACGCCCGTTTATTTATGGCCTGGATTGAAGTTACTCAACAGATTGCTTTAGTTCACATGAGAAGCTCAAGCAATTTCTTTTTATCCACTTGCATTTCCCATTCGGGGGTGATGAGGAATGCCTGGATATCATGCAAAACATCTTTTTGCCAATCCAGTTCTTCCAATCGCCTACGAACAAAGCCTCGCCAATTATCGGGAACCATGACGGGACCTTGCCAATCAGATTGCGCTAAAGCATGATTGAGTAATTCCAGATTGGGCATATCCCATTCTGGTTGCGATAAATACCACCACAGGTCAAAAATATCACGTCCCTTTGGATAAACCCTCTGCAATACAGCGTGCAGTTTTCCTGCCAAAAGAGAAGCACGATCATGGTGTTGTAAATTCAGAGCGACATAGCGTTTTAGGGAGGTCGTCGCTAATATGGCTCCTGCGGGTGGGTTCGTGTCAATCTCCAGCTTTACTGCCAAGACTTCATCTTGATGCGCCGATAGCCCTAATTCATAAAGCAGGCCGCGAAAGCGTACAAAGGCTTTATGGACAACACGCTTATCATTGATTTTGAAATCAAGCATATAGGCTTCCGCCAAAAAATCTTGTTCAATTTGACGCAGATAACCTCGAAAATCATAGGCTTCGGGTGCATGCTCCAGAGTAAAATCAAGGTCTTCTGAGTAACGAGGAATCTCATAAAGAAATCGCAAAGCAGTTCCCCCGTGGAAGGCAAGACTTTGCATTGCACCAGCGCGTTGTAAGCTTTGCAAAATGCGGGCTTGCAGATATTCACGCATAAGGTGTTGTGCGATTAAAGGTGTTTCTGCCTCAGCACAGAGTTTGAGTAAATATGCTTTCATAGCACTTCATACTCATGCATCTCATGTTCGGCAAGTTTTCTAATGACCACCGCAGCCCGTTTGATTTTTGGTTTGTTGAAATGCTCTGCAAATTCTTCCAAGCGTTCTAAATCAAGATTTTCGAGATTTTGTAAGCGCAAGGATTGGATAAATTCAAGAGAGTCTCCGCCTTTCCGCAGATAGATGAGATCAAGCAAAGCTTTTTCAGGATAGGCAATATAGGCAAATTGCTCTTCAATAATCAAACGATATTCCATGCCGAAAAAATAACGGGGGTGAATATGTCTATAGAGAAATCTGCCAAACTCATTTGTCCACTCTCGTGGGCGACCCGTTGTGACCGAGGTGACAACTGCAACATGCTCTGGAATTAGATTGTGGTAACGCAATGCCATTTCCAGGCTGATATAAGAACCAGGCTCCAAACGATTTGCGATACGAAAAGGATGGGGTTCAAATTTTCGCTTTTCCTTGGGAAGGATATAGAGACCTCGCCGGAGCGAGATTACTTTGCCCGCACTCGCCCAATCGCTTAGTCGGCGTTGTGTTTGATAAGGAGAGCTTTTCCCAACAGTCAAAAGAGAGCTTTCAAAGAGAGGTGTATCCCTCAAGGTGTCTAAAACTTGTGAATATCGCATAGATGTATTATGACATAAAATGTAAGTAAATGCAACACTTTTGACGTTGAGTTGTTTTTATATAAAGGAAAATTTAATCAGAACTCCCCAGCGTTAGCCAGGCAGGAAAAGGGTGTTGATAGATTATATGGGCTTGCTTATTAGATTGCCCTAATTATAGGACAGAATGGAGGAGCGTCAAGAGATT
>JACNJN010000120.1 GCA_014382535.1 Candidatus Desulfolinea nitratireducens | reverse complement strand
GATGATATTTCCTGAGGTACTGCCGACAGGCATGGGGGCAACGCATAATTCGAAGCTGATTGGTGTTGTGTCCATACCCAATTTAGCTGCCTATTTTGTCCATAGAATCAGCAAAAATGGCAAGAAATTGTCCATTCTGTCTATTACTGCCCATACTTTCTACTGGGTATGCTCGCAATTTGCTCGCAGAATGGAAAAATATTAACCTGATTTGCGATTTACAGCTTTGCTAAAAAGTAGTAAAAAAAAACCCCACAAGAATAGTTCAAGTTGTGGGGATTTTTTTTATTCGCATGATCCGGGACTCGAACCTGGGACCTTTGGATTATGAGTTCCAGTCCGGTAGAAGGTATCAAAAACCGAAAAACTTGTGCTGTGAGCTAACCCGACGGTCTACAAATCGGTGAGATTTTAGGTACGTGGTTATTTCGTGTCATTTTACCATATCCAATTAAATATCTTGTCATGTAGAAATTTGGGGAGTGGCTAAGTTGGTGAGTAAAGGAAGTCAATTAGATGGGTCGGATATTTCGGATATTGTTGTTTGTACAATTGGCGTTTATTGAAAGAAAAGACAAAAATCTTGACCGCTTTGCTAAGAGCTTTTTCACATCGAGAGAAACAACGTGATTTTCTAACTAAACGAGCCAGATAATGTCGTAATTCTGCATTATCTCCTTCGACGGAATAGGTTTCACTTTTGTCAGGCATCGGATAGTGAATGGCTGGCCAGTAGAGCACTGTCTGATACCCAGTATGCAAATCACTGTAATAAGAACTCCCTTGCACTGTCTCATAAAGAATATCCTGCATGACAGTACCATTACGATAAAAGCCCACTCGCCAACCAAGAATACATCTGGTTGCACGATCTACGAAGAGAATTACATAGATTCTGTTTTTTTTGAACCTATAAAGGTATAAAGCTCATCCATTTCCACATCATCTACTTCTTCTGGCAGAGATGCATCTGGGAGTTCCTCCGCATAAGCATTGACCCAATTGATCACGCTTTGGTGATGAATGTTCAATAAACGACCGATGCGCCGAAAGTTGATACCATCAAGATACATCTTTATTGCTTGCTTGCGAAGGCTATCTGGATAGCCACGTGGTTTAGGCTCTGGAGTGTACTTTTTCTCGCAATATTGGCACTTGTATCTTTGGCTTTTTGCCTTCGTAAACCCTATCTTGTGCTGGCGTGTTTGTGCTCCACAACTTGGACATTTCATCATTCGCTTATTATCTCACAAATACCCACGAGTTTAGCCACTCCCCGGCACTGGAACACGGCTGGGATGGGGAGTGGTTCACCCGCGCCTACGATGATTCGGGGGAAGTAGTCGGTTCCCACACCTGCGAAGAAGGCCAGATCTTCATCGAACCTCAGGGCATAAATGTGATGGCGGGCATTGGGCTGGAAAATGGCTACGCTGCCCGGGCCCTGGATTCTGTCCGGGATCGGCTGGCAACCCCCCATGGGATCGTGCTCCATCAACCCGCTTACACGCGCTACTATCTCAACCTGGGTGAAATCTCCACCTATCCACCAGGTTATAAAGAAAACGCCGGGATCTTTTGTCACAACAACCCCTGGGTGATGATTGCTGAGACCATTCTGGGAAGGGGGGATCTGGCTATGGATTATTACCTGCGCATCAACCCCTCCGCTCGGGAGGAGATCAGTGAAATCCACCGCTGTGAGCCTTATATCTATGCACAAATGATCGCCGGGCGGGATGCCCCCACCCATGGCGAGGCCAAGAACTCATGGCTGACTGGCACCGCTGCCTGGAATTATGTCGCTATCACCCAATGGATCTTGGGGGTGCGTCCGACCTTCGAGGGTTTGAAGATCGCCCCCGTGATCCCGACAGATTGGGATGGCTTCAGGGCTAAGAGGGTATTTCGCGGTGCCACCTACAACATCGAAGTTAGGCGGAAGGGGCCCGGGAACAAGGTAACCCTCAGGATAGATGGCCAACCCCACCCTGGAGATGTCGTGCCGTTCCCTGAAAGCGGGAAGGAAGAGATAAAGGTTGAGGTCACCCTGACGTAGTTATCCCTCGCGTATCACCACGGAGACACAGAGTACACAGAGAAATTATGGATGAGAGAATGGGCATTATGTCCCATTAGCGCATGCATCTCAAACCTTAAATAATTCTCTGCGCTTGCCCTGAGTTTATCGAAGGGCTCTCAGCGTCTCTGCGGTAAGTTTTAGTAAGTCGGTCCGGACCCATTCAAGGGTATGCGTTCGATATCAAAGGGCGTGCGCTGATAGACATAATAATTCAGCCAGTTCGAGAACAGCAAATGGGCGTGGCCGCGCCACTGCACCAGCGGTGGTTGGCTGGGATCATCATCGGGAAAGTAGTTGCGCGGCGGGTCGATAGGTATCCCTTGCCCAATATCCCGCTCATATTCTAACTTCAGCGTCAGGGGATCATACTCCGAGTGACCGGTGACATAAACTTGCCTGCGGTTCTTGGAGCAAATGATATAGATCCCAGCATCGTCGGATTCGGATAAGATATCCAGGTCCGAGATTCTCTCAATATCACGCCGGCGGACTTCGGTATAGCGAGAATGAGGCGCGTAATATTGATCATCAAAACCCCGCAGCAGCATGGTGTGCTGCCGGATAACGCGATGTTGAAAAACGCCTGATACCTTATTGGTGATATCGTACTTTGGAATGCCATAGCGGTGATACAGGCCAGCCTGGGCAGCCCAACAAATGTGCAGTGTTGAAAAGACATTGGTCTCTGACCAATCAAAGAAAGCGCCCAGTTCTTCCCAATAATCAATATCTTCGAAATCGAGATGTTCCACGGGCGCTCCCGTGACCACCATGCCATCGAATTTTTCATCCTTGATCTCTTCGAGAGTACAGTAGTGGTCGAACAAGTGTTCAGCGGATGTATTCTTAGCCTGGTGAGAGCAGGTATGCAGCAACGTTACTTCGATTTGCAGCGCCGTATTCGACAACAGGCGCAGGATCTGGGTTTCGGTGGTGACCTTGGTGGGCATCAGATTCAGGATGGCGATCTTCAAAGCGCGGATATCCTGGGCCAGGGCGCGCCTTTCCTTCATCACAAAGATATTTTCGCTTTCCAGAGTGGATTTGGCTGGTAGTGTTTGAGGAATGATGACAGGCATGAGATTATCCTTGTCCCAGGGCTTGATCCAAATCCCATAGGATATCGTCGATATCTTCGGTGCCAACGCTCAACCGGATGAAGTCTGGGGAGACCCCGGCACTGGCGAGCTGCTCTTCGGAGAGCTGGCTGTGGGTTGTGCTGGCCGGATGGATGGCAAGGCTGCGGCTGTCCCCGATGTTGGCCAGGTGGGTAACGAGCTTGAGATTATCAATGAAGCGCGCCCCGGCTTCCTTACCGCCCTGAACGCCAAACCCCAAGATTCCCCCGGACCCTTTGGGGAGATATATGCAGGCTTTCTCATAATCTGGATGACTCTGCAACCCCGGATAAGTAACCCACGCGACTTTGGGATGAGCCTCAAGGAATTCGGCTACCCGTTGGGCGTTCTGCCCATGGCGATCCATGCGAAGACTAAGGGTTTCCAGTCCCTGGAGTAGCAGCCAGGAGTTGAAAGGAGCCTGGCAAGCCCCGTAATCTCGTAAAATTTGAGCGCGGGCCTTGCTGATAAAAGCCAGTTCGCCCAAATCCGCATACACCAGCCCATGATACCCGGGATCCGGCGTGGTGAAATTTGGGAAGCGCCCGCTGGCAGCCCAATCGAATTTTCCGCCGTCGACGACTACGCCTCCGATGGTGGTGCCATGCCCACCGATGAATTTAGTGGTGGAATGCACCACGATATCAGCACCCCACTCAAAGGGTCGGCACAGATAGGGCGTGGCGAAGGTGTTATCAATCACCAATGGGACTCCCGCCTCCCGAGCTATCGCCGATACTTCTTCGAAAGGAAACACATTGATACGCGGATTCCCTAAGGTCTCACCCCAAATCAATTTGGTGTTGGGTTGGATGGCCTGACGAAAGTTCTCCGGATCGCTGGGATCAACGAAGGTAGTCTCGATCCCTATGCGTGGAAAGGAGTGATGAAACTGGCTGACAGTGCCGCCATACAGCGTCGATGCCGAGACGATATGATCGCCCGCCTGGCAGAGAGTCAGCACCGCCATGGCCTGGGCGGCATGCCCCGAGCTGGCTGCCAGGGCGCCGGAACCACCCTCGAGGTCCGTCATGCGCTGCTCGAAGACATCGCTGGTGGGGTTCATGATGCGGGTGTAGATATTGCCCTGCTCTTCCAACGAAAATAAGCGCGCCGCGTAATCAGTACTCTCGAAGACATAGGATGTCGTCTGATAAATCGGAGCCACGCTGGAGCCAGTAGTGGGGTCCGGCTGCTGGCCAGCGTGCAATTGGCGAGTATTGAAACCGAACTGGCGATCGATTGAGCTTGTTACCATGATAATTTTCTCCTCATACAATTAAGTCTTTTAAAATCGTAGCGGCGGACAGCCATCTCGAAATTCACTGGGAATTTGCGGGAAGCTGTCCGCCGCCTGGCAATATCAACCCTATAGGGTTATATGTTGAAACCTATCCGTTCAACTCCTTGCCCAGGCAGTGCTGCAGCCCCCGCCAGGGCATGACCATACTTGAAAGATATAACGTGTCGAAAAGCTTGATTTTTGACATTGGGGCAATCTTATGTGCACTAGCTTTATTTGTCAAGGGAAATCCGTTAAGTTGCCGGTCTGATCTCCACCAAACGCTCAATGGTCAGAATGCCAATCAATCCAATAAACACAAGGGCACCGATAGCCCCAAACATCCCCTGCACTCCCAATCTCTCAAGCAACACACCGCCCAGCAATCCTCCCGTGGAAGCACCGAAGCCCAGCAAGACACTTCCCAACAGACCTTGGGCTGTGGCGGATAACCCTTCCGGCGCGTTCTCTGAGGCGTAGGTAGCTGCAGCGATCCACAAAGCCGGGAAAGTAAAACCATGCAACCCTTGAATAGCCATGACAACCCAAGGGCTTCTCGCAAAAGCATACAACACACAGCGCAGGCCGGTGATGACGATAGCCAGAATGAGCACGCCCTTAGTATTAAGCTTGCGCAACAGGATGTAGGAAAAGAACATGACCGGTAGTTCGAAGACGGTCGAAATCATGAAGGCAATACCTATCAATGTCTTACTGCCACCGATTTCGTCCATCAATATCGACATGTAATTTGTGTGTGCTGCCATACCAATCGCGGCCACAAAGATCATCACCAAAAACAACACCCAGCGTCGGTTTACCAGTAACGACCTCACACCAGACCAGAAGGGCGTCTCTGAAGCTACGCTAGGATACTTCACCCGAGTGTTAGGAATCAGGATCAGAGCCATAAAGATCGCATATGACCAGAACATCCATCGTAGACCATACCGTTGGAATATCATTCCCAGCATCGCCGCAGATAACCCCCATCCAATCGTCCCCCATAACCGGATGCGACCATACATTTCGCGCTGGTTGCCTAGGGAAGATAAAGTTGCACTATCCACTAGGGACATGATGGGAGCAGAGAAGAAGGAAAACAGAATGATTGCGACGAGGAGCAGACCAAAATTGGTAATTGCTGGAACCATCGACATGATTGCTACAGCTGCAACTAGTGTGATCGTCAATACGACTCTATGCCGCTGCCTAGCATCTGCCAGCCCAGTCCAAAAAGGTGAGGCGAATAGGGTTAGCAAGGGTGAAATGCCCAGCAACAACCCAACTTGGCTACCAGAGAGGCCCATGGATCGATAATATAATGCCAGAAAGGGAATTACTGCGGCTATCGCTGCAAAATATAGAAAGTAAATTATCGAAGATGAGGTATTTGCACGCATCCGTGGTTATGGCCCAATCAAAAACACTGGCAGTGTGAGCATCTAAACCAGGTTTCACTGGTATTGGTCGTTTATTCTTCCAGCATCACGTTTCTAGCCCAAACCCAAAGGAGAAGAGCGACTGATCAGATTTTGAATTATTTATATTCAATGGAAGTTGATCGTTAGTCCGCAGCCACGTAAAAGGCAGCCTGCCATTGAAAGGATAATCACCGAAGAGCATATCAGCTACACCAGCACCTTCGCTGCCAGGCAGCCAGGCAGCTACCAGGGCATCCATCAGTGGAAGTTGATCCGTGAGCACCAACGGCCGCCCTGAGATTATGATAACGATCAATTTCTGGCAGTGTTTGCGAACGCGGGCGATCAGATCGACATCTTCACCAGATAGGGTCAGGTTTGCCCGGTCACCAAAACCTTCAACATACGGCTCTTCACTGATCACCACGATACCAACATCGGCGATCATCGGTTTTCCATTTTCACCAACATTTCTTTCGAAACGACCAGAGCTTTCGTAGTTCACAATCGCATCGGGTGATACTGCCGTCCGGATTCCTTCCAAGATGGTTGTTCCTGGAGTAATCGGTCCAGATTTTCCCATCCACTCGATTGTCCACCCTCCAGATTGCAGGCCAATATTGTCAGCACCCTCCCCAGCAACAATGATCAATGGCGTTTCCTTTTCAATGGGGATTGTCTGATTTTCGTTCTTTAACAACACCAATGATTTACGCACAGCCTGGCGCGCCAGTTCACGATGATCTTTAGAGCCCACAACCTCCTTCAGGGTTGGATTGGAGAGTGGACTCTCGAATAACCCAACAGAGAATTTAGCTTTCAAAATTCGCCGTACAGCATCGTCGATGCGTAAGGTCGATACACGGCCTTCTTCCACTCCTCGGGTGAGCGCCACAATAAAGGCCTGGTAGTCGTAGGGTGTCATCACCATATCTATGCCGGCATTGATTGACTCTACCACGGCAGTGTAGTAATCGTCCGAGACTTGATTGACCGCCTCCCAATCGGAAATTATGAAACCACCGAAACCTAACTCACCCTTGAGCACTTCTGTCAGCAGATAGGGATGGGCATGCAATTTTTCCCCATGCCAACTATTGAATGATGCCATAATGCTGAGTGCTCCGGCTTCTATCGCTGCCTCGTAGGGCGGCAGGAAGAGGGTTCGCAATGTCTCCTCCCCCATGCGTGTATCCCCCTGGTCAAGAAGATAACGTTGCTGTTCGATAACCGTCGTCGATGAGCCGAAAACTGTGCCACCATCGCCAAGGTAATGTTTGGGCGTGCCAAGAACCAAAATCTCATCCTTCGGCCACCCTTCGGGAGGGGTTTGCAAACCCTGAAGGTAAGGGATTGCCAAGCGCGTGACCAGATCGGTATCTTCACCATACCCCTCGAATGTGCGGCCCCAACGAATATCCTGGGGGATAGAGACTGCTGGAGCAAAATTCCAGGGGATTCCAGTCGCCAGCATTTCCACCGCCGTAGCCTGACCGATGGCGAACATTAGATCAGGGTCATTTGCTGCGCCCAGGCCAATGTTGTGAGGAAAAACGGTAGCCCCTCTAAGGTTGGTGTGTCCGTGGACAGCATCGACCCCATAGATGATGGGAATCCCCAGGCGAGTTCCGAGGGCGGCCCGTTGGAATGAATCGACCATCTCGGCCCAGCCTTCAACTGTGTTTTCAGGAGGCGATCCACCCCCTCCGCTGAGCACAGAGCCAACAAAAAATTTGCCGATTTCTTCCAGTTTGACGCTGTTTTTCTCGACCTGAGTCATCTGACCGATTTTTTCTTCCATAGTCATACGGGCTAGCAAGTCATCGACACGTAGGTCAATGGATTGGGAAGGATCTTTGTAAGTTAGGGTTGGTTCATTCATTTTCGTTATTAGCACCTAAAGAATTATTTCCTAATGAATCTAAAATTCAGCGAAAGTTATCAATTCAATACCTTTCTGCTCGACGATCTCCTTTACAGTGGGATCGGTGAGAATTTGCAATTCAATCTCACGTTGGTTCGAATAGTAGGATGAGGCGATCAGCTCAGGGCTGGCATATCCAGGATGGCACATGATCTCGGATGTACCCATGCTGAGGTCATCCAGAATGCGAAGCAACTCCTGTCGAGTTGCAAGATCATCGTAGAAGCTGGCATAGAATACATCCGGGCAGCGCGACTCGAACTCGGCTATCAGGCGCGGACCATATTCTTGGATTGGCTCTTGAACCTGCTCAGGCAGGCCATCCGGGAGACCATCGGGTCGAAATGCGCGCGGTTGGCGGATTGCGCAATCGTAATCACATGCCAGTTCGAGCATGGCGCGCATCAAGGGTTCACTGAAGTAGGATGAGTGATGGTGAGAATCCAGGTGGGTGGGTTGCCTGCCTGACGCAGTGATAAAAGCCTCGATCTGGGCGCGCCATTCCGCCTGTGCTTGCGTGGGGTCAATCTGTCCGAGGCGAGATAAAAGCTCATCGGGTTTCAAGAACCCACCCTGGGAGTCGGTCAATGTGCCCATGTCATCGGGGGGAGAGAGCGGCCTGCCTGCCGTCAGCACCAGATGCACGCCCAATCCCAGATCAGGGGCCTCCTCTAAGGCAAGTTTAATATCCTCGAAGATGGTAGGCATATTCATCATACAGGTTGTCGAAGTGATGATGCCGTTAAGGTGGGCCTGTCGGATACCAATTGAAACTTCAACAGTACGCCCATAATCGTCGGCATTCACGATTAGTCGAATTGATCTGGTCATATTTCAGGGTCACTTCGAGGTAGTATACTGTTCATGAATCAATCTTACTTTATTTCGCCAAATACGACTTGATCCATAGCGAGAAGCAAAGAGTGCTCGTCCTGGCTGTCGTGATCCAAGGCCCAGAACATGATGCCCCCTACTTGTTCCAGAGCCAGGCGTGTCTTGGCCTGGATGGTGGGGATGCCGTTGTAGTGCAACTGCACGCCGTAGAGTTCAAAGGTATCAACTTGGGCAGCGGCTGGATCAGCCGCGACCAACCGGGAATAAGGGGTGCCATCAGGGCGGGCATAGAATGGCACGCCCAGCACCATCTTTTCGGGTGGAAGACCTCTGTCCGCCCAATAGGCCAACCCCTTTTCAAACTGCGCCATTGTGCCATGGTCGGGGCCATCATAGGTCATGATATTGACAAAATCCATCAACTGGAAGGCTTCTGGTGTGATGCCCAGGCCGTGCTCATCGCCATAGGCAATTACCGCCGCGGTAAGCATTATGTCGGCTGGCAGGGCCTCGCGCAGTTCGCTCATCAAGGACAGAAATTCCTCTGACTGATCAGGGTTGGGATATTCCCAATCGACATCGGCGCCATCCAGATTATACTCATCAACAAAATTCACCAGATTGCGCACGAAGGCTGATCGAGACTCCTTTTGGGCTGCCATCTGCTCGAATTGTTGATCCCAACCCCAACCCCCAACCGAGATGAAAACCTTGACCCCCTGGGCATGTGCCCCTTCAACAATCTGTTTTAATTTCCAGGGGTTGTGCAAATCAGCAAAGCTGCCGTCTTCATTGGGGATCAGGAAGGCATAGTTGATGTGCGTAATCCGCTCAAAAGGGATCAGATCTACGATAATCGCCTCGGTAGCATACGCGATCACGCGAAATGATGAGGTAGGTATGGACATAATCTCTGTCTCCTGGGGCAACTGTACCTGTTTGCATGAGCACAAGGCAAATGACAATATGACCACTACATGGATATACCGGTGCATATCAAGATTCCAGGCTTATGCGACCCAAAAATTGAACGCATAAAGGGCAGCTAACATACCCATCAATAGTACGCTGCCCACGGTCCAGGCACGGTCAAAAATCTCATTCTTACCAAGAGTGGCCAAAAAGATGAACACAGAAGGTACCGCGATTACATATCGTGGCATTCCTTGCGCTTGTCCACTGAAAAAGGAAATCCCGATAACGGCTAAACCAAACAAAGCCTCCGCTGGATAGCGGCGCAGCGTGGCGAAACAGGCTACCAAACCCAACAACGTCGCGGCAAACTCGATCAGGTAAAAGACGCGGGTTTGCAGGTTGTTAGCAAAAATCGAACGATAACCCAAAGCCCAATTAGAGAGCGAACTTCTTATCAAGAAAATCCCCCGGCCGAAAAATTGATCTTCAACGATGCTAAATGCCCTCCCCCATGGTGAGAACTTCCAGGCCAAAAAGGCCCCCAGGGGGAGTAAGGCGATCATTCCGCGGCCAAGATCGCGCCACTGGAAATTCTGCCAATCCGTTTCCTTTACCCAAAACCAGAGCAGAGCAATGAGCAAGGCGCCCCCAACGGCCCTGGTCCAGGTGGCGAATACTGCCAGGACTGCTGCCCACAATAATTTCTTTCTCTTTAACAATGCTAATGAACCAAACGCCAACCCGACGAACAAGCCTTCCGTATAAACTTGTGCCAGAAAAAAGCCCGTTGGGAAAATCACAAGATAAAAAACAGCCCTCATCCCCCCGGAATCTTCCAGATGGGGTTCCACCAGACCGTAGAGTGCCAGCATGGCGCCTAAAGTACCTAGTAGGGAAACCAATACACCTGCCAGGGTCGCTGTTGCTACATCGGTTAATCCAAGTATTGAGAGCGGGTAATAAAGCAAACGCATCACAAAAGGGTAAAAAGGCAGGAAGGCGTAATTCAGGGAAAAGTCCCCTTCCGGGGTCCGACTCCATTCAAAATCGCCGATGGATCTTAAAACTGGATCATCATATCCTGCCAGGGAAATCGAAATATAGAATTCGGAATCCCAGGCCACCTGATTATTCATAAAAGGGTCGATGAGATAGGGTTGATCCTTATTGAATACACGCGTAGTTTCGTTGGCTGTCCACTGTAATACTTTATCAGGGCGCTTTGGCTCATAGCGTGCCTGTACTGTAGCTTGAAAGCCAATCAGAATGATGGCCCAAAACAGCCAGAGAAGGATGATTTTTTGCTTGGCGTTCATGGAAATTTTGATCCTTTCTATTTTGTCTCAGTCACTTTTTTCAAACCACGCGGGGCCTCCGCATCCCATCCCTTTGCGAGGGTCAAGTGATAGCAGTAGAGTTGGGCAGGTATGATGCTCACCAAGGGGCTGACCCATTCTGGCATCTCCTTTGGCAATTTCAGGGGCGTATGAGCCAGATCTAATGTGGCCTCATCATTCGACAGGATCAGCAGCTCAGCCCGGAGCTCATCCTTCAGGCGCTGTAATAGTGCTTGCAAGTTCTCGCGGACTGCTCCCTGGGGAGCTACCGCCAACACGGGGAAACCCTCCTCTACAATGGCGATGGGTCCATGTTGGAAATCGGCTGGGGAATAAGGATTTGCCACCACATAGGTCAATTCCTTCAACTTCAACGACCACTCGAAGGCAGTGGCATAGTTGTAGCCACGTCCCAGCACAACACAATGGGTCATATAGCGATATCGTTCAGTGATCTGTCGAATAGATGCGTCCAATGCCAGCATTTCCTGCACCTGGGCAGGCACCTGCTGCAATCGCTCAAACATCTGATTGTTCTCACAAAGGGCAGCTGACAACATACCAATGGCCATCAGCTGTGCGGTATAGGTTTTCGTGGCAGCGACTGCTTTTTCTGGTCCCGCACTAATATCTAATACATGATCAGCGTTCTCTGCCAACGGAGAATCCGGGGCGTTGGTAATTGCCACTGTCAGCGCGCCTTGCCGCCTGCCTTCTGCCAGTACGCTGACAATATCTGGAGACTGCCCCGATTGGGATATGCCGACGACCGCAGCTCGGTTCAGGCGAGGCGGCTGCTTATAAACGCTGAAATGAGATGGCGCAGCTAAGGCAACGGGCAACTGGTTTACCATCCCCCATAGATATTTGGCATACAACCCAGCATGATCGGAAGTGCCGCGTGCTGTTAGAAATATATAATCAATATCCGCTTTCTTGATGGCCGCGGCAATTCGCTGAACGGTATCGAGTTGGCTTTCTAACAACCGTCCCAAGACAAGTGGCTGCTCATAGATTTCTTCATGGAGCCCCATACTATTTTTCACCCTCGCCGGGAGAGGTCCAAAAATCGGGTGTGGTTGGATTGCTCTTGCGCTGGTTGAATTCCTCCACGAAGCCTGGGGTGACGCGATCCGCTTTGACAGCCTGAATGAGGGTCACCAGCGCATCTACTTCGTGATCAAACATGGTCTTCCCCTTCTCTGCAGTGGATTTACTGGCGTCACCAACATACATATGCGGATACATTGAATACCAATCGACCTGAGTATATGCACCCACTTCTTTTAGTTCAGCGTTCCGCTTCAAGCTGGTGAACGGCATGGGGGGCACCTGATCCATTTTGACCAGATCCGGGTCAATGTGCAATAGCATGCTGGTTTCGGCCTCACCAGCATGACCGTATTCCGTTGTTTCTAATATATCTTCAGCACCGGGGAAAAATTCCAGGTTTGCGTAATAGACTGTATAGGACTTGTCCTTCTCAGGAAGTGTCTGCACGAACAGCGGCAGGTAATAACGGTTACCCCCATGCCCACTGTGCAAAATAATTTTGTTCAGCCCATTGCGATACATCTCATCGCAGATATTCTCCAACAACGCAAAAACCAGCTCTCGTTTAATCACAACACCCCCAGGCAGGTGTGCTGTCTCGATATTGATGCCGTAAGGATAAGCCGGAAAGACGATTGCTGTTTCGATCTCAGCAGCACGGCAGGCAGACGAATAGGCGACAAACAGATCTGTACCTAAGGGAAGATGGGAAGCGTGGGCTTCGAGAACCCCAACTGGAATAATCCCAACACCACCACACTGCTTGGCCTGGTTTTCAAAATCTAAAGATGTAAGGTTTTCCCATTTCATCGATATTCTCCCAAAAAATAATTTGCTTTTCCGGTAAGGAATTATCGGGTTTATTTATCATAATAAATCTAAAGATGATTCAAGCAGGCGCTCGCGGTAGCGATAGATCTCAACGCCGGCAGTTTCCATCCCCAATAATACGCCCCCAACTACCGGGGGCTCCTTCAATCGCACGAAGGTTGCTTTTGGCGCTTCAACGAGCACTCTTTTCTTTAACGAGGCTGATAACAAATTACTTCCCTTGAAGAGGCTCCCGGCTAAAATTACTTCAAATTCAGTATTCTGAAAATTCAGCTGTCGAATTACACCAATGGCCAGATCACCTAATTCTCGGCCTGCCCAGCGGATGATCTCCTGGGCAACCTCATCCCCCTCTTCCGCAATGCGAAATATTTGGGGTGCATGTTTCGCTGACAAGCTGTATTGATCGCGCACTATGCCAGAGATCAAATCAGAAATATCGGCTGCCCCAGTTATGTCTATAAATTTTTCCGTCAGTTTCGTGGGAGAAGACCGCTGTGTCCAGGCTGCGGCCACTGCGTGAATCGCCTTCCAAACAATCTCGTAAGCGCCCCCAAATTCACCAAATCGAATGCCGTCTCCAACAATCCTGCCTTCCTCCCCATTCTGGCCTCGGCCACGACAGTTATTACTGGTGCCCGCCGAGATCACGACACCCCATCCTTTCATACCCCCGGCTACCAGACCGATGATACTGTCATTGACGATCTGGTAAGGGGCGTTCAACCTCAAGGAATCGACGATCTCCTGATGGGGCTGCAGATCTTCTTCCCAATCATATCCAGCAATTCCGAACCCCGCGCCAGCAATTTGAGCCCGAGCGATATTACTCGATTCAATTGCCTGATCAACAATCGTTTGCAGCACCTGACGGGTATTTTCCCAACCAACGGTCTCCCAATTCCCAGGGCCAGCCTTGCCAAACCCGATCGCCCGCCCGCTATCGTCAGCAATTAACGCATGGCTTTTTGTACTTCCGATGTCGACTCCTAAAAAATATCTCTCCATACTTCCCACTACCCCATTCGAATCCATCATTTTCCTTGGAGGGCTTCTATCCAACGTAAATCCCTATCCTTAAAAACCCTCTCCAACAAATCTGACCACACGAATACCACCACCCCATCCAGCCCTGCATCTTTGGTAAGTTTTACTGCTTTGGCAAATTCTTGGACATCCAAGGCAGGTGAGCGCTTTTCTTTCGTGTGGATCCCTTCCAAATATAATGGCGTTGCCTGCAACGTGCACACTGTTTCTTTACCCGTACGCTGCTTCACGATATTCCCAACTTGAGGAATCCATTGGATGGGGCGCTTGAGAATTTGATGGTAGGTCATTACTTCAAAAACATCCACCATCTCAGCCAACATTCCCACGTTTTGTCCAAACACCTCGGCCTGCGCCCCCTCGAAATCATCTCCAAAGGGGAGCGTATTCAACATGATCTTGGTGTTTGGTTTTCGATTTCTGGCAGCTTCCCCGGCCATGCAGATGACGTCAACGACCTTCTGGCATTTCCACGCTGTCCAAAGTTCACGGACGTTTTCGTCGATCCATTCCGCAGCAGCGCTTGGGTTACCCTCAGGCACTTCCGCCCCAGTATCTTGATTGAACTGTCTCAGGGTAATGGGATCGTAGCTATATTCAGGGAAATCGCCCCGCTGATATTTTGGGGTCCATAATTCCCAAAACCCCGGCCAACGGGTAAAGGACAGGAACACACCATCTGGCTCGAGTTTATCCACGGCATTAGCGATGGCAGCTATCTTCTGGTTGACGTACTCCATCATTGATGGCGCAATCCCAACATACCAGTCAACCTGGTTCATTGGTCGCCCGTCTGAGCCAATCGGTCTCCATTCCGGATTCTCTTCAATCGCTGGAGGATCGAAAAATGTACACACCGTCGCCCAATATTCAATGCCTTCTTCAGCGAGCGCATCCCTAAATTTCCGATCATCTAACTGAGCATAACGTCCAGAGTACTCCTGGGATACCTCGCTTTCCACAGCACTATCCGGCATTGGTAGATATTTACTCTGGGCCAGCACATAAGATACACCCCAATCCATAAGCACCTGGGCAGCTTCCTGGTAGGACAACCCGTACTTCAGAAACCAATCATTGTCATAAACTTTTACGCCAATTTTGAATGCGCTCATTTTTCATTATCTCGAAGGTTAGCGCGGAAGCCATCCAATGATTTTGTAAAATAGGGACTATCAAGATCAACAGGGCTGATCCCTTTGGCTTGGATCTCACCACTTAAAACTCGCAACACGGCTTTCTGGGTATTGAGGTCATTCGAATATGCATTAATTACCAGGGGCACAAAGGGCATTTCGTAACTCATGTATGGAGAACCATATGAGATCATAACCAGGCGGGGGTGGTGACATGTGATCAACGCCCAAACATCTCGCATGAAATTTCCAGCTGGCCTGATACGGTTGGTTCCCCAGGATGGTTTGAGTACGATGTTGAGCAGCACGACATCATAGTCAGCGAAGTCATGTCCCCGAGGGATGCTGTTGATATCTTCTTCAGTGAAACGAACGACTTCTGCACCCTTCTGACGCAACAGATCATCAAAGGTATCCACGTTGTCCTCAGGATCGCCGCGCAGGTGATAACTCAATACGCGCACACCTTTCTCAAATTTAAGGGGCAGGGCATTATGGTTATCCTTTACTAAAGTGATGGATTTCTCAGCGATACTGACGCTGGTTTGTTGAAAAAATTCACCTTCTTCATCTGATACCGGCGTCGAGCCAGAATCCCCTTGGAGATTGAGTGTTTCTTTCAACGCCAAAATCCGACGAGCGGATTCCTCGATACGTTCTTCAGATAATCTACCATCATCTACCGCCCGCCGTAGAATATCAAAATCTCGTTTTGCTTCAGAAAAGAGGATCATATCAGACCCCGCCTCAATCACCCGGGGGATGATCTCATCGAACACCCCCCAGGCGGTCACCCCGGCCATATCCAGTGCATCCGTGATAATCACACCATCGAACCCCATTCGCTCACGCAGCAAGTCAGTGACAATTCTGCGGGATAGGGTCGCAGGGGGTGAATATTGAATGTGCTCGCCCACTCCTGGATCCCAGGCGGGTAAAGACAAATGCCCTATCATGACGCTCCACACACCCAACTCGAAGGCCTCTTGAAACATCCGCCCACTGGATTCAAACCATTGATCCATCCGAAGAGGATTGATGGTATTGGTGAGATGTTGATCCCGATCATCAAATCCGGCACCGGGGAAGTGTTTTACTGTGGCGCATAAACCGTTTTCCTGCATACCCCGGATCATGGCTTGAGAGAGGCTCGCCACCCGATCTGGGTTATCACCCATGCTACGGGTATTACTATCGGGGTTGTGGGGATTGACGCAGAGATCCACAACCGGGCCAAAGGACCAATGCACCCCGCAAGATCGGCCTTCTACCGCCGCAGCACGGCCCATCTCATAAGCCAATTGCGCGTTGTCAGTTGCGGCAAGCCCCATCAAACTGGGAAAGCGCGTGGCATCTTCAACTATATTGCCGGCACCGTTCTCGAGGTCCGCTGATATGAGCAACGGAATTGGAGATCGATCCTGAAACCAGCGTGTAATCTCTAAAAATTCCTGTCTGCTACCTGAGAACAAGAACAAGCCCCCAGGTTCTACGCTACCTAAAGCTTCTGTACGGTGTTCAACAGAGCTTGAAGGTTGAATACACGGGTGCAGCAGCTGACCGATTTTTTGATCGAGCGTCATTTCGCCAAGGGTCTTTTCAACCCAATCGGAATTCAAATCTAGTTTCGGGAATTTACGCATATAGATCACTCCACAATATATCCTGTCAATAACAAACCTAAAACTGAGGTAAATATTCGCGGTTGGTGTCCAACAACTCATCAAGGATTTGCTGAACCTTGTCAGCAGGCGGGCATAGTGGATGAGCGAGAATAGCCTGGAATGCAGCATCTTTATCCCCATGGACAGCAGCCTCAACCGTGAGGATTTCAAATGTTTTTATCTGGGCAATCAATCCATAACAGACAGGCGGAAGAGGTTCCGTTGGAAGAGGGTGAAAACCGTCACTCGAAACTCGACACGGCATCTCCAAAACCCAGTCCTCGGGCCAACCTTTAACCGCACCACCATGTGGCACATTAACTATATGGGTCTCACTCAGGTCGTTATAATGCGCGTTGAGCAGTTGAGTTGCCAACGTCGAATAATAAGCACCGCCGCGTTTCATCAAGTCTTCAGGTGGCTCGGAAAGTGTCGGATCGGCATATTGGTTCAGCAAGCCTTTTTCGATCTCGATGACTTCCTCGGCACGTGAGGGCGGCCACTTCTCTTGGGCAGCAAGTTTGCGGTCGGTATGGTAAAAGTATTGCAGATAATAGTTGGGGATCATTTTCAGGGATTCAATCGCACGGATATCCCATTCGGGTTCTTGACTGGCTTCCAAATCGGTAATCATCCCCTGGATAACCTGGGACCAAACGTCCTCCCCATTGACGGTGAATCCCCTATGCCAGGAGAGGTGATTCAATCCTAATGTATCCAGTTGCGCCGTTTCGGGTGGGATGCTGGTTCCCAAACTTTGTTCCAAATCTTCGAGTATGTTCATCTTGGTAGTTATGGGCACATTGCAAACACCCACCGACTGAACATCGGCGGCATAACGTGATAATGCCTCAGTGACTAAGCCAGCGGGATTTGTAAAATTGACCAGGGTCCCACCAGGGGCTACTTCGCGTATATCCTTGGCAATATCCAAGATTACTGGAATAGTGCGCAATGCCTTTGCCATGCCGCCTATACCCGTGGTTTCCTGCCCAAGGATGCCGTATCGTTTCCCCAGATACTCATCACTGCGCCTTGCTTCCATCATACCCACACGTAATTGGGTGATCACGTAGGATGAATTCTGGATTGCCTGGCGTTGGTCCGTTGAAAGGCTGACTGTGAAGGGCGCACCCTTGGCTTCCACCATTCGTTGAGCAAAGCCGCCAACGATATCAAGCCGCGCCTTATTGATGTCCATCAGGCACAATTCAGTTAATGGGAAGGATGCAATGCGCTCCAAAAAACCATTTACGAGTTCGGGCGTGTATGTTGAGCCTCCGCCGATAACAGTAACTTTCATAGTTTGATGCCTCTATTTATCTTTCTTATTTCTTGCTAAAAACAATTTGAGCAGATGCTATAAATTTATTTCAATTCACGGAAACACATACAGGGAAATGGACTGCCCTGGCAGCATCAGTATGGATCCGTTGGAAATGGATTGCATACCTATATGTTCTGCCTTGTGGTCAACATCGAACAGCCAGACCTCAGCGGGATCAGTAATCTCCAAGTTTTCTAAATACAGTGGAACTTGCACGTCATCCGGCCCCAAGTTGATAATCATCGCAGTCATCGCGCCGTCGCTTCGTCGGGCAGCGTAAATAGAAATTTCAGAGAAGCCAGAAGATGCATAAATTAATTCATCTCCAAACTGCTGGTACATTTGATAAACATAATACGTGGGCCGTACATCGAATCTCGCTAACAACCCCCACCCTCCCTGTCCGGATTGGCTTTGCAGCAAAAAATAAGCCACAATATCGACTTGCTGCTGAATAAGCCGACCGAGCACATCCCCCCACCAAATGGCGTTATAAAAGGAGTCGGGTGTAGCCTCCCCGCCAGTTGCGTGGGACCAATCGGAACTGATTTCAGAGACCGCAATTGGTAAATCTCTGCCAATGGTTTCACGAATCAATTTGCGCAGGTTAGGGATGATGGTATCCCACTCTTTGCTGTTCTCACGTAGATCAGCGATGGTTCTGGCCGGAGCGCTCAGGCTGGTGGGAAAAGGATAGCGGTGAATGGCGACAATATCTACTAAATCACCATTTTTTATGAGAAACTCGCGCATCCAGTCACGCCCAGAGGCATCGCGCGGATCGGTGTTTGGGTTACCAGTGAATTGATGAGTTTCAGGTCCGATGAGCAGTATGTCTGGATCGACTGCCAACATTGCCTCAGCAATCGCTCGCCACTCCTCATTATAGCGTTCGGTGTCATAGCTTTCATCATAAAAACCAGCATAAAGGGACGGTTCATTGCCGATGGCCCAATAGCGGACGTTATAGTTCTTCTCAATATTGGTATAGCGCACTAACTCGGAGGCTGCTTCTGGACTGCCCCCAGGTAACCGCGTATTGATTAGCGGCTCAGCACTTATTTGATTGCAAAACGCGATGAAACGATCAATATGGTAATCTTTTAGATCGTTTTTATCTCCCCATTGCCCTCCGGGAAAGCGAACAAAGCCCACACCAGCTGTTTCAGCCTGGGGCATCAAGTCTACTGGAACAATGACCCAGGGACCGTAGTTGGCACCATAGACATAGGGGTTAATTGGGCCAAGATCTTGCCCAGCGTCAACATACAATACATCTGGTACTGGTGTCGGAATCGGCGTCCAGGTTGGTAGGGCAACATCTACTTCTGCTCCGCAGGCCGAACAAGATAGCAGACACAGGATGACTACCCATTTTATCCGTGTCTTTGGATTGAGCATGTGCTATTTTTCGACTCCGGTAAATACGATGCCTTGCATGAAAACACGTTGTGCCAGGAAGAAGATGATGACGGGCACTAGTAACCCCAATAGGGAACTGGCTTGGATCATATGCGGCTGGGCAAAAAAGCGCGCGTTATAAAGCTGGATTCCAATTGAGATTGGCTGTAATTCCCGTTCTGTCGAGAGATATAACAAGGGTGCGAAAAAATCATTCCAGGCAAACATGAAGTGGAACATTCCCACCGCAACAAGAGCAGGGATGGATTGGGGCAGTATCACAGAGAAAAGGACGCGTATAGGGCTAGCCCCGTCAATCATAGCAGCTTCATCCAATTCTCTCGGGATGGTCATAAAGAATTGACGAAGCAAGAACACGTTATAAGCATTGGCAAAGAAGTGCGGCACAATTAATGGCAGCCATGTACCTATCCAGCCTATGCGTTCGAATACTACATAGGTCGGAACGATCGTGACAAATTCTGGGAGTATGATCGTAGAGATCAGCGCCATAAAGAGGAGATTTTTCCCAGGTATACGAAAGCGAGAGAATCCATAGGCAACCACAGTACATGAAATTAATGTGCCGATGGACCCCGCTACGGCAATCACAATCGTATTCCGCAACAAACGCGTCATATTAAGCCCTGTCCAGGCTTCAGAGAAGTTCTCCCATACTGGGCTGATACTCCATACTCTATCTAATGTACGCCATCTACCAACCCATTCAATTGGACCAGCTTCAGGATTATTTGGATCGATGAATGTACTTTCCTCACGACCCTTTTTTAGCATGGCCCATTCATTAAAATCGCCATCCTCAGTTGGTACCAAGTAGATTGCCATTTCCTGACCATCATATGTGAAGGTAGCCTCCCTTGAAGGAAGAATTGGTGCATCAGGATCGGCGATCATAGATCGATCTTTAATCGCCGTAACGGTCATATACCCAAAAGGCGACAAATACGTCATTAAAAAGAGCAGGGTGAACAAGGTGAGGCTAGCACCGGCGATGATCGGCCGCAAGCGTTTAGATAACGTAGGGGAAGTAGGTTTCGTTCCAACAGTCATTATTATGCCTCCTCCGCTGCGTAATACACCCAATATTTTTGGGTAGAAAAGAGAATTACCGTTACAAGGATTGCGAATAAGAACAGCATCCACGCCATAGTCGCGCCCATGCCCATATCTGAATAAGCAAAGGCTTCTTTATAAAGGTACATGCCATAAAACCAGGTTGCATTTCCAGGATCCCCATTTGGTCCTTTGAGTACGAATGGCACCAAAAAATACATCAGTATTCCTATTGATGAGAGTACCATGTTATAAAAAATGATCGGCGTGATCATAGGTATTGTGATATGCCGAAACGTAGCAAAACTTCCTGCACCATCAACACGGGCGGCTTCATAAAGTTCGGTTGGAATACCCTGTATGGTTGCTAACGTATACAACAGCATATCGCCTACTCCCCATAACCCGATCATAACCAAGGCGGGGTAGATCCAGGTAACGGTGTTGATCCAATCTGGTCCTGGTATTCCAATTGATTCGAGCGCAATATTGACCCATCCTGTTCGAGCATTCAACACACCCTGCCATATATAGACCGCTGATACCAATGGCACAATTTTAGGCATATAAAACAATGTAATTAGAATGCGCTTCATCTTGAGGTTTTTTTGGTTGAGCAGGGCAGCCATTAAAATAGGTTGAATAATTCCAATTGGTAATGCAATAAGGGCAAAAGTGAGCGAAACTTTAACTGCAACACCTACCAAAGGATCGCTAAAGAAATGTTGATAGTTCTCCAGCCCGGCCCACTGAATATCCTCTCTGTGCAAAAGATTGAACGATGTTAATGAAAAAACCAGAGAAGCAACCATAGGAAGGAATTTCCAAAGGAAAAAGCCTATTATCCATGGTGATAAGAAGACCAAACCCCAATTTGCTTCACGACGAGCAAGTTTACTTAGCTTCTCTCGAGTGAATTTGAGGTTTTTAAGCGTGAATTCTGAAAACATTGTTGACATGAGTCGCTCCATTCAAGCATGTGGGGCCAGCACTGTATATCGGCTGACCCCACATGCCTTAGTGCAATGTTACACCAATCTTGACGAACAGCATTTTCGAATTACTTAACTTCGTCGAAAATCGCCTGCAAGTCAGACACTAACTGGTCGAGTTCGGCATTGATGTCAAGATCGGGTGTGGACTCGTACAGGGTTTGGAAAGCACCGATGCGATCGTAAGCTTTTGCGTAATTAGGCAGGTTGGACTCATGGTTGGGAACGTCAGGATATGCCAATCCCTGAATGCCAACATCCCAATTGACCCCTTGTGTGAAGGTCTCATCCATGCCAACAAAGAACGCATCCTGCAAGCTCTTGCGCCCTGGCATACCACCGTAAATCTGCAGCAGATCACCAGCAGCTTCGCCGGTCAGGTACGTTAGAACCTCAACAGCTTCTTCGGGGTGCTCAGTAGAGGCGAAAATACGGAAGGTGTCGGCATGCAGTTTGACGGTCACATCGCCAGCATCATTATAAGAAGGCACAACGGCCATATCCCAATTCGGGACGTTGCCGAGGCAGCAGGTATACCACAGATGGCAGTGCGCCATAGCGATATTGCCGGAGTCAAAGGGGTTGCCAGCTGCCAACAGATCACTCTCCTGGTATGTGGTGTTGGGCATGAAGGATTTTTCGTGCATACCTTCATAGTACCAGGTGAATGCCGTGCGCCAGCGTTCGGAAAGAACCGCGTTGCCATCAGCGTCAACAACATTATCAGCGCCAAAGAGGGCCGCAGCCTGACCACGGGGGTCAGTCCACTGGGAGTGATAACCAAATTGGACGATGTTATCAGGATCGAAATCTTCGCTGGTGGCATCATTACCATTGGCATCAACGGTTAAGAGCATGGCAAGCTCTTCCATCTTATCAACAGTCCAAGGATCACCATCAGCATAGGCTTCACCATAAGTCTGAGGCGGATAAGCCAAACCAGCTTCATCAAATAGGTCAGCATTATAGTAGATCATTGAAGGGAATACTGCAAAGGGAAGCCCCAGCAGACCTTCGCCTTCCAAGCGATACGCATCGATGGAATCGGCGTCGAAATCATCCCAGTCCAGCTCACCCAAATAAGGCTCGAGATCAAGGAAGAGACCGGAGAATTCATTGGTGCCACTCTGGCCAACAGGACCTATGATATCTGGCGGATCGCCAGCAGCAATTTGCGTCTTCAATTGGTCGGGAGCTTGAGAGTTTTCTACGAATTCGACGACTAGCTCGATCTTGTCTTGGCTCTCATTGAAGCGAGCGATAACTTCTTCTTGCCCGGGAATATGCTCAGGATTAGCGCCAGTGCCCAATCCAACAAACCATCGGATTTTCACTTTTTCAGCCGGTTCTGCCTCTTCAACTGGTTCGGCCTCTTCAACCGGTTCAGCTTCCTCAGCAGGTGCTGCTTCTTCCACAGGCTCCGCTTTTGGTGCGCAAGCTGCCATCAACATGCTTGCAATGACCAATAAGCTGATCAAAATTAATAAACTCTTTTTCATTGTTCCTCTCTCCTTCATTTATGAATTAAAATGTGGTTTCTATTCAAAGGAATTTATTATTTGGTATATTTTTTAATAAACCACCTCCTTTCATTGCTTCTATCTTGCCGGTCATGCTTGTCTGACGTATGAATGCTATGCGAGGCAAGGCATTTCTGAAACTTACCCACTTAGCGTGGGATCCCATTGGAAGGTATATTGCAATGTGATTTGCCCTGGAGATACCTGCTTGTTGCTTTGCAAGTTCGCTGGAATCTCCTTGCTTCTTTGGGGACTACCTACAGCCACATGAGCGGCGGATAACTAATTCAGTTTCAAAATGTGTACACATATCTGGGACTTCACCATTCATGAAAGCCAATAATTGTTGAATAGCTGCGCGCCCAATTTCCTGAATGGGCACCTTAACTGTTGTGAGTGGTGGAGATAAAAACCTTGATACTTCTATATCGTCGAAACCTACTACGGCTACGTCATTGGGGACATTCAGGCCAGCTCGGTTAAGTGCGCTCAAGGCACCAATGGCCGAAATATCATCGCAAGCAAAGATGGCATCAAATTCAAACCCAGCTGTAATCCATTCACATACTGCATCCTGGGAAGCTTGTTTCTGAAAATATCCCTGTGCAACAATAGTGGGATCATAAGGGATCCCATGCGATTCAAGAGATTCGTGATACCCTTGTTCGCGTCGGCGGGCATCCTCATGGTCTGCCAGGCCAGACAGGAACGCTATTCGTCTGAAACCATGCACTTCAATAAGGTGGTCCACCATTTTTCGGGCGGGCAACTTGTTTTCAATAGTAATACAAGGGAATTCTAGACCGGCCGGGGGTCTACGCTGCACCAGAACAACCGGGAAGTTATTTAAGTGCATGCGATACAATTCATCATCAGATAAACTAGCGGGGAATACCAATACGCCGTCTGAATTGTACTCCCCCAAAGTATATGGGATTTCACCCTCAATGGAAGTATCATCTCCGGCAACATTGATAAGCAAGTTGAAGTGATTTTTGCGCGCTTCTGCCTCGATGGCGCGGATCATCAGGGGATAAAAATCGGTACCAATCTCCGCCAGCAATAGCCCAATGGTATGAGTTTTCTGTCCCGCTAATGCGCGCGCAGCAGTTTGTGGACGATAGTCCAGTTCTGCAATGGCAGCCTTAACTTTATTTTCTAAATTTGAGGAAACAGGAGCTGACTGGTTAATAACTCGGCTCACAGTGGATATTGAAACACCCGCCCGTTGCGCTACATCCGTTATAGTTTTCTGAGAAAATGGTCTTGTTCCTGACCGAGGAGCCATTAACCGCTCATCCTTCACTATGTATGCTATGAAAGCGCTTTCGAAAGCGTTTTCATTCTACATTAAAATACATTCGCTTGTCAAGTTGCTCTGTAATATGGTCTTAAATTGCACCATAAGGAGGATGTTTTGAAAAAAGAGCCGACCGGTTATTCTTGAGGTGACAAATACCAAGAGAACCGGAGGGCTCCCATGCAGTGTAAAACAAGAAAGAAGAAACGGCAAGCCAAAGAACAGGAACGACGCAGGCAGAAGAAGTTAGAAAAACAACGAAGCAAGAGCAAAGGCACAGCCCACGGGCCGCGGCCGACGCGCAACCAGAAAGAAGTTGCCCGGCGGCTGTTAGCAGGAGAAGTGAGCATGGTAGGCGGAACTGGCTGGAGTTTTGTAGAACCGTTTCTGGCATTTCTAGGAGATGTTGGTTTTTATGAAGTGATCCAGATCGATGGAGAGCGGTTTATACGTAAGATGATGGCGATAAGCTTGTTGATCCTGACATATGAAGTGAAGGTCTTGCTAGGGCTGGCAGGGATGAATTGTGTTGGGCCAACGTTGTTTCGTGATATCGCCTTGCTGAAGCTAATTGGGTACACCAGCCAACAATTGCAAGAAGGCTTCTGTCAGCGAGGCTATGGAGACAAGCAGAGACCGATGCACAAGAACGTGTTGGCAGATGCGGTTGAGAAACTGACAGCCAGTGAATTGGAGTACATTCTGAATACTTCCATCCAGCGGTTAGTAGAGAAAGGTGTCTTTGCTGAAAGCCGTGGGCATTTCGCCTTGGATGGCTCTGACCTGGAAACGACGGCTCGTTATCAAGGCGCAGGCATGAAAACGGTCACAGAGCGGCATTGGTCTCGGAAGGAAAAGAAGCTAGTCGAAATCGAGAAAACCATCTATGGTTTCAAGCTGCTGGCCCTGTATGATGTACATTTACGCCTGGTGGTGGCTGTAAAAGTGGTGCAAATCCAGGAGCATGATAGCCCATTCACCCGTCAACTGCTGCAACAAGGCATCGAAAACTTGGGAGAAGGCATCATCCAAGTTTTGCTGATCGACCGGGGTTTCTTGGATGGCTTGACCTTATGGCAAATCAAGCACCAAGACGGTATCGATTTCGTCATTCCAGTCAAATCCAATATGCACGTCACTGCGGATGCCCGCGCCTTCTTGCAACAGAAACCGGACGACGGGTTTCTCTTTGCCGCCGAACGTCCCGGAGAAGGCGAAAAACAAACCGGACATATCAAGCTAATTGGGGTCAAGAGCCTGACCACCTATAACCAATACGGCGATGAAGATCATCAGCGGCTAAGCAATCGAACTGACTTCGAAGGCAACCCCATCAACGCCATTGTCATCACCAAGTTTGACCACAATATCTATACCAACGACAAAGCCAAGGTCTTCCTGACCAGTCTACCGGTGAGTGACCCCCTGGCCGTCATCGACCTCTATGACCTGCGCAGTTTGATCGAAAACACGCTCTTTCGCGAACTCAAGCAAGGCTGGTTCCTGGGCGTTTTCCCCAAGAAAACCGCCGATGCTGTCCGCGGGCATGTCTACTTGACCATCCTGGTATTCAACCTTACCAACGCCTTCCGCACCCAGGTCGGCCAGGATTTGGCCAAACGTGGCATCCGCCGTCAACGCCGTTCCTGGCATTGTGCCCATCGCTTCATCATCTTTGCTGGTGAGTTCTACGCCGTTTTTGATATTGAGACTGTATTCATTCTACTTGGCAAACCGCCGGACATTTGCTGGCGTGTGGACCCTGACCAGATCTACCGCCAATTCGCCTCGGTCGGCTTACAGAATCCTTATGGTGCAATTTAAGGTAATATGGTTAATATGACATTGCGCCAATCTAATGGGTACTATTCGTATTTGCCAGGGGATTTTGCTATAAATATAATTTTTATAGTTCTCAAAACCAATAAAGGAGGTCAGAAATGCACGAAAAAAGTATCGAATTATTTAACAAAGCAGTCGCAGATGAGCTTTCTGCGGTGCATCAGTATATGTATTTCCATTTCCATTGCGAGGATCAAAGTTACGATCTTCTGGCAGGTTTGTTTATCCGAACAGCTATTGAAGAGATGGATCACATCGAGCGCTGCGCGGAGAGGATCCTTTTCCTCGGGGGAGAAGTGGAAATGGCAGCATCGATGGAAGTTCAGAAAATACATGATGTCAAGGAAATGTTGGCTCTAGCCAGAAAGATGGAAGAGGACAGCACTCGAGATTACAATATTTGGGCAAACGAGTGCTCTGCCAATGCCGACTCAGCCTCAAGGAAAGTTTTCGAAGGCCTCGTCGATGATGAAGAACGCCATTTCGATCAATATGATACAGAGATGGAAAAAATCAATAAATTCGGCGATCGCTATTTGGCTCTGCAATCAATGGAGTCCAGCAAAAACGTGGCTGCTGGGACAGGGGAAGAATAACTCAGCATTGATTTTGACCCCAGAAGCAAAAGCAGGTCACCCCTATACAGGGTGATCTGCTTCTTTATTCAGGAGATTATCCACTGTCCTATCGACATTTCTCATGAACCATCCTTCACAAATCCAGATGGTTCAACTAATATTGTTATTCGGCAATTAGAGGAGAACGGATAACTAATCACCGTTCAGCTTGGGCAAACATTGGATATCAATATGAAAAATAATATTTCGAGTTTTCCAAATGGTTTTATCTGGGGTGCTGCGACCGCATCCTATCAAATTGAGGGAGCCTGGGATGAAGACGGCAAGGGCGAAAGCATCTGGGACCGCTTTAGCCACACACCAGGAAAAACACAAAATGGGGATTCTGGTGACATCGCCTGCGACCATTATCATCGTTGGCATGACGATGTGGCCATAATGAAGGAATTAGGTTTACAAGCCTATAGATTTTCCATCTCTTGGCCGCGTGTGTTGCCTGCTGGTCTGGGTGAAATCAACCAAATCGGGATAGATTTCTACAGCAACCTGGTGGATGCCCTATTAGAGGCAGGGATCGAACCCTATGTAACACTGTATCATTGGGATCTCCCCCAGGCTATGCAAGATCTGGGCGGCTGGCCCGAACGAATGATCGTAGATGCGTTTGTTGAATATTCAGATGTCCTCAGCCGCGCTCTGGGAGATCGAGTCAAGCACTGGATCACCTTGAACGAACCCTGGGTCAGCGCGTTTGTGGGCTACCGCGAAGGTCGTCACGCTCCTGGGCACACGGATCTTGACGAAGCCATCGCTGCTGCTCACCATCTATTGCTCTCTCACGGAGAGGCTGTCCCTGTTATCCGTGCCAACTGCCCAGGTGCAAGCGTTGGCATCACCCTTAATCTGACGCCTCAGGAACCTGCCTCCCCCAGTATCGCCGACCGAAAAGAAGCCAACTGGGTGGATGGTTATATCAATCGCTGGTTCCTGGATGCGTTAGTTGGACGCGGCTATCCCCAGGATATGGTGGACGGATTCGGAAACACCATGGAATTCGTGCTGCCTGGAGATTTAGACGCGATTTCTGTCCCAATCGACTTTTTGGGAGTCAATTATTACACCCGCGGCATAGCCCGTTCAAACGATGTTCCTGAAGTAGATAATCTTCCTCCCACCGTATTCCGCGGGGACGAGATCACCGAAATGGATTGGGAAGTCTACCCAATGGGGCTTTACAACATCCTTGGACGGTTGCATTTTGATTATGGGTTCCCTGCCATATATATCACTGAAAATGGCGCCTCTTTCCCTGACATAATTACCCCCGAAGGGCAAGTTGATGACACTGCACGGCTGTCATATATCCAACGGCATCTGGCAAAAGTGAATGAAACAATTCAAATTGGAGTCCCTGTAAAAGGATACTTTGTCTGGTCGCTATTCGACAATTTCGAATGGGCATTTGGTTACTCCAAACGCTTTGGCATTGTTTATGTAGATTATGAAACCCAAGAGCGTATTCTTAAATCCAGCGCCAGTTGGTATAGGAAAGTAATCAAACGGAATAGTATAGACGTAAACATCTAAAATGCTTTGAAACAGAGCGTGATTCGAGGGTTCGAAAACCTGCCACTGATCAGCAACATGGCACTCGCCATAAGCCCCTGAACTTCGGGATTTCTCGTTGGATCAATCACACTAAATGGGATTCCATTAACAGGAACACAATTACTCAAAAGGAAAACATGACCTTCTTCATTGGCATCGACATCTCAACAACCGCCACAAAAGCATTGCTGATGGATGAAGCGGGAAATGTCGTCGCGGTAGCTTCTTCCGAATATTCCTACGAGATTCCTCAACCATTGTGGACGGAACAGGACCCTGATTTGTGGTGGGTTGCCACGGTGAAGAGCATCCGACATGTGATGGCTGATTCTGCTATTAAAGGTTCCCAGGTCAAAGGGATCGGCCTGACCGGGCAAATGCATGGCCTGGTATTGTTAGATGAGCACGGCCAGATCCTGCGCCCTGCAATCCTGTGGAACGACCAACGCACCGGCCAACAATGTGATGAAATCCGCACTCGCATCGGGGTAGAGCGATTAATCCAGATCACGGGCAATGACGCTCTCACCGGGTTCACTGCGCCCAAAATCCTTTGGGTTCAGGAAAACGAACCCCAAATTTGGGCGCAGGTACGCCATATCCTGCTGCCGAAAGATTATGTCCGCTACAAGCTGACGGGTGAATTTGCCACCGACCGCGCCGGAGGCTCGGGTACGCTTCTCTTTGATATCAAGAAACGCAGCTGGTCTAGTGAGGTTCTGACCGCGCTGGAAATCCCTTCTGATTGCCTTCCTCCGACTTTCGAAGGGGTCCAGGTGACGGCTCTTCTTCCTCCTGATACGGCCGCAGAAATCAGCCTAATCCCCGGTATCCCGGTCGTAGCGGGTGGTGGCGATCAAGCCGCCGCAGCCGTTGGTACTGGCGCCGTTAAAGAGGGCCTCGTTTCGTTGAGTCTGGGTACCTCGGGGGTAGTATTCGCCACTTCCGAAATTTGGGATGAAAGATTTCACCCATTATTTGGCATGATCTTACACTATGCTATCTAAGCTCGTAGGAAAATTTGGCGGGCTTCCCACAACGCTCTTCGTGCTATTAGACAATGGCGACCGCGTTCTTATTCCGCTTTCCATCCCTGGAACACACGAAGAAAAATGTGCCTATTTCGGGCTATTGGGTTTTTCTATCCTGGATTTGGGCAGGCAAGTTCAGGAAGCAATTCTTGTTGCTGAATCCTGGTATGTGGGGAAACCCGAAATAGATGCACACCTTGAAGTTGCACCCAGCCAGCATCCAAATCGCAAGGAAGCTATTTCTCTGGTAGGAAGAAATTCTACGGGATTACAAAGTGTCTACGCCATCCAACCCTTCAGCCGTGATGCGCAAAATAAACCCGTTTTCGAGCCTTTAGAGTTAGATCAATTCGATGGATCAGCCCCCACAGAGTATTATTCCACTGGTTTACTGGATTATTTGTTTTTCCACGCTGGAAGTGGCAAGTTGCACTGAAAGGATGTATGCCACATGAACACCTATCCCCACCCCGACCTCAATGGCCCTATGAAGTTCTCGGCTTAACCGAACGAGAGCAAATTTCCGGGCGTATCAAGCAAGAGAGATTTGATGAAATTCTCAACGCTGGAGATACCGTCATCCATATGATCAAGCCATCATCGAATCATTATGGGGAGTTCTTATTTGTCACCATCAGTCGTTTTGGAGATCAGGGGCGGGTGTATGCCACTTTTTACGGGTTGGGCTTCCATGAATATCGAGAACGCTGGATCACCGATGAATGGTTCTGGTATCAGGCCATGGGCAATCCCGATCTTCAACGAGAGCAAATCCCGAAAGATGAGGCTCAAGCAAAAATTCAGGGCCACCGAGAAGAAAACTGGCCTGATGTCAGATTGGATACACAAACTGAGCGCGGCAGGTTATTCGAAATGCTCGCCAACCTGACCGACGATGACGGTGCTCTTGCCGAAATGGAAGACATGGATCAATTGATGATCTGGCTGGCGAACGATGACTTTGAAGAATAGCTTTTTCCTCCCCTTGTTCAAGGATTTATCGGCAGTTAAACGGAAGTTTAACGGCGATTTATCGGCGGTGATGGTATAATAACTCAATGACCTACTCGTTTTCATTCACCCCATCCATTGTCCGATACCTGCAATCCATAGAGCGAGTCCGGGAGTTAGTTCGTCTGACGATCTTGCCCCCGTTGATCGCCGAACAATTGCGCATTCGAGCGCACATTCGCTCGACGCATTACTCCACGCGCATCGAAGGCAACCGCCTGACGCTCAAGGAAACGGAGCAGGTTATCCAGCAAGGCAGGTTATTTCCAGGCCGCGAAAGGGATGTCCAGGAAGTGGAACGCTATTATCTGGCGCTGCAACAGATGGAAAAATGGGTAGAGGGGGAGCAAAAAATCACCGAAGCCCGCATCAGGAAGTTACATGCGTTACTTATTGCTGGCCGAAGAGCCAAGCCTACCCCCTACCGGGACGGGCAGAATGTTGTCCGGGAGGCCAGTGGCGAGATTGTCTATATGCCGCCAGAAGCCGAAGATGTGCCGGGACTGATGGCAGAAATGGTTCGCTGGATTCACCAATCTGAACCGGACATACCTGTTCCAATGGTAGCTGGCATTGCCCATTACCAGTTCGTCACCATTCACCCCTTTTACGATGGAAATGGACGCACAGCCCGCACATTGACCACATGGATATTACACCAAGGCGGGTACGATCTGGGGAAGTTCTACTCGCTAGAAGAATTCTATACCGATGATTTTGCTGGCTATTACGATGCCCTGGTCACTCACCCACACCACAATTATTATTTTGGGCGCAATGAGGCCGATATCACCCCTTGGTTGGATTATTTTCTGAAGGGCGTGGCGGTAGTTTTCGAGCAGGTAGCTGAGGAAGTAGAAAGCCAAACCCGAGGAGCGATAGATGACAGCGCGGGTGACCTGCTCCGCCAGTTAGATCACCGCTCCAGGCGGGTTTTAGGATTGTTTTCGGGGCAAGAATTCATCCGTTCTTCGGATGTAGCCAACATCCTCGGCATCTCCACCCGCCAGGCCAGAGATTTATTGATAGAATGGGTGGAACAGGGTTGGCTTGAAATTGCTGATCCATCAAGGCGAGGAAGGAAATATGAGCTTTCAGAAACCCATCAACAACTTCTTTAGAAAAAATGTGCACTCCAAATGTTAATGCAACCCATTTATTAGGAAGGAATAATGGCAATCACATATGATGAATATTTGAAGATCATTGATGGTTCTGATGCGAAGTTCTATCACACGAACTTACATATCCATACTCCAGCTACCCCCTGGGACTGGAATAGCTTTGAAAATCAAACAACGCGGGCCGATGAAATCTCGCCAGAGAGATTTTTTGATGCATTAAATACAACATCACTAGATTTAATAGCAATAACTGACCATAATACGGTTGCATGGTGCGAAGCTTTAATGACTTTGGCCCAGAAAGCCAGAGAAGAAGGTCGTAGCAAATTATATATTTTGCCCGGTGTAGAAATTACATCATACGAAGGCCCCCACATTATTGGAATTTTTAATGATGATATTCAAATAATAAAAGAAATCAATGCGATGCTAATTAGCTTTGGGTTATCTGGGGAGGGAAAACAAGATGACAGGGTAGGATTAAATAGGAAAAAGGAATATACATTATCAGATATTGTTATAGAAATCGAAAGTCTTGGTGGCATCGTCATTGCGCCTCATGTTCATAACAAAATGGGGTTGTGGGGACATCGAGATTTCAGAGGACGATATGATGTTCTTTTACACAAATATGTCAATATTCTTGCTGCACCCAGTGGGGAAATAAAGAGGGTATCCGATCCAAGTGGAAATACTCGATTGTTATATAAAAATATGGATACCGATCAAATTAAGAAGTCCTTTGCCTTTATTAACACATCGGATTGTCACCGGCTAGAAGATTTTGAATTAGATACTACATGGATGAAAATGGGGAAACCTACACTTGAGGGGATAAAACAAATCACATATGAGCCGGAATTACGAGTGAGTCATGAGATAAAATTTTCAGATGAAGATGTAGAGCATAAAGAAAAATTCCATTTTGTTGAACCTCCCCAAATCAATTATCCATACATAATAGGTATGACAATAAGAGGTGGAAATCTTGACAGTCAAATTGTTCGATTTAGTCCTCATCAAAACTCAATAATCGGAAAAAACTATGCAGGGAAATCTGCAATAGTAGATATGATCCGTTTTGCATTAGATGAAATCCCACCAACTGACACAGATGAACATGTAACATTAGTGAAGAGACTAACTGGTATTCTTACTGAAGGCGGCTGCGTCAATATTTACATCAAACCCCTCGACAACCGAATTATTGCCTTATCTAGAGTTTTATCAACAACCTATGGAAATCTAGACGGTCGCCCAGATGTATTCATGTTAATAGATGAGCGGTTTGAAAAACAAACCGATTTAGCTTTAGAAGAAGTTTTTAGAATTGAAACCTATCCCCAAGGAGAAGTCGTTAAAATTAAAGATAGAGTTTCAGAACAAATGCGGATTATCGATGCATTAGGAAAAATTAATGAAGTAATTTCTATAATAAAAAATGAAGAAACCAATGGGGAAACTACGCTCTTAGGGAAAATCGTTCGAAATGGAGAAAAAATTCTTACTTTATCAGAAAGAATTGAAATACTGATTGAAGATGTTCGGGATATCGAAGATCTTGAAAATGAAATTGCAGAACTTGAAAAACTAATAGATGCTAAAGTTTTCGAAGAACTAAAAGGATGGGCAAATATCAAAGGAAAACTCAAATCGTTTATTAGATCTTTCAACGAAATACTTGAATTATCGGAAACGACCAAAGAAAAAACTCTAACTGAAATGGAAGATGGTGCAGAAATTTACTCAGTAATGCCAAAGGATTTTAACCCCAACGAGGATAGTATTGATGACTTTGAAAAGTACATCACAACAGTTTATCAACAAGCCCTAATTCAATTCGCAAATGATTTAGATGAGAAATTTGAAGCATTAAAGAATATTAATGAAAAATTGATAGATCTGGAGAAAATAAGACAAGAAAGGTATGATCAAGCAGCATCTGATATTCGAGAAATTGCGGATGACGAAGCAGAAGATGTGCATGATGTACTGGTAGAAAGATTTACTAATAAGCAAGAAAAGCTAGCCTACCTACTCGAAAGAAAAGAGGACTTAGAAAAGCGGCAAACAGAAATTGAAGAAGCAAAAAAAGCCCGATCCATACTCATAGAAGAATTTGGTGATATACGCCGGGAAATCACAAACAGAAGAAGAGAGATTGTTGAATTAATTACTGGTGGTTTGGCAGAAAATGTTACAGCTGATTTGATAGAAGAAGGCGATTATTCCGACTATTTTCAATTATTAGAAGACATAGCAAAAGATATCACCAGCAGAGATAATAAAATCCAGAATAAAAATCAGCAACTTCAGAAGGTTGTTCAAAACATTAAACCACTACAACTAGTTGAAATAATCAGGGGAAATAATGCAAATAGGTTAATTGACGCTTCAGGCGTTACTGATAATACTGCGAGAATATTTATGTCAATGGGTGAAAGGAATCTACACAGATTAGAAACGTGCATTGTAAACGATAAATTTATTATCCTATTTAAAAAAGAGGGAGATGAGAATTTTACCGCGATTGATGAAGGTTTATCTGGCGGGGAACAGGCACTAGCACTTATTTGTGTAGCAATGATACCTAAGGAGATGCCTCTAGTAATCGATCAGCCAGAGGATGAATTAGGGCCTGCGCTCATTACCCATGAACTTGTTGAGCAAGTTAGAGCAATTAAATCTCTTCGCCAGTTAATTTTCGTTACGCACGTAGCAAATATACCTGTACTTGGAGACAGCGAACAAGTTGTGTACATTCAACAATACATCAAAGATGGCATGAAATTTTCAGTAATTGAATGTGAAGGCTCCTTAGATGATTTAAAAATAGTAGACAAACTTTTAGAGTTGGATGGTGGTGAAGGAGCATTTAAGAAGAGAGCGGATAGATATTCACCCTTACTCAACATTTGATCAGCAATTCCCGGAATAGGGGCAGTTGAGCTAAGGTGGAGCAGGAGAAAAGGGCA
>JACNJN010000068.1:4911-34502 GCA_014382535.1 Candidatus Desulfolinea nitratireducens | reverse complement strand
CAGGAAAGTCAACCTTGACAGGGCTGGTATACTTAATTTCTTGCGTTTATGAGACAATAATGAAACAAATGTGCTATAATTCACCCATCCCAAATCAAAGGTATTTCTATGGCCTCTAATGTTATTCGCGTGGTTGGTGCCCGCGTCCACAATCTTAAAAATATCACCGTTGAGATCCCGCGTGATAAATTAGTTGTCATCACCGGGTTATCCGGATCAGGCAAATCGTCCCTCGCCTTCGACACAATTTTCGCTGAGGGTCAACGACGTTATGTCGAGTCTCTTTCAGCTTATGCGCGTCAATTCATCGGACAGATGGATAAGCCGGATGTTGAATATATCGAGGGACTCTCTCCAGCAGTTTCAATTGATCAAAAATCCACCTCCCACAACCCCCGCTCCACGGTTGGGACAGTGACAGAAATATATGATTATTTACGTTTACTTTTCGCGAGGGTTGGCATCCCCCACTGCCCAGAGTGTGGACGGGAAGTGGTCAAGCAATCGGCACAAGAGATCGTTGACAAGGTTGAATCGCTCCCGGACGAAAGCAGGATTCTCGTACTGGCTCCGCTCGTGCGTGGACGCAAGGGTACCTATCAAGCCGTTTTCGAGGAAATCCGCAAGGCTGGTTTCGCTCGTGTCCGCGTGGATGGGGAAGTTCACTCCCTTGATGACGAGATCACCCTCGACCGCTACAAAATTCATACCATCGAAGCGGTTGTGGATCGACTCGTTATTCGGCATCATGAAGAAGAGGAAGAAGCTCTCGCGTCACGTACCCGACTGACAGATTCCGTTGAAACAGCGCTCAAATTTGGAGATGGGTATTTAACGACGGCGATACTCAGTACTCGAAATTCGACGATGGATGCAAAAGAAACGAATATCGAATCATCGAATACCGAGTATCATTATTCCGAACATCTCGCCTGCCCCGAACACGGCACCAGCATCGCCGAGATCGCCCCACGCACTTTCTCCTTCAATACCCCCCACGGGGCCTGCCCCGAATGCCAGGGATTGGGGCATAAACTCGAGATCGATCCCAATCTGCTTATTCAAAATTCTGAAATATCCCTGAACGAAGGGGCGATTGGCGCATCCGAATGGGGCGGTCCTCGCGAAGAGGGTGGTTACTATTGGCAGAGTCTCGAAGCAGCTGCAAAACACTATAAAATTGATCTCGATAAACCCGTCAGCGCGCTAAATGAAAAGGAACGTGAGATCATCCTCCACGGCACAAAGGGTGCTGAAGTTGAGATGAAATACCAGAATGCCAAAGGGAATGAATTTACATTCCAGCGCAGCTTTGAGGGAGTGGTCGGCAATCTTGAACGGCGCTACCGCGAAACCAACTCAGAATATATGCGCAATCGGATCGGTGAATTCATGTCGCAACAGCCATGTCCAGCCTGTGGCGGAGCACGTTTGCGTCCTGAAGCTGTCGCTGTCACCGTTGGCGAAAAAAATATTATCGAGATCACCACCTGGCCCGTCGTAGACACCCTCCAATGGGTCGAAACGCTCAATAGTAAAAAATCCCCCTTTGGTGCGCGGGAAAAAATCATTGCCGAACGCATTATTAAAGAAATCATGTCCCGGCTGGGCTTCCTCGTTAATGTTGGCCTCGATTATCTGACACTCAATCGTTCGGCGGGCAGTCTTTCGGGTGGCGAAGCACAGCGCATCCGTTTGGCAACGCAGGTTGGTTCACAGCTGGTCGGCGTTCTTTATGTTTTGGACGAGCCTTCGATTGGCCTGCATCCCCGCGACAATGCCCGTCTCTTGAGGACATTGGAGGGGTTGCGGGATTTGGGGAATACAGTCCTCGTCGTCGAACATGATGAGGAGACAATGCTCACCGCCGATTGGATCATTGACCTTGGGCCTGCTGCCGGGGAACATGGCGGGGAGGTGGTTGCCGAGGGGACTCCCGAGGCGATATTGGCGCACCCCACTTCAATTACCGGAGCATATCTCTCTGGCCGGAAGCAAGTTCCGGTTCCGGACAAACGCCGGACGGGTAACGGAAATCATCTCACTGTTTTTGGCGCCCGGGCAAATAATCTCAAAAATATTGACGTCGACATCCCGCTTGCTAAACTTGTGTGCATCACCGGCGTATCCGGCTCAGGAAAATCCACGCTGATGGTCGATATTCTGTATAGGGCGTTGGCACAGAATTTACATCGTGCCCGCACATTACCGGCTGAACATGAGCGTATTGAAGGGCTGGAATATCTTGATAAGGTCATCAATATTGACCAGTCTCCGATTGGGCGCACGCCCCGGTCAAATCCAGGGACTTATACCAGCCTGTTTGACGAAATGCGGAAACTCTTTGCCCAACTGCCAGAGAGCAAGGTGCGCGGTTATAAACCCGGGCGTTTCTCGTTCAATGTGCATGGCGGACGCTGCGAGGCCTGTCAGGGGCAGGGACAGTTACGGATCGAGATGCAGTTTTTGCCAGATGTCTATGTGCCCTGCGATGTTTGCCACGGTTCACGCTTCAATCGCGAGACACTGCAGGTGAAATTCAAAGGAAACAGCATCGCCGATGTGCTCGATTTGACCATTGAGAAAGGGCTGGAGGTCTTTGAGGCTTTCCCGAAGATGGTCAAAAAGCTGGAAACATTGAGCGAGGTCGGGCTGGGATATATCCGGATCGGGCAACCTGCGCCAACTCTTTCAGGCGGCGAAGCCCAACGCGTGAAATTGTCAAAGGAACTTTCAAAACGCTCAACCGGACGGACCCTCTATGTGCTGGATGAACCTTCGGTGGGTTTGCACGCCGCCGATGTCCATAAGCTGATCGAGGTGCTGCAGCGCCTTGTGGACGGGGGCAACTCAGTGCTGATCATCGAACATAATCCGGATATCGTCAAAACATCCGATTGGATCATTGATCTGGGACCTGAGGGTGGGCATCGCGGCGGTACATTGGTTGCGGCTGGAACACCGGAGGAGATTTGCAAAGTTAAGGAATCTTATACGGGAGAATTTTTGAAGAAGTACTTGAAGTAGTTTGGAGTTAGAAATCAGTTACAGAAAACGTCCCGCAGGTTTTTTTGCAATAACCTGGGGACGTTGCAGTCTACAAACGAAAGGCCCCGTTCCCTTGAAGGGAACGGGGCCTTTTAAAATAAAGATATCTATAAATTTCCTACAAAAAGAGGAAATTTAGCGAGTACAATTGGCCCTGTGAAAAAACAGAATATGATTCTGCAAGGAGCATAGGTATGCGACGAAGCAGTCTCATATTTACAACAAGATTGCGTCGTCAGGCAAAAGCCTTCCTCGCAAATACAGCAGATTATATTAAGGAATATCCATGCCCCAACAACAAATTGCATGTCCCCAATGTAAACAACCCATCGCAGTGAATATTGAACAACTATTTGATGTTACCTCTGATCCCGCTGCCAAGCAACGTTTGCTCGGAGGCATTTCGAATGTCGCCCGCTGCCAAACCTGCGGGTACGAAGGTCCATTGGCAACCCCCATTGTTTATCACGACAATGAAAAAGATTTACTGCTTACCTATTTTCCACCTGAATTGGCGATGCCCGTCAACGAGCAGGAGCGGATTGTTGGCCCGCTGATCACGAAGATCACAAATAATTTAGCCCCTGCAAATCGAAAAGGCTATTTGCTCAGCCCGCAAACCTTTTTTACTTATCAAAGTCTGATGGAACGCATCCTCGGCGCAGACGGGATCACTCCTGAAATGATCAAAGGGCAGCAGGATCGCGTTAACGTGATCGAGAAATTGCTCACTGCCAAGGATGATGAGGCCCGCAAGGAGCTCATCAAGCAGGATGAGAGTCTTTTTGATGAGCAGTTCTTTGGTCTTTTCGGGCAACTCCGTCAGGCCGCCGCATCCAGTGGACAGGCAGAGACAGCGGAACAGATGCAATCGCTCGAAAAGCTCCTGCTCGACGAAACCGAGCTTGGTAAACAACTCCAGGAATCGATGCAAGAAATGGATGCTGCCGCCAAATCAATTGAAGCCTTGGGCGAGGAATTGACCCGCGAAAATTTACTTGATCTGATCGTCGATGCCCCGAACGAATCACGTGTGCAGGCCCTGGTTCGAATGGCACGCCAGGGTTTGGACTATGTCTTTTTCCAGCAGTTGACAGAACGCATTGAGGCCGAAAAAGATGAAGAAAAACGGAAGGAACTGGAAGACCTGCGTGAGCGCCTTCTGGATCAAGTCAACGAGATCGATCGCCAGATTGAAGAGCGCATAAAACAGGCGCAGGGATTTCTGAACTCCCTTTTGGAACAGGAAGATATTGGCCGAGCAACCGAAGCAAATTTACAGAGTTTCGATCAGGGTGTTATCCAGGTTTTGGAATCGATGCTGCATAAGGCGACCGAGGATAAAGATGAGGCTTTACTGGCAAAATTACAGCAGGTGGTAGAAGTGCTTCAAAAGGCGAGTGGACCACAACCTGATTATGAGTTCATTGAGAAATTGATCGCAGCGCAAGGTGACGAGGCGCTGGCAAAGGTTATCAAGGAAAACGAAGAGAAGATCAACGACGAGTTGCTCCAAACCCTGGGCGGAATCGTGGCACAATCGCAGGGTCAGGAAAAAGAGCCCTCTCCACAAGAGAAAGAGATGTTCGAGCAGATGGAGAAAGTCTACAGCGCGGTGCTGAAATTTACGATGCAGAAAAATATGGGGTAGAAGTAATATAAATAGAATTTTGACACACCTCGTATCGAATCTATTGAAGGTGTGATTTTTAGACACTGGTTCATTTTGCCCCCACCCTACCCTCCCCCGCCCTATAAATTTTTAAATAAATTAATATGCTGAGCGGGGGAGGAATGATTCTTCGGGACTTTGGAGCAGCTTTGCTGCTCCAAAGTCCCATTAAAAGAACTGTCCCCCCTGGGAAAGGGGGGACTACAGGGGGGCTGGGATCAATCTGCTTTATAAGCTTTAGTATGAGTTTGTCATAATATTTAGATCATTTGTACTTGGCTATTCAATCGGGTTATCCAACTTGATTCCATGCCCTCTGACCGTGACGATATATTGATGGCGTGGGTCGTGGGAAGCCAGCCTGTCGCGCAGACGGCGGATAAGGGCATCGAGGGCCTGATCAGAGACGCCGAGGGACTCGTCCTCTCCCCAAACAGCATTCACCAGGTCCGGGCGGGGAACGACATCACCCTGCTGTTCGTAGAGAAGCCACAATAAACGGAATTGTTGGGCTGAAAGCGAAGGTGTGACTTGCTGCTGGTCTACCAAAACACGGCGGGAACGTAAATCTATCATCAGGCGGCCAATGCGGGTGTTATTATCTGTCAGGGGCATGGTCGCGTCTGAGACGAGAAACATGAATTTTTGGGTAACTGCGATTTGCACAAAATCGCCATCTTGTAAAATTAAAGGGGCATCCACGGTTTCGCCATTGCAATAAGTCCCATTTTTGCTACCCATATCCTCCAGCAACACGCCATCGGAGGTGGGTGTGAGGCGAGCATGGTAACGGGAAATTTTCCGGTCCGGGATAGTCAGATCACAGGATGCATCACGCCCCAAAACAAGGGTGTGATCCAGCGTCCAGCGCTCCCCCTTTAGGGGACCATCCTGCGCTATTAGAATGGGGTAATCCTCAAGATTGGTATTCATCTAAATTAGGAAAAAGATCTGTTTTCGTAGAACAAATATGAGTAGACTCCCGTTTCTCTCGTAATCCACGCTAAAGGCGTTTATAATATAGCAGAAAAATAAAATTTGTGTAAGATTT
Source organism: Candidatus Desulfolinea nitratireducens (assembly GCA_014382535.1). Lineage (GTDB taxonomy): Bacteria > Chloroflexota > Anaerolineae > Anaerolineales > Villigracilaceae > Desulfolinea > Desulfolinea nitratireducens. The sequence continues at coordinate 28,731 of JACNJN010000068.1, read as the reverse complement.
TACGCCGAAATAAAATACCTACACACCAGTTTACCATTAGATCAGGTGGCCAGACCACCAGATTGGAAATTGCATGGCCCTCCCACTCAACAGTGGGGAGGTTTTGCGTGGTCGCTATAAAATTCGTCAACGGATTGGTCAGGGCGGCATTGGCAGCATCTATCTCGCTGATGACCAACGGCTTGAAGGCCGTCTTTGCGCCATCAAGGAAGTTGAACACGACCGCTCACTCCCCGCCAAAATCTTCGAGGAGGCCCGCGAACAATTTATGCGCGAGGCCACTGTTTTGGCGCGCCTTGATCACCCCAATCTGCCCAAGGTTTCCGATTTTTTCTCACAAAATAAACGTGACTACCTCGTGATGGATTATGTTCCGGGTGAGGATCTGCGCGATCTAATGCTGGATGCCCGCCGCCGAAAAACATTCCTGCGTGAAGATGTAGTTCTCGGTTGGGCCAACCAGATCGCCAATGCACTCACTTACCTGCACCGCCAGGATCCGCCCATCATTCACCGGGATATCAAACCCAGCAATCTCAAACTAACCCCCTCGGGGCTTGTCAAACTGGTTGATTTTGGGCTGGTAAAAGTTCTCGTTCCAGATGAAATGACCATCACCGTTATTCAAGGGCAGGGGACAATCCTTTATACTCCGCTTGAACAATATGGAAGCGACGGCGTGCATACCGATGTGCGCAGTGATGTCTACTCCCTGGGGGCAACCCTATACCATTTGCTGACAAACAAAGCCCCCGCCGATGCACGGAACCGTTTCCTGAACCCAGACAGCTTGCTACCACCCAAGGAGATCAACTCGTCGATCAGCAATCGCACTCAACGCGGCATCCGCTGGGCGATTTCCTTACATCCTGATGAGCGTCCTGATTCGGTTGAGGATTTTCGCCTTTTCCTGCTCGGGCAAAAAGAGATCATCACCAGCCCCCTCCCGCAATTGCTTCAACAAAGACCGGCTTTCACCCTGGGCGAACTTCTAACCCAACCCACAGAGCAAGCGTTGGCATGGGTAGCCGTCGGGATGTTATTGCTTAGTCTATTGGCAACCCTGGGGAATTAAGTTTTTAGAGAAGAGTTCCAAATCAGTAAAATCTTCGAATAATTTATTTTTATTAGTCGATGTAGTTTTACTCCCCCAGGTCTCTCCGCAGCCAGAGCCAACCAATCAACCAACCAAATACTTCCCCCAACAAGACAAAACCAAGCATAGCAATGATACCTCCTGCTGTCACCCATGATGCTCCAGATAGATTTAGGGCGAAGTAGTTATAGCTCAATAGCCCTCCCAATAGTACGCACAAAGCCCAGCGTATCCCCCAACGCACAGATTTAGCCTGTCTTCCTGCAAGAAATGCCAGCCAGGCACCAAAAATCCAAAGTAAAAGGGAAATAAACCATAAGCCCAGGCGGGGTTGACCCCCGTCAAGATAGAGGGATGACGAATCTCTTTCAGGGGTTGGAGAGATGGCAGGTGAAATGGTAGGTGTTTCCTCTGAATCTGGCGGGATGATAGTGACCGCAGCCGCAACACCTTCACCAGAAATATCCAAACGCAGAGTCTCTGAAACATTGGCTTCTCCGCTAGCAACGCGAATATCCAGCAGACCCGCTTGATCAAGTTGAAAGTTGGCACGGGCCACGCCACCTACTGTCTCGGTTTCGATTTGCAGATGAGAGCCGCTTTCGCCCCCTGTTACGAGAGAGAAAACAACCAGGGTGTTATCTGGAACTGTGCGACCATTATGATCGAGGATCACTCCAGTGCGGACTGCCAGCGTATCACCAATCAGAAACATGGGAATCGGGGTTGGGGCTGGGGTGATGGGTTCCGCTTCTGGAGTGACAAGAGATGGTTCAAGGGGCACGGCCAGGTTTAGGGTCAGGAGTTGAGCCGGATCTGGTTGGGTAGCGGTATTCAGATCATAGCTGGTCCCCGGGATGGATACAGGTGAGGCACCGACCGGCGTCAATTCCTTAAAGAGGAGACGGGCAGCCACATCCAGAAAAGGTGGAGCGTAGCTGTAAAGGCCGTAGTAGGCAGTCAGCTTGGAAATATCGGTGGCATCAAGAAGATAGGGCGCAGTAAAGGAAAAGAGGATGATTTTCTTCTCACGCAGGATGGTTTGATTATCAGCGAGAAGCTGGCGCAATATTGGGAGAGTTTCAATGCTGGCGAGGGAGATGATGACCCAATCGGCCTGGCGGAGATTATTTTCAAAAAAGGATATTTCTTCACTGGCCACTGAGATAAGAAAATCTTCAAAAGAATAGGTCGATATATTGGCATCAATGATCTGATCGCCACCACGCTCCCCGTAAAGGCGGAGAACCGCCTCGGGAAGAGCTGAAGATGAAAAGGTAGTATGCTCTACACAAAGACCACATTGCGCAGCAGTTTGCGTATCGGTAATAAAAATAATCCGCTCCTGTAAGACAGGTGGGGAGGGAAGAACAGAGTCGAGGTCTTTAATGCTGGGGCTGATCAGAGTGGCGGCGTTTTGGGCAATGTTAAATGTGATCTGCTGATCTTGCCCAATTTCTTCCAATCCGGAAAGAGAGGGGCGCGCTGCATTAAGAGAGAAAGAGGGATAAAGACGTGTTTTTTGAGTCAGAATGCGAATAAGTGATTCATCCACCCGTGTTGCAAAGGCTGAATCTTCACGGTATTTTTGGGCAAAAAACTCGAGGGTTTTGGTAATAGTAGCGTAAGTATCTGAAGAATCAGAGGAAATGATATTGCCCAAATACAGGAGATCATTGCCTGCCAGAAAAGCATCCCGCGCTACAAGGCGAGCGAAAAAATCATCATTACCCGGGGCATAAAAGTCGCGAAGTGCGCGGCTCCCCAGATCATCACTGATGGTCAGACCACCTGCGGCACGCCATTTATCAAAAGGAGCGGATGCCAAAATCAGGGTAAGGGATTTCTCATCAAGGCTAACCGGACGTGTCGTGGGGCGAATATTGCCCTGGAAGCCTTCATAGCGAATATGAGAAATAAGCAGGCCATCCATATTTTCGAGGTCAGGGAAAAAGCCTGACGCAGCAGCAGAGAAAGGGGCCAATTCATTTCCTTTTAACTCTTCAAAAGTTTTCCGAATGGTGACAATCTCCTCCGCGGGAGATCTGTCGGCGCTGCCTCGGCCCGGGAAATGTTTTGCCACAACCAGCATCTTTCCATTGCTGCCAATATGTAATCCATTGATAAAACCTTTCCCCATTTCGCCCACCCAATATGGATTGCCTCCGAAAGAGCGGGTTCCCATGTCGCCGCTTTTGTCAGGGTTGGGTTCGGTCAGTAAATCCAATGATGGACCAAAATATAGATTGATCCCCAAAGCAGCAAGTTCTCTCCCCAGGATTTCACCCGTCGCAGTGGCAAGTTCAGTTTTCCACGTTGCACCAATTGCCATTGGGCTGGGCAGGGGCGTAAGCCCACTAATAATCTGATCGTTTGGCGCACCGCCACCTTCCTGTGAGATGCCGATCAGAAGCGGAATATAAGCAGGCAGATGGGTTTCGCTGGTTGTTGAATCTGCGTAGGTCTGCCGGGAAGCTTCCCATACAGATTTCTGCAGACCAGCAATTAATTGGTAGGTAGTGTTAATTGTCTCAGGGCTGGCAACAAAATTATCATTTTCTGCCCGCAAGACTACCCCGCCAATCGGATAATTGGCCAGCAGTGCAGCAAATTTTGATTCAGGGTCAATCTCTGCGCCTTCGAAACTTATCAAAAAAAGCTGCCCGACACGCTCTTCAGGTGTCATCCTTTCCAGCAGGGCTAAAACCTGAGTAGGTGGCGTTTCCCCCTGCGCATGAACCTCATATTCAAAGGCAGGGTTAATAAGGGATATACCTAAAACCAGCAGTAAAACCAAAGATAAAAACTTATTATTTCTCATAACGTGAAAGAATTTCAGTATGGATTTCTGGCTGGATATTGCCTCCCGAAACGATAATAACCGTCGGTTGCAATGTCACTTTTCCACTCAAAATCGCAGCCAGTCCCACTGCGCCTGAGCCTTCAATTTTCTCACCATATTCTGACCAGGCAAAGGCCACCGCCTGAGCAACTTCTTCCTCCGAAACAAGAATAATTTCGTCGACATATTTTTTAATTAGGGGGATGGTGATCGAACCTGCCTCAACTGCGCCAGTAAGTCCATCTGCCAAAGTGGGAAGATCCTCTACATTATCCTGGTTTCCGTGATAAAAAAGGGAATGCATAAATGCCGATGCAGCCACCTGAACGCCGATCACGCGCGCCGGGTTAGCTTGCTTGTGCTCGGCAGAGTAATTCCGTAAAACCGCGCTGATGCCTGCCAATAAACCGCCCCCACTCACAGGAACCAACCAGGTCGCTTCGGCAGTTTCCGGGTGTTCCTGCAAAATTTCGCTGGCCACCGTTCCCTGCCCAGCCACAACATGCCCATCATTATAAGGGGAAAGCCATATAGCATCATTTCGTTTTGCAAAAGCCAGGCCTGCTTCTTCAGCATCATGGTAGCCACCCTCGACCAATGCCACTTCCGCACCGAGAGCACGCATCGCGTTTACTTTAACGAAAGGGGCATCTTTGGAAGCAAAGACTTTTACAGAAGCACCCACCAATTTCCCGGCCAGCGCCACACCTTGTCCATGATTTCCCGCTGAGGCTGTCACCAGCCCCATTTCTCGTTCCCAATCTTCAAGGGTAAGGGCCTTATTTAGCGCACCACGTGCTTTGAAGGAGCCTGTCTTTTGGCGATTTTCCCATTTAATATACAAACCGCGCCCCGCATCATAAGTTAGCGGCGTGCGGTGCGTTTGTCCGTCGAGGCGCTTTTCTGCGGCGTGAAGCCATTCTTTGGGAATCATTAAGCCCTCTCAAAAATTTCTACAGCAAGCTGCGGATCGTCAGTAAAGATGCCATCCACATTCCACCTAGCGAGTTGGCGCATCTCATCGGCGGTGTTGACCGTCCAAACGTGGACGCGTTTTCCCAAACGATGGACGCGATCGATCAGCTGGGGTGTGGTGTTTTTATAAACAGGGTGCAGTGCCTGATAATCGCCAAAGCGAAAACCAAAAGTACGCGCCCACCATCCCAATAGACCCGGGAGGGCTAAAAGCCCCCGTGGAGTTTGAGGCAAAAGAGTGGCAGCCTGTTTCAGGTTATTAGAAAAGAATGATGAGAAGAGAATGCTCTTTGAGAGCGCATGTTTTTCAACCACTTCGACAACTTTTGATACAAGTTGGTCGGTGGGGGTTTTGTAGTTGGTCAGCTCAACATTGATGAGAAGCTGCCCACCAATTGAGGCAAATACCTCGTCGAGGGTGGGGATTTGCTGCCCATCCCCAGCATCCAATTTTTGAAGGGTAGCAAGCTCAAGATCCGCGACGCGCCCGCTGCCATTTGTCGTCCGATCTACAGTTGCATCGTGGATGACAACCGGGATTCCATCTGCGCTGAGTTTGACATCCAATTCAATTCCATCTGCTCCCTGTTGATGCGCCAACTCGAAGGCTGCAAGCGTATTTTCAGGGAGATACGCTGAAGCTCCACGATGGGCAAAAATCACGGGGGAGGGAAGTCGAGAAAGCATAAATCTTAAATATCAACAAAGTAGGCTTGCGCAGCGAGATCAATCATCTCGCGGGTCATCACTGGTTCTGAGGATTGATATTGTGAGATGTCGAGAATTTGATCACAAATATCGCGAGGATGCGAGGCACGCAGTTTACGGTTATGTTTGATATACCACTCCTGCAAAAGGTAAGCAAGCCCCTGATCGTTATATTCAACCTTTTTTGACTGTGCGACACGGCGGAAGATTTCCCGGTAGCTTTCGTAGGAGGGATCCCCAATTTCAATCTTATGCCGCAGTCGACGCAAAAAAGCTTCATCCACGAGGTCTTTGGGAGGAAGATTGGTGGAGAAGACAACGAGAACATCAAAGGGAATTTCGATCTTGCGACCCGTATGCAGAGTGAGAAAATCGACGCGATTTTCGAGCGGGACAATCCAGCGGTTGAGGAGATCACGCGGGCGGACTTGTTGGCGTCCAAAATCGTCAATCAATAATATGCCGCCATTGGCTTTGACCTGGAAAGGGGCTTCGTAGAATTTGTGGGTATCATCAAAAACAAGGTCAAGCCCGGCTAAGGTTAACTCACCACCAACAACAATGAAGGGGCGGTGGATCTTTACCCAGCGCGGATCACGACGGATGCCTGTTTTGAGTGATCCTGTGGCGCGCTCATTTCCACTATCTTCTTTGACGAGCTGATGGTTAACTGAATCGTACATTTTAACAACTTGCCCGTCTACAAAAAGGGCAAAGGGGATATACATATTTTGGCTCATCACCAAATTACCAAATGAACGGGCGATGCTGGTTTTTCCGTTACCTGGAGGGCCATAAAGGAAGATGGATGCGCCAGAATTGAGGGCTGGTCCCAGACGCTGGAATGTCTCCTCAGAGAGAACGAGCTGCGACATGAGCTGGCGCATGGAACGGGATGTGACCACAACACGTCCCTGCGCCTGATTACGGACAGCATTATTATATGTTTCAATGGGGACAGGCGCAGCGCCTGCGTATTGGCTGCGCATTAAAGCTTCCTGAGCACGAATATTGCCCTTACCCGTCATTGCGTACAGGTAAGAACTGGAACCAAGCCCCGTTTGTTGGGCAGATTTGACCTCAATTAGTTTTTCTTTTTTCAATTCTGAAAGAATATCATCGGTCACACCTGCAAAGGGGAGTGCAAGTTCTTCCGCAATCCTAAATCCCGTGAGATATCCTTGAGAGTAGATGATTTTCAATGCCAAATCTTGCAACCAAAGTGAGGGAAGACCTGTGTCTTCAATATTAGTGACTGTAGGTGGCAGGAAGCCTGTTCCTCCATGGGATGCTGCTCGTGGTCTGTTGAGACTATCCATAATTGAGACCTTTCAACAAAAAACAACTTGTTCAAAAAATAACGTATAGAATTATAGCACGAGGGAGAGAGATGAAATCTTGCGTTTTCGAATTAATTAATGCCCAATATCAACTCATCAAAAGAGTGTTTTTTCTCCCAGTCCAGGAATTTAGATCCGGTTGGGTATCGTAAGATAAACAACAAAAAGTTCGTCCAAGCATCATGAATACTCTTCTCTTCGTGTACAACGCTGATGGTGGTCTCTTCAATCTCGTCAAAGATTGGGCCCATAAAATTATCTCACCCGAAACCTATCCGTGCAGTCTATGCGCATTGACCTACGATAATCTGGGGATGCGCAGTTCCTGGCGGGAATTCACCAACGAATTGAAATATGAGATCAATTTCTTGCACCGCGATGAATTGGAAGAGCATTATGACATCAGCGATGTGGCGCTACCAGCTATTTTCATTCGTCAAGAGGGAAAGCCGAAACTGTGGATAAATTCTGAGGCAATGGATGCCTGTCAATCACTGGATGAGTTGCAGGCACTGATAGTTCAGCAAATGGCCATAGAGGCATAAAATCCCCCTTTAGCTAAATGAGAAACTGTGAAATTCAGGTTCCAACAGGAAAAAGGTTGAGCTCATCAGGTGAAATTTAGGGCAGTTCTATTCCTGTTGGCTCAAAGTAACCAGCCGCATGATTTTCAACTCATCATAGCTAATCTCGCCATTCAGTTTTTCAAAAACCGGCTTTAGAAATTCTGTGCCCAATTCGTCAAAAGCTCGCGTGGCTCTTCTTTGTTCATCGGGGGAGAGGGAGGTCAGCGACTGCAAATCGGCTCCCTTTTTTAGCGGATTCCCCGCTGCGGCAAATCTCATTAGATGATTCACGATCGTACCTGTTTTGACTTGATACCGTTCCGCGAGGCTTTGGATGCTCTCCCCGGCATTATAGATTTCACCGACGATCATAAAACGACTATTCGCATCGCTTCTCCCGCGATATGATCTTTTCTCTTTTTCCTGAAAGCCCTTTTTTTCACAATAGGCTTTAATTTCTCCTAAAAAGATTTCGCCATATCGACTTAGCTTTGCCTGCCCGACACCGCTCATTTTCAAAACACTGTCTAACGATTGCGGATAATACGCGCTCATCTCCACCAGGGTTTTATCCGAAAAAATGACATAGGGTGGCAAACCGGCTTCATCTGCCAATTCCTTCCGTTTTTGGCGCAGGATGGTAAAAAGGGCTTGATCGTAATCCAGTTTTTCGGGAACTTTGCGGCTTTGGCGTTCATCTTCCTGGATGCGCCCCATGATCTCTGTGCGATTGCGGAGCGCATCCATCCCCTCCTGCGTGACGTGCAAAACCTGATACTCCCCCTCTTTCGCAAGATAACCCATCTGCGTGAGTTGACGGGCGAGGTGTTTCCATTGTTTTCTGCTCAGGTCAGCACCTATCCCATAAGTTGAAAGCTTATTATGTCCATAATTCAATATTTTCTTTCGCGTTGATCCACGCAAAACTCCCGTAATATGTACCGCGCCAAAACGTTCTCCCGTTCGTTTGACGCAGGAGAGAAATTTCTGTGCAGGGATGGTGATGTCGGTCAACTCCCGTGCTTCTGATGTGCAATTATCGCAGTTGCCGCAATTTTCAGTTGGATAGATTTCACCAAAATATGCCAAAAGGGGTTTACGCCGACAATTGATCTCATCTTCAGCATAACGGACAAGCGTGTCTAAATGTTCAGAGGCGACGCGTTTCTCGTTGCCTTCCTTTTGATTGATGAAATAGCGCTGTTTGGACACATCTGAATAATTGTACAGAAGCAGACAATGCGCTGGCAAATCGTCTCGTCCTGCACGACCAATTTCCTGATAATAACCCTCGATGCTTTTCGGCAGATCAAAGTGGATCACAAAACGGACATTGGGTTTATTGATCCCCATCCCAAAAGCGATGGTCGCAACGATTATTTGCACATCATCACGGATAAAGACCTCCTGGTTCGCCTTTCGGGTGCCATCCTCCAGACCAGCGTGATAGGGGCGGACGGAAAATCCTTTCATTTCAAGATAGCCCGCAAGTTCATCCACCTGACGACGCGAGAAGCAGTAAATGATCCCGGATTGATCTTTTCGATCCTCCAAAAACCGGAGGGTTTGCCCGAGGGCATCATTTTTGGGGGCAACTTCGATATAGAGATTCTCACGATTGAAGCTGGCGACAAATTCGTTTGATTGGGCAAAGTTCAGGCTGGATTTTATATCGGAGCGGACGCGTGGAGTGGCGGTCGCGGTTAAGGCGAGGCAGGTCGCCTTGGGGTATCGCTGGCGCACCTCCGTGATTTGTCGGTATTCGGGGCGGAAGTCGTGCCCCCACTCTGAAATGCAGTGCGCTTCGTCTATCGTCAGCAGAGCAAGTTTGGTCTGGGAGAGAAGGGAGAAGATGCGTGGAGTTAGCAAGGTTTCGGGGGCCAGATAAAGCAGCTTAACCGCACCATCCCTCACCAAATCCATATTCTTTTGATATTCAGAAGAGGGGAGCGAGCTATTCAACATTACCGCTGGAACCCCGCTGGCAAGCATCTGCTCGACCTGATCTTTCATCAGCGCAATCAGCGGTGAGACAACCAGGGTGAGCCCATCAAGCAGCAGGGAGGGGATTTGGTAACAAAGCGATTTTCCGCCGCCAGTGGGCATGATCCCAAGTGTGTCGCGTCCGGCAAGCAGATTTTCGATCACTTCACGCTGAAGCGGACGAAAGTTATCGTAGCCAAAAGTATCTTTCAAAATGGACGCAGGAGTGAGCATAGGGCAAGTATACCGCGCGCTGTGTTTTATCAGAAATTTAAATTACGCAAACACATTTCCTTGACAGCCATACCACTATCGGTTAGATTAACTACCTTACTTGTTATATCAGTTCAGCAGTCGTTGCATTTTGTTATTCTTTTGAGTCCCCGCTCGATCCCCTTTTGACATCCGCCTGACTTCTGAAGAAAAGGAAGATTTGTGAACTTCAATCAGTTCAATCTGGATTCTCGTCTACAGACGGGGATCAAACGCGTTGGCTATCAAACGCCAACACCCATTCAAATCCAGGCCATCCCTGCCGCTATGGCGGGACGGGATCTGGTCGGTACCGCCCAAACGGGAACCGGTAAAACGGCTGCCTTTGTTCTCCCCATCCTGCATAAATTGCTCAGTGGCAAGCCCAAAGAAACGCGCGCACTGATCGTCACTCCCACCCGCGAACTTGCCGAACAAATCCACCAGACCATCCGCGATCTGTCAACCGGCACCCATATACGCAGCACAACTGTCTATGGTGGTGTTGGCGCAAATCCGCAAATCCAGGCCCTGAAAAGGGGCGTTGAGATCATCGTCGCTTGCCCTGGCCGATTGCTGGATCTGGTTGCCAAGGGACAAGCCCGCCTTAATAAAATTGAAATCCTGGTGCTCGACGAAGCCGACCGCATGTTTGATATGGGTTTTCTTCCCGATGTGCGGCGGATTATCAAAGCCGTTCCGGCTCAACGTCAGACCATGCTATTTTCGGCCACATTTCCTCCTGAAGTTGAAAAGCTGGCGAATCAGTCACTGACGAAACCACAGCGCATCACGCTTGGGATCAGTCGTCCAGCCTTTACAGTTTCCCACGCACTTTATCCTGTGCCGCAGCATCTGAAACGTGCCCTGCTTTTCGAATTGCTCAAAGAGACGGAAACGGATTCTGTGCTGATCTTCACCCGCACCAAACATCGCGCCCGCCGTTTGGACATACAATTAAAAAAAGCCGACTACAAAGTTACCAGCCTGCACAGTAACCGCACACAGGGTCAGCGCCAGAATGCGCTCAAAGGATTTAAAAGCGGGCTTTTCCAAATTATGGTCGCAACCGATATTGCCGCGCGTGGATTGGATGTGGAAAATATTTCCCATGTGATCAATTTTGATATGCCAGATACCGCCGACGCCTATATCCACCGGATTGGGCGGACCGGACGGGCAAAACGGACCGGCAAAGCCTTCACCTTCATTACCCCAGATGATAGCGATTTGATCCGCAAGCTGGAAAAGATCATGAAACAAAAACTGGAACGACAAACGATCCAGGGATTTGACTATGCGGCTCCCGCCCCGCCTCGGCAGGCTCCCGCGCCACGCCAAGTGAAGCGTTCCCGGGCATCCTCTCCACGCAGCAAAGCCCCTTCACACAGACAGTTTAAGTCACAAAAACAATCTCAATAAAAAGAAAAAGTGCCTGATTAAGGCACTTTTTTAGTTGTGTGACCCTTTCCTTTTTCGTCACTGCCTGCACTGAAGCGGAATCTGCATTGCATCTGGAAGATGCGTTGCAGATTCGAGCAAAATAAACGCCCTCTTAAATCCTGATTTGCAACGCACTTGAAAAGTGCAATGCAAATCTAGTACCCTCTTGTAGGGAATTATAGATTGAACATATTACTCTACCCCATCCCCCGTATTTCTTCGATCGTCTCGGCATTAACCAGCGAGGAGGTATCCCCCAGATCCAATCCGAGGTAGGCCGAGCGGATCATGCGGCGCATGACCTTGGCATTCCGTGTTTTGGGCAGATCGCTGACGAAAAGTATCTCTTTCGGGGCAAGGGGTTTTCCCATCGCTGTTGCGACCATCGCGCGGAGTTCATCACGCAAATTATCGTTCGGATCTGCATCTACCGCCAATACACAAAATACAACTACCGCGCTGCCCTTTACAGGATCCGGAACACCGATCGCCGCTGCTTCGATCACCTGCGGATGCTCGACGAGAATCGACTCCACTTCGGCAGGCCCCAATCGTTTTCCGGCGACCTTGATCGTGTCATCCGAACGACCGAGGATATACCAGAGTCCATCCGAATCTTTGGCCGCGAAATCACCGTGCACCCAGACATCTTTCCACTGCGACCAATAGGTCTCGATATAGCGTTCGGGGTCTTTCCAGAATCCACGCGTCATCCCGATCCAGGGAGTTCGGATGACCAACTCCCCAACCTGATCGGAAACAGAATTCCCTTTTTCGTCGACCACATCGGCAGCGATGCCGGGCGTCGGGGCAGAGAAGGCGCAGGCTTTGAGCGGCAAAATCGGGTTGCCCATCACGATCCCACCCGAGATTTCCGTTCCGCCGGAATAGTTGATGATCGGTGTTTTTCCTTTGCCGACTTTTTCGAAAAGCCACATCCAGGGATCTGGATTCCAGGGTTCGCCCGTTGAGGCAAAAAAGCGCAAGCTGGAAAGATCGTGCTTTTCGAAATGCTGATTCCCTTTGGGAATCAATGCCCTCACCAAAGTCGGAGAAATTCCCAGGGTTGTCACTTTATGCCTTGCGACCATATCCCATAAACGATCTGGGCCGGGAAAATCTGGTGCGCCGTCGTAGATAAAAAATGTTCCCCCCAGGACCAAGGCCCCAAAAACCAGCCAGGGTCCCATCATCCAGCCCATATCGCTCATCCAATAGAGGATTTCTCCTGGATGCAGATCGGTGCCGAAAGCCATATCCTGTGCGGCTTTGATCGGAAATCCGCAATGGGTGTGGACTGCTCCTTTTGGGCGCCCCGTCGTGCCGGAGGTGTAGATGATCATCAGCAGATCTTCGGCATCGGTGATCTCGGTCTCCGCTTTTTCGGATTGGCGGGGGATGATCTCGTGCCACCAATGATCGCGCCCCTCGCGCATGTTGATCTCAAGTCCGGTACGGTTGACGACGATCATATGCGCCAATGTTGGCGTCTGCTCAGCAGCCTGGTCGGCGACGGATTTCATATCCACCGCTTTCCCTCGTCGGAAAACTCCATCCGCTGTGAAGAGGGCTTTGGCATCCGCATCCACGAGCCGTGTAACGACCGCGCTGACGCCGTATCCTGAAAAGAGGGGCAGAATGACCCCGCCGATCTTGGCGATCGCCAGCAGCGCGACCACGATTTCAGGAACCATGGGCATATAGATGCCGATGGCATCGCCCTTACCGAGACCAAGTTCGCGCAGGGCATTGGCAGCCTGATTGACCTGTCGATAAAGCTCACCGTAGCTCATCTCACCACTATTGCCCTCTTCGCTCTCCCAAATAAAGGCAGGCTTCGATTCTTCGGGCGTGCCGATCCGTTTATCGACACAGTTGTGGACGATATTCATCTGCCCATCCACGCACCATTTTGGCCACTGGATGCCACGAGAAAAATCAGCAACCGCCGAATATGGTTTATAAAATTCAATTTTGAGGTATTGGAGAAGGGCGTCGGTAAACCAGCTGACGTCTTCGATGGAGCGTTTCATCAAGGTTTCAAAATCAGGGATATTGTGCTGGCGCATAAAGGCAGTCAGATGCGCTTTCTCGATATGGTCTTGGGTTGGTTCCCAGGCAATTTCGCCCCCGAATTCAAATTTCTCGCTCATCTTTTTTATCCTTTTGGATCACAAATTTGGACGAATATTGCGAATTCCGCGAATATTTTTGGTCTGATGGGGATTATAGTTTATTTTAAACACGGCTTTGAGAGATTGTAATTTACCTGTATATTATAATTATCCAAATAATGTGAAAATCTTACATTATAGGCTGATAGGTGGTTTTAATTATGGATAAATTGTCTGTTAGATTGTCCGAAAAAGACATTGTCCCCTGGCTTCTAGAGGGCGATGTCTCCATTCAATACCAGGTGCATCGTGATCTCCTGGGGGTTGAAAAACCGGAACTGCAAAAACGTATCGCAACCGAAGGATGGGGCGCTCAATTTCTCCGTTTTCGCAAACCGGAAGGGCATTGGGGGCGAGGCTTTTATCAGGTCAAGTGGATCTCGTCGCATTACTCCCTGCTGGATTTGAAACATCTGAATATTTCCCCTAATATCCCTGAAATCAAGGAATCCATCTTAAAAATTGCGCACAATCACAAAAGCGAAGATGGAGGCATCAATCCTCACCGAGATTATCGAGAAAACCCGGATAGCGATTTGTGTATCAACGGTATGTTCCTGAACTACGCCTGCTTTTTTAGGATCGACGAAGGTATGCTAAAGTCAGTGGTCGATTGCATCATCCAGCACCAAATGCCGGACGGGGGCTTCAACTGTCGCATCAATCGCAGCGGGGCTGTGCACTCATCTCTGCACACGACGATCTCCGTCCTTGAAGGGTTGCGGGAGTATAAGAAAAATGGCTACATTTACAGATTGGAGGAATTGGAGAAGATCGCAGCAGAATCACGCGAATTTATCCTGATGCACAGATTCTACAAATCGGACAAAACGGGCGAAGTTATCCACAAGAAGTTCACGATGCTCTCCTACCCCTTTCCGCCGTGTTTTAGCTTCTGACCTTGTTTCTATTGATCACAAAGCCCGCCTGATTTTCCTTTATAATCAACTCAACCCTGTTATTCTTAGAAAGCAGATTGATGATAATGTCGCTATTCTTTGGAAGCTTGTTCGGTAACATTTATTTTTGAGGCAACGTTTACCTCATAGTAACATTTTCTTTTGACGCAACACGTACTCCCAAGTACTAATCGTACAATTCCATCCCCACGCGAAATGAGTATCTCCCTCATGGTAGAAATCAAAATGGAGAGGGATTTCAATAGATCTCTTGCATATGTGCTCCCGGCGGCGTCCCCGCCGCCGAGGACGGCGGCTAGAGCAGTGTCAAAAAGGGACTTTTGCAAGAGGTCTAATCAGTAATTAGCATATCTACAAAGCTGTTATACGGCTAGCTTAAATATAAAAGAAAAGAGTGTTGAAGGTTTTTCTTTGCTCGTCAGGAGACATAAAATTTAGTTTGAAATTCCTGCGAAGACCCCGAGGTCGAGAAAAAGGTCGAGGGCCTATATCTCGCCTAGTGGGAAAAATTAGCCAATCGATTTTCCTTCATTTGGTGACCTCCACCAGATTTTTAACGATTAAACCGAAAACTCTACCGTAGATCAGATAATATTTTCTCCACCTCTCTCCCCAAAGAGGGGCCGATATTTTCAATACTCTGCAGGCCCTTAAATCCCATCGTGCGATAAACCAGCTCAATATCCTGTTCCAGGTCTTCAATCGCCCAGACGGCTTTGCGATAAGCCCAGACACGATGCTTGGGTGCAAGCTCAAGTTCCATTGTGTAAACTTTATTTGCCAAAATCTCAACGATCTTTTTATTCTTTGCACGCTTATCTCCCGGAATAATGGGACGTGGCATCCGGTCGCTGATCCCATATTTGCCACATAGCTCACGGATGCGCAAAGCCGTTTTTCGCCAATTATCGCCAACGGAACCATAACTCCCTTTTGGATAGTGTTTTTTGTAGGCGGGTAAAAGATCAGGGAAGCGTTCGCCGAGAACAGAAAAAAAGTAGTCCCGCTGCTGGTCGGAGAGAGTCAAGCCGCCTGCAAGAACGAAGCTCCCGCCGTGGTCGGCAGTCCAGCGGATGATGGATTCAAGGTTGGCATCATCATCACATAATTCAGGGAGGAGGGGCATCATGGAGGTGCCTGTCAGAATACCCGCCGCGGCAATTTTCTCCATGGCGGCAAAGCGTTTCTCTGGCGGCGGCGCAAGTCTTTCCATCTCGAGAATGTGTGCATAATTGGAAGAATCGGGTGTGGAGATAATGCTAAAAGAAACCACGGCGCGGGCACGTTCCTCGATATCCTTTAAAAGATCAAGATCTCGCAAGACCAACGGCGAACGTTCAAGAATAAAAACAGGGAAGCCCTGCTCAAGACAAACTTCGAGCATTTTGCGTGAGAGCTTGAATTTACGCTCGGCGGGTTGATAGTCACCGGTAAAGATCAAATCCGTTTTGGCGCGGCTGAGCGCTTTTCTCAATTCTTCGGGAGCATTTTCCTTGATTTTGATCAGATAAGCAAAATCGTCCGCATCCTGATAGGGTGAAAATTTCTGCTCACGACAATAACAAAACTCGCAGCCATGTTGACAGCCTAGGTAGGGATAAGCGCTATAGCGCGTCCAGAACCAATGATCGGCACGTTTATGCTTGTTGAGAATGGTCTTGGGCCGGTAGGGAACGAATTCCGTGCGTCGGGACATTTATTGCACCATTAGCTGTATGTACTGCTTGGCTTAAATTAATTTACCAGACAAAGAAATATAGTATCAAAGCCATTACCGCAACCGTCAGCCAGAGCCACAACCAGCCACCGGGATCAGCTGCTCCGCTGCGAAGACCATTTGGCGAAATGCGAATGACGACCATTTCCTCGCCTTTTGATCGCAGATCCTCATCTGAGATGGTGAAAGCGTTGTATCCTGCCAGGAATCCGGCAAATCCGGCATTTTTCAGGATCTGGCGAGTCGCCCGAAGCCACACATCCGCGTCGGTAACGGTGGCAGCCCTCCCCGAGAGCGTGCCAGAGGGCAGGATCATTTCGATCTGCGGCTGGGCGAGAATATTTTTATACCAATGGGCAATCTTCCCAAATCCAGACAGAACGTAGACATGCCCATCCAAAATAGCGTAATTGACTGGTGCATATCGCCTTTTCCCCGTTTTCGATCCGACTGTTCTTAAAACCATGATATAGCCCGTAATGGGATTTCCCACGAGGGGGCCAAGTCCCAATCGAAATATGGGAACCATGAAATATTTGTTGAGTACCCGAAAGAAACGGCGAAGCATATCTTCCATAAAGCCTCCTTGTGATTAATTACATTATAAGGTCTCCGCGGGTAAATGCAATAGTGATTGAGCTCTCCGTAGTACAATAGGCAAGATGGCGTCAGGCCATACTTGCCGTATGCTGGGCGCATGAGCGCCCAGTGAAACAAGATGGCGTCAGGCCATACTTGCCGTATGCTGGGCGCATGAGCGCCCAGTGAAACAAGATGGCGTCAGGCCATACTTGCCGTATGCTGGGCGCATGAGCGCCCAGTGAAACAAGATGGCGTCAGGCCATACTTGCCGTATGCTGGGCGCATGAGCGCCCAGTGAAACAAGATGGCGTCAGGCCATACTTGCCGTATGCTGGGCGCATGAGCGCCCAGTGAAACAAGATGGCGTCAGGCCATACT
This sequence comes from Candidatus Desulfolinea nitratireducens, assembly GCA_014382535.1. Taxonomy (GTDB): domain Bacteria; phylum Chloroflexota; class Anaerolineae; order Anaerolineales; family Villigracilaceae; genus Desulfolinea; species Desulfolinea nitratireducens. The sequence goes on along the minus strand of JACNJN010000068.1, from coordinate 11,755 downwards.
TGCCGTATGCTGGGTGCATGAGGACCCAGTAAAAATTCCGCAAAAACATCACCTACGAGGACATTATGAGCAACCCTTCATTCGACGGCTGGACTTGCCCGATCCCCCTGAAAAATTATCCCACGATCGTGATGGGACATGGCTCTGGCGGCAAAATGATGAACGACCTGATCGCCCATCTTTTCGCCCCGCTCTTTGATAACGACCTGCTCGGGCAAATGGGCGATTCGACGACCCTTGACATGGCCTCGTTTAAGGGTGGACGCATGGCCTTTTCAACCGATTCATTTGTCGTCAGCCCGATCATCTTCCCTGGCGGCGATATCGGTGATCTGGCGGTCAACGGCACCGTCAACGATATCGCAATGAGCGGCGCCAAACCGCTCTATCTCTCAGCGGGATTTATCCTCGAGGAAGGACTCCCGATGGAAACGCTGGGAGAGATCGCCGCCTCCATGGCGCGGGCTGCAAAAGAAGCTGGCGTACAAGTGGTGACGGGCGATACAAAGGTGGTCAACAAGGGTCACGGTGACGGAATTTTTATCAATACCTCCGGCTTTGGTCTGATTCCCGATGGAATCGACATCGCCGCAAAAAATGCCCGCCCCGGCGATATGATCCTCGTCAGCGGCACGATGGGCGATCACGGCATGGCGATCATGTCCAAACGTGAGGGCCTGGAATTTGAATCAGAAATTATCAGTGACACCGCCCCTCTGCATGGTCTGATCGCGGAAATGCTGGATGTGACCAAAGAGATCCACTGCCTGCGGGATGCCACCCGCGGCGGGCTTTCAGCCGTGCTGAATGAGTTAGCAGATGTTTCGAAGGTAGGGATTGAATTTGAAGAAATGAAAGTGCCGGTTAATCCCGCCGTCAACGCCGCCTGCGAGATGCTGGGGCTGGATCCCTTCTATATCGCCAACGAAGGCAAACTGGTCGCCATCGTTGCCCCCAAAGATGCAGAGGCTGTGTTGGAAAGGATGCGTAAGCATCAATACGGAAAAGAGGCTGTCATCATCGGCACAGTGACGGAAGCTCATCCCAAACGGGTCGTGGCAAAGACGGCTATCGGTGGCTCAAGAGTAGTCGATCTGCCTGCAGGAGAGTTATTGCCGAGGATTTGCTGACAATTCTTGAGCCGCAACAGAAACCAGGCAGTATACTATGTGAAAGAAAATATTCCACTCCAGAAAGGAGGACACGTTGGCAAAGGTCAATTACAAATTCCAAAAACGCCAGAAAGAGATCGCAAAGAAAAAGAAGCGCGACGAGAAATTAAAACGCAAAGAGCAGATTCAACCAAATCCGCCCACAGAAGAAACATCTACAGAAAAAACAACTACAGAAAAACCGTAGAAATATCCAGAGGCGTAGGGGCGGATTTTTGAAGCTTAAACAGATTAGACCCAAAAGGTTTAGCCTTTTAGGATCTTTAGTTTTAATTTTCGCATGGTATATCTACCTGCAAGGGAGTTGCGGCCCAGGATTTGCCAATTGCTTATTTGAAAAGGTAAATAAAAAAATCTGAGCCTTCATTATTGCCTTATAAAATTGTACAAATATTTATCCGACACGCACTTTATTTTTTTGCGGATTGTGGGATAATAAAAAGTAGCATAATTTGATCCTGTGTGCTTTATCAGGAGCCAGTGGATCGATGTTCAGCACCACAGCCTGGCTCATATCATTTCATTTTCAAAAAAGGAGAAACCGACATGGGTGACAAGGGTAGTAAAGATAAAGGAAAGAAGGAAGGTCAGAAAAAAGCCAAGCTTACTCTTAAAGAAAAGAAAAAAAAGAAAAAAGAAAAGAAGAATAATAAATGATCTCAACTCCCGCCGATGGTGGTTGCCAAAACCGCTATCGGCGGCTCACGTCTGGTGATCTGCCAGCCGGAGAGCTGTTGCCGAGGATCTGTTGAGCACGAATTGATCGGATTTGGGGAGAGGAATGAAGTGACAGGAATTTAATGCTGAAAAAGTAGTACTATATGATACGCTCCCCCAAATTCCATGCTCTTGGAAGCGAATCCGGCTTTGGCATTTGGGGGCAGGGGGGCTGTTAGAAAAAAAGAGACCATAAAATCGACGGTATAGAAAAGAAATAACAAAGTGAGATTATGAGGTCGTCCTAACTGCGGGGAGTAAGATTATTGGATAACTCTCACGGCAATTGGAGCGTCTGCGATTCCGTCAGGATATCTGGGACATCCCAACCTTTTTGATCCATCAGTTCAACAACAACACATCCATAATACTTGACAAAAAAGGTCCGTATAGGATACTATGAGCAAACGAACCCTTCGGGCGCCTTTACACTTCACTATCATTTCGTCTCTGATCATAACAACTTTACACCAATCTGTAAAAAATTGGTTGTGCTTTAGTTTTCATATTGATAAGCCTTGAGTTATAAATCAGCCATCATTTTGTTAAGGATTATCGTCCAACTGAATAGTTATTTGGATAATGCCATCTAACCAAATTTGCAAGTTTCAGCATACGTCGGTTGAGTAACGAGCGTAGAGAGTGTATCGAAACCAAAATACGGGCAATACGGGATTCGATACAACCTTCGGCGACCAAAAGAGTCGTCTCAGATCACTGTCAAAGGCACCCACAACGAACCAGCGTTTTGCCAGTTTTCTGAAATATTTGCACATGAGGTTATTTAATTTTTATACGTATATTAAGTTATTGTAGAAGGAGATCTTCATGCCAAGTTCTATTGATTTTGACGCACAAAGCGGTCAATCAGCCAAAATAAATTACTCGGTTCCATTGCCGGGGCAAATCACCGGGAAACGGTTCATGCAGCTAGATCTTGAATTGGAACTGACCGATTTTCATCCAAGTGTGCTGGCCCCTGGGCAAACTTATGCAAAGATGGCTGGGATTACCAAATCCAGCACAGGGGTAAGCGTTGACGCCAATATCGCAGCAAGATTTTTGCGAAAGAAATTATTAAGCATTGGACACGGATCACAAAGCGTAGAAAAAGCTTTGTCTAAATTGCCAGAGTTGTTGTCCCCGACTAGCGATGTCAAAACAGAAAGCATAGCGGGACCCGGCGGGGGTGTTGTGGATAAAAAGGACCCTGATGCCGCACCTGAGGTAGGTAAACCTGTAGAAGTAGATCCAGTTTTAGGTGACCCGTTTGATTTTGTGAAAACCTTTGCGGCTAATGCAATATTTGGTTTTGTGATTGTGCCAACCACAACAGGAGGGGGCAGCGGCAGTACAGAGGAAGTGCCGGAAGAATTAGATGACTCAGAACCTAACCCACAACTCTTTTTGGTCGAGGTTTACGGTGTCAGTTCTTTTCTGGGCGATTATGGCATGGGACGCACAGTGCGCACGTTTACGCTTCTCCCAGGAGAATCAACCACTATCCGATTGAAAACCTGGCAGTCTTCCAAGGAGAGCATCAAACAGTCCTCGAGCATTATTGATAGCCATGAGCAGTCTGCCAAAGACCGCTTTACAAACAAGGTTCAAAATGAGACAACTGATAAAAAAACCCAGGCAGATACGAGTAAATGGTCACTGGAAGCAGAAGCAAAAGCCAAATGGGGTTGGGGATCTGCCAGCGCCAAAGGTTCAATGTCAGGGGAGTATCAATCAGGGAGGGAACAGTTCGCGCGTTCTACGAGTGAAGCTGTGGGTGAGCACGCCAATGAATCCTCGTCAAAACGTGAACTCTCTGTTACTACGAGTACCGAAACTGAAACTGAAATCAGTGAAGAAACTTCGATTGAACGGGTGATTAACAATGTAAACATGCGGCGTGTGCTCAATTTTGTTTTCCGTGAATTGAATCAAACTTATACGACTAAGGTTCATCTGAAGGGGATTTATGTTGGCTTTACCAATGAACAGGTAGGTTCGTGGCGTCAAGTACCGATTTCTGGTTTACGTGGGTTGTTGGAGGAAGTTGGCTCTGATCAAATGGACAAAGATGAAGTTGCCAAACGCATCTTAAAACTTGCCGGGACTGTTTTTAACGCAAATGATATACCCGTTCGGGTAGTAGAAACTATTAATTATGATCCTATTGATGACACTATTGCGATTAGCCCTGTCGTTTTCGATGCTGAAGGGCAATTTTCACCTCCGACAGACACGCAGTATTATCGATTTAAGCAGGGGGCCTTGGCGCAGGATAATGATACAAACCCGGTTGAAGGGGTCCTGCTTTCCGAACAAACGATTGTCATGCGGACGGATAGTGTGATTGTCGAGGCCTTGTTGGGTCAGGCAGACGCTTTGGATAATTATTCTATGGAAATTCAGGAGGCTGCGGCTCGCAAAGAAACGCTTGAGAATGAACGGAATGAACTTCTTTTATCTACGATTAGTGCAATTGCCAATCCCAAAGCGCGTGCCAGGGCAGCCGCGGCCCTTTTTAATACGCCTGCAACAAGCGAGGATGCCTAATGGCAGATATTCCAGCTGAACTCCATCCGGTTCTAGCGAATGCTTCGGTTGTATCCAATGCGGGGGCTGTTACTAGCAATACGCCGGTTGAAAACCGCCAAGAAATACTTGGGACAAATTCACCAGCCGCAACGGCAGCGCGCGTAGCCCAGGCAAATCCCCCATCGGGCAACAAAATGCCTTCAGATCAACAAATCCTGGAGCTTCAGTTCCCGGGAGAGATGAACAACGTTGACATCCTAAAAATTAAAGATGTCCCCAGCGAGTTGGTTGGGCCCGAAGATTATCAGGCGTGGACAAATTCCGATTCTCAGATATTCATAAAAGAAAAACCGGAACTAGATGAGTTCATGCGCATATTTGTTCTATACCATGAGGGAATTCACATCCGCCAATTTAACCAGAATGGGCCACCAAAACTATTTCAAAATATGATCAAATACGAAGTACAGGCATACGGAAAATCAACCGGGTGGCTAGACACGAAACAGGCACAAAGATTAGGTAGCGCAAGAAAAGATTTTCGAAAAACCGTGCAGCTCGCACGACAGGCAGCAGCAAATGTGTTCAGGATTGCGGATGCAGCGCTTGAACAGCACATTATGGTCATAAATGATGGTTTCACAGAGGCCGAAATTGACGAAATATACCTGGAAACCATGATCGAAAATAGTATGTTGCCAGATAAATACGTCAATCTTGAAGAATTCAAGCGCTATCAGATTGGTGATTTATACAAACAAACAGGCAAAACTTTCTTTTCGGAATAGAGTCGCAAGCAGGTAAATTCGGCGCGATGGAGCCAGAATTCAGCGAGTACTACCAGACTTCAGATTTGGACGCTGGACCATTGATGAAGAATATCAAATCATCCATCCCGATACGCCGGACCTGCACTCCTATGTGCAGAAATTACTCAAGCAAGGAAATTTGATCTTCCCCGAAGATGAATTGAAGCCCGAGTTCATGCAAAGCCAGATCGAGGTTGGCAGCCAGGTTTCCGGGTCAAGATCAGGATAAAAAGATTTTATAAAAAACCGCCTGAAATAATTATTTCAGGCGGTTTTCGATTTATCGGTACTCTCGTACTTGGCAGAAAAATATTGTCTCAATATTTACTCGTACGCCAGCGTATCGCGTACCGTCAGGCGGGAGGCCCGTCTGGCGGGTAAGGCGCTCGCCAGGGCCGCCAAACCGAGTGTGATCGCGAGCCAGATCATGATTCCCTGCATGCCGAAAGTGAAGGCCAGGGGAGATTTGAAGATCGCTACGCCAACACCATAGGTCAGGGCGGAGGTGATCGGGACGGAGAAAAGAATGCTCGCGCCCCAGCTCAGCAGCCCAATAAATAATCCCTCCACGAGAACGATCATCTGAATATCCCAGTTGGAGGCACCGATGGCGCGCATCACACCGATCTCACGTGTCCGCTCGAGGGTATTGATGCTCATCGTACCCATCAGCCCCAAACCGCCGACGATCGCCGTCAGGATCGCCATCACCAGCATAAAATAGACCAAAACATCTGTCTGGCTGGTTTGGGCAACGCGCCACTCTGCGGCCAATTGCATATCACTGACCTGGATCTTTTCGTCGTCAAAGAGGGTCTGTAACGCTGAACCAATTGCCGCAACAGTTGCTTCATCGCGCTCATCGGTGATGATCCGCAAGGAATAGACATCTCCGGGAGCGTTCACCAGGCGGCTGAGATATTCATAATTGGCATAAACCAGCGGAGGGATGACATTGCCGGGGATATTATAGATGCCCACGATCTGCCATTCTGATTCCTGATTCTGGATCCGCATCGTCACCCAATCCCCAACTTTCAGATCAGGTCTAACGCTCAAAAGATGATTGCCAACAACAACTGCATTCTCATCGCCGGGCATCAGCCAGCGTCCCTCTGTCAGGATCGGCTCAATCAGGGTCGATTCCGCTGGTGGGGCAATGAAAGCAAGCTCATTAGCGGTCGTCTCGTCTGCAGAAACGATCTCCCCACCCATCGACATCCATCCTTCCACACTCTTTACACCGGGGACAGACTCCGCCAGCGCCGCAACCTTATCATAGCGATAGGCACGATTAAAGGAGATATTGATATCCGCAAGGAAATATTTTTCGACGTCCTGCATGGTCTTATCAAAGGTACCGAAGAGATTCATCACAGCGACGAAGATTGCGCCGCCCAGGATCAACGTGGACAGGGTCAATGCCAAACGTGTCTTCCGACGGAAAGCATTCCGGATCGATATCCGCACCGGGCGTGGGAGGACTCTCGAGTTTTTTGTCTGCTTTATGGATTGCTTTACGCCGCTGTTCCCCAGCCCATAATCGCTGAATGCTTCCCGAACCGTAATCCGGACCGTATTCCACATTGGGAGCAGCGCCGCAAGGGCGGGGAT
>JACNJN010000068.1:3027-4585 GCA_014382535.1 Candidatus Desulfolinea nitratireducens | reverse complement strand
AGAAATGCGGACAGGAAAACCGTCAGCCAGCCCAGCACACCCAGGACTACGATCACGCCCTGGGTTACATCCCAGGCAAAGTGATGGCCGGGATTGAAGATCTGAATAAAATAGATCGTCGCACCGCCTTTTTCAAGGCGATCAGCAACGGCCTGGGCCACATCGGATACATGGCCCTGATCCGTAGCATTTTCTGCTACGCTGATATTCAACTTGGAATAATAATCTGCAGAGCCGCCCAGCCATTCCAGTGTTTCGGGATTAACGTAAGCTGAAACTGATCCCATCATTGCAAAGGGGATACTGACCACATCATGGATATAGCCAGCCAGACGCAATTGACGGATCTTCCCATTGCTGAGTTCAATATTGATCAAATCGCCAGCCTCATATCCCAAACTTTTCGCCGTTCGATCCAGCAAGATCTCTTTATCATGTAGGGTTGGCAAAACTGTGTCGCTGGGATTGTCGGGGGTAAGTAGATTGACGCGAATATCTTCAAGTGATTTGATACCATCAAAATTGATGACAGTTTTTCCACCATCATCCTGCAAAATTTGCGCAGAGACATCGCTGCGCCCTTCCAGCTCCCCAACGCCATCGATCTGTTGAACAACGGCCACCAGATCATCGTCAATCGGCGAGACGTATAAGGTTGCCTCGGATGGATTTGCAGAAAGAAAATCTGCATCCATATCCCGATTCATCAGCAGGCCAATATTATTATTCAGACCGACCGCAAAAGTCCCGGCGATGATGGTTAATACCATTAAAAAGGTGCGCGTTTTATTTCCCCAAAAATCTGCCCAAACTTTTTTCCAGCGGCTGCTCATGCTGCCACTCCCTGATGATTTCCATTCATATAACTGGAAACCTCACCATCCGAGATCAGCGCTGTTCGCGTTGCGCGTTTAGACAATCCATTATCATGGGTCACAATGATGATCGTCTTGCCCCGTGCAACCAATTCGTTGAAGAGGCTGAAAACACGTTCAGCTGTTTTTGAGTCGAGGTTACCAGTCGGCTCATCAGCAATGATCACAGGGGGATCATTAGCGAGTGCCCGTGCAATCGCCACACGCTGCTGTTGACCGCCAGAGAGGCCTGAGGGGAGCTTAAAGGCGTGATCCGCCAACTCCATTTGATCCAGTAAATCCAGTGCGCGGTCTTTTCGCTCGTTCTTGGGAAATGTATTGCAAAAATCCATCGGGAGCATGATATTCTCGACCACCGAAAGCATCGGCAGCAATTGAAAGAACTGGAATACGATCCCCAGATTTTTGCCACGCCAACGCGCCATCTTATTTTCGCTCAACTCATGAACAGGGGTCTCATTCACCCAAACTTCACCATGGGTGGGTCGATCAATGCCAGTGACCATATTCAATAAGGTGGTCTTTCCGCTACCAGATTTGCCGATCACACTTACAAATTCACCTGATTTGATCTGCAAATCTACATTTTTTAGGGCGGGGAAATCGCCAACAGCCGTTTTGTAGAGTTTGTCGACGCCGTATAACGATATTAGCGCATGTTCATTCTCTGCCAAGTGGCTTTC
>JACNJN010000068.1:0-2602 GCA_014382535.1 Candidatus Desulfolinea nitratireducens | reverse complement strand
GTGACGGTGACGGTCTGCCCTTCAGCAATATTGACCACATCCAACTCAGTCAGATCGGTGGTCTTGACCACCCAGTCTGAGAAATCTGCGATGGAAGCAACCGTTTGCCCACTTCCGATGGATTCGCCCGCTTTGACATTCAGGTCTGCTACCGTACCCGAGATTGGGGAACGGAGTTCAGCATTGGATAAAGCAGACTCTGCGGCAGATAGATTTTTCTGCGCCACAATATCTTCTCCAGCCAGGAGATTGGCATGATCGGCCTGCGCCTGCGCCAGACGGATTTTCGCCGCTTCCAAGTCCGCTTCCCGATTCATCCAGGTCAGGGATTGGTTGTAGTCTGCCCAGGCATCGTCCAGGGCCTCTTCCAAAACCTTGGCATATCCTCTGAGATTATCGAATCCCAGATAAGGCTCAAATTCATCACGCGCTTTGTTGACTTTTACCAACATCGCTTCAGCGGCCTCAGCAGGAGTCATCCCATCAAATTTGGATGGGAGGGAATAATTATCCAGGCGTTGTTGGGCTACGCGCAGAGCCTGATAGGCTTCCGCGACTTCGGTCAAAATATCGGCTTCAGCACGATCGACTGCATCCTGCGCCTGTTCCACATCCATCTCAAGGAGATCGGTGTTTTCCAGACGAGCGAGAATCTCACCTTCTGATACCTGCGCTCCTTCAACTACAAAAACTTCGTCAACAATACCACTTGCTGAGAAGGCAATATCTGCAAATCGGGATGGTTCAAGACGCCCTTCGGCAATAATGAAGTTATCTGCCATCACAGTTGGGATGGGTGTCTCCTCGGCAACGGGGGCATCCGTACCACAAGCACTGAGCACTGCGGTCAAAAGTACAAAAATCGAAAATATGGTCAAGCGTTTCATCTTAAGTTCTCCTCTAGAATGATATTTCCAAAAATTTTCTATCTAAATCTACGGGGATTATTCCCTAAAGTTTCAATTTGTAAATCTACTCAGGCAGTATAGGGTGCTGAAGGTCATAAATCATAGTGCTGGAGGTCATAGTCAAGGTCATATCTTTTTAACAAATAGAAAGCGCAAAATATTCGGTTTTTAGTTTTGACAACGAGAAAAAGCACCAGGAACAATCCATTTTCAGGGCATTAAAAAAAGATAAAAAGGTGCTTCAATTGCCTCGTTCGCAGAAGGATTCCGCATCAAAAGTGGTAAACTAAACAGAAATTCCCACAGCACCCCAAAGGAGCTCGAGATGTATGGTATTCCCCTCACCCTCGGAATTGAAGAAGAGTATCAAATTATTCATCCTGAAACGCGAGACTTGCATTCCTATGTGCAAAAACTTCTCGAGGAAGGAAAGCTGATCTTTCCAGAGGAGGAGTTGAAGCCCGAGTTTATGCAAAGCCAGATCGAGGTTGGGAGCCAGGTATGTCGAAATGTGAGGGAAATCCGAGAAGAAGTCATTCGCCTTCGTCGAATGGTGAGGCTGCTGGCCGAAAAGAATGGGATGAAAATCGCTGCTGCAAGCACGCATCCCTTTGCATCCTGGCTAGTACAGGACGTGAACGCCGGAGAACGGTATCGCGAAGTGCTTGATCGAATGAAAGGCGTTGCCGAACGTTTACTAATATTCGGAATGCATATTCATATTGGCTTTGGGGATGGCACTGTCAATAAGGATCGTATGATCGAGATCATGAACCAGTTGCGATATTTTTTGCCCCATATCCTGGCACTGACAACAAGCTCACCTTTTTGGCAGGGGAGAAATACGGGATTAAAATCATATCGGAGTGTGGTTTTTGAGATGCTGCCGCGCACAGGCATTCCGCCACATTTTGAATCCTTTTCCGAATATGAAAGTCTGGTTGATACCCTTGGAAAAGTTGGCTCAGCCAAAGATTTTAAAGGAAAGGCAGATGCCACAAAGATCTGGTGGGATGTGCGACCACACCCCAAATTTGGTACCCTGGAAGTACGAGTTTCAGATGTTTGCACAAGTATTGATGATGCAGTTGCCATCACGGCACTAATACAGGCCTTAGTCGCAAAACTCTTGCTCCTGCGGAAAAATAATATGAGCTGGCGACGCTACAGACAACACCATATCAATGAGAATAAATGGCGCGCGATGCGCTACGGGATCCATGGCAAATTAATTGATTTTGGAATCAAAGAGGAAGTCCCGATGAATTTCCTCGCGTTGGAAATGCTTGATTTTGTAGACGAGGTGGTTGACGATCTGGACAGTCGCAAAGAGATTGAACATATCAAGACCATCCTTGAAAGAGGCACGAGCGCCGATCGACAAATCCAGGTGTATGAAAAAGCGATCTCCGAGGGAGCCAGTGAGGCAGAAGCGTTGATAAAAGTTGTAGATTTCCTGACTACAGAAACCATGCGTGGCGTATGATCAAAAAGATGCAACCTGAGCCCCCCCATATTGTGATGACGTGGTCAGATATTGATCGCCTGATCAATTATCTGATCCCCAAATTTGACCGTGAATTTACAGCGATGGTCATGGTAACTCGCGGCGGTATCATCCCGGGCGGGATGCTGGCCGAGGCGATGAATATCACCCATGTGCTGACAGCAGCGGTGGATTTCCCCGCCCAATT
>JACNJN010000193.1:5516-7228 GCA_014382535.1 Candidatus Desulfolinea nitratireducens | reverse complement strand
AATTTATTGGAGAAATCGTGGCTTATTTTTTTTGGCGCTTGGGTTTTGCGGTGCGCTTTTTTCTGGCAAAAGGTTTTGTCAGCGAAGCAAGTTCTTCCTCTTCCCCTTGTTGGTCGCTGAAATATTCATCAATAAAGTTGGAACGTCTCAGTCGCAGCGCCATTGGCGCTACAGCATGCAAATCCGCGAGCTTGACGGTATTCCGTCCACTTGCTGCAGTATAAGCCCGGGCGGCTTCAAACCATGTGATTTCAGCCCGTAAGGAATCCACGCCAAGTTTCTGGATCATGGTAATGCCTTCTTTGGCGACTTTATTGGAGATGCGGACCTGGCGAAGACGCTCTCGGGTTGATTCTAATTCTTGTCGAACGGCAGCAAGTTCTCCTGCGTATTGGCCGATTACCTGGCGGGGAGAATTCAAATAATCCTGTACGCGCCTGTAAGCGTCCAGTCGCTCTTTGGCTTTATCCAATCCCCTCACTATGACGCGCAAACCGAAGCGATCCATAATTTGCGGGCGAAGATGCCCCTCTTCAGGATTCATGGATCCGATTAATAGAAAGCGGGATCGATATGTGGCCGAAACCGGTCCGCGACGGATGGTGTAGGAGCCCTGAGCGGCAGCGTCGAGAATCGCATCGATCACATCATCGCTGAGGAGATTGACTTCGTCAATATATAGCAGGTTGCGATCTGCCTGGGCAAGAATACCACGTCGCAGACGCATTCGATTATGCATGGCGGCGCGCTCATCCATACCGCCAATCACATTTTCGAGTTGGGCGTTAAGGGGAAGTTCGACCAGGCGAACACGATCGGAGATAGTGAGTGGCTGACCCTCGCCATATTTTATTGCACAGTCAGGGCAGAGAGAATCCAGCCCACCTGCTTCGACATCTTCTGGTAGACAGCCATAGTGGCAGTTACTACGCTCAACCATCGGGAGCAAATCGACAAGGCTGCGGACAGCGGTGGTTTTAGCGGTGCCCCGAGGTCCTACAAGGAGAATCCCGCCAATATTGGGGTTAACCAGGCCCAGAATGAGGGCGAGCTTCATTTCCCATTGACCAACTATGGCCAGGAATGGAAAGGGAAGGATCTCAGCCTTGCCACTATCTTCGAAATTAACCGGAGGAAGATCTCTGCCAGAAACATGATCAAGCAATTCTTTGAGCGATTTAAAAGGGTGCGCCTGGCGCTCCTTTTCATCGCTAATTGGTTCTGGCAATGGGGGAAGGTTGTCCGTACTCATTTTCTTTTTTGGGCAAGACGATGTGCCTGGCGCTTTTCAGCCTCTTGCATTCTTTCTTCTTCGGATGGGTTTTCTGCAGTCAGGCCAGGAACCTGGGTTGCGTTCCCATTATCATCAAGAGCGACGTAAACAAGGTAGGCAGTATTTGTATGGACACGATCTCCGCTGATGGGATTCTCAGCAATTACCTGCACCTCTGCCTCTAATGAGGTTCGTCCAGCATAGGTGACTTCAGCCGTAAGGATGATCAAATCTCCAATCTGAATCGGTTGCCTAAAAACCATTTGATCAATGGCAATGGTCACGACACGGTGTTGAGCGTGGCGCATACAGGCTAGCGCACCTGCCTCGTCGGCAAGTTTCATGATCCAGCCGCCATGGACATTCCCATGATTGTTTGCATGTCCCGGCTGCATTAATTGGGAGATGGAGATGCGCGAGGCACTCATCGGTTTGGACG
>JACNJN010000193.1:0-4857 GCA_014382535.1 Candidatus Desulfolinea nitratireducens | reverse complement strand
CTCAAAGAAGGATAATATGGGCGGCTCCATGAAGTGTAAAATGGGGATTCGGATAATCATCCCAGCAATATTGACTATAAAAAACATGACTAATTGTTGTGATATTGGTCGAGAGCGTGATTCGGGATAGGTCCAAAATCGATTCCAAATGAAATTCGATAGGATGGCACAAATAAATGAAACTGTCCCAGCCGGCACAAGAGCTATCCCAAATATTTGAGTTAGCAGATTCATAATGCCGAAATCAATCATTGCGCCTATCACTCCGACGACGACAAAGCGTAAGAAACGGGTGCGCTCTTGCGCGCTTGAAAAAACCGTAGCTGTCACTTAGAGACCTAATTTGGATTGGAAATAGGGCATTGTGAGGGAAATCCCCTCATCCAGTCCGACCTTAGCTTCCCAGTCAAGAATATTTTTTGCCCGGGTTACATCGGGACGTCGCCGCTGGGGATCGCGTGCGCTGCGCCCGCTGGGGACGAAGGTCACGCCGCCGGGATTCTTTGTTACGCGGTTGATTGCCTCAGCAAATTGAAGGATCGTGATCTCATCCGGGTTACCAATGTTGACGGGAAAAACCTCGTCTGAGTATAGCAGCCGGACAATGCCATCGATCAAGTCATCCACGTAGCAGAAAGAGCGTGTTTGTTGCCCATCGCCGTAAACAGTCAATTCCTGTCCCAGCAAGGCCTGTTTGAGAAAGTTGGGTAGAGCGCGTCCATCTTCCAGGTCCATACGAGGACCATAGGTGTTGAAGATTCGGACGATGCGTGTATCCACTTGGTGATAGCGATGATAAGCCATCGTTAATGATTCCGCAAAGCGTTTGGCCTCATCATAAACAGCGCGCGTCCCAATCGGGTCTACATTGCCGGGATAATCCTCGCTTTGCGGGTGGACGGTTGGATCACCGTAGATCTCGCTGGTTGATGCAAGCAGAAATTTTGCATTATGTGCCTTTGCAACACCTAGTGAGTTATGCGTTCCCAAAGCTCCCGCTTTCATCGTTTGAATAGGGAGATTGAAATATGCCCGTTCCGAGTCAGGATTGGGACTTGCGGGAGAGGCAAAATGCATGACGGCATCCACTTTATTGGGCACGAAAATATAATTGGAGACATCATGCCGATAAAAACTAAAATTTTCATTTCCAGCCAGGTGGGCAATGTTATCTGGATTGCCAGTAATAAAATTATCCATCCCGACTACCTGATGACCATCCGCAATAAGTCGGTCAGAAAGATGAGAGCCAAGAAATCCGGCAGCACCCGTGATCAAAATACGCATAATTTATCCTTAATTTGGACTGAGACTTTTCCAGTCAATGCGACTGATTAACCCGTCGCCGGTAATTTGGTGAGATTCTTCTGAGACAGAATCGACAAGCCATAGATTGCCCTGATAAACCATCGCAAGGAAATCGCCCGACTGACCTGGAATAGGGTCTGGCGCCCAGACAGGGATTTGAGGGTCAATGCCCTGGGCATCTTCTGGGGGGAAAATCGTTCGGCGATTTGAGCCATCTCGATCCATGACGATAACGCGATAACGGCTGTCTTCACTTTGTGTTGGAAAGATCGCTTGCAAATAAGCCAGTTGATACATGCGTTCTTTTCCGCTTGGGCGCATGGGGGAGCCGGAAGGATAGGCAAACATTCCCGTTTGTGGTGCTATTTGAATATTGGTTGAATTAGCCATTGAAATTGCGCTGAGATCAAAATAAGGTGAATCCTCATGGCTAACCAAATTCGACGCAGGAGCGTGTGTGACGGTGAAAATACTGTTATTGTCACCTCCCCAGCTTATCCCTGGTATCCAGGCCCAATCGCTGTGAGTACTTAATGCCACGATATCCTGCAAAGGGTCAAATTTACCCTCTTCGATATTGACGAGCCCAATTCCATCGGGACGTGCGTATGCGAGTTTTCTGCCATCCGGGGACCAAAGGAAATTCACTCCCCACCAACCATAAATGCCTCCCGCATTGGCCTCGATGATCTCTTGCGGATTGGTTGACCAGCCCGCGCTAAATGTGACCTGATAAAGATCGTTATTGGCTTGCCACCCGGGAGCGGCGGCACGTGGTTCTACTGTTGAATAGTATATGCGAGTCCCGCCATTAGGGCGCCAACTGGCGAAGTGTACCACATTGGAAACACCAAGCCTGATAGGGTCTTTGGGTCTCCCGTTGATATTCACGGCCCACAGAGTATTGATCTCTACTGCGGGGTCTTTTTCTGATTTTCGGGAATATAAAAGCCAGCCGGCATTCGGGGAGAGGGCAAAGATCCGACCGTCCAAATCTCCGGTGGTGACGAGCGGCCTCCGATTGGCGGTGGAATCTTCCATGATCCAGGCATTGCCTCCTGAGAGATAGGCAATAATGCCGGGAATGGGGATCGGGGCAAATACCGCCTGAATGCCGACCATTGTAATTTCAGATTTTGGGGTTTGCAGAATAGTAGTTTTGACCAAAGTGTTGCTGATCTCAATATCATCTTCGTAAACACTCCGATAGGTAATTTCCTGGAGCCCATTTTGACCCAATTGAATGAGCCTTGTTTCACCTTCAGGGAGAGATTCATTGCGGACCACCTGACGCTCAAACGGGATGACCTCCTCTTGTGATTCGAAGACCTCCCGAACGCGGATCACCTGCACCTGATCTCCTTCAGCGAGGAGGGTATAGAGAGGCGGCTCGACGCGGTCGGATTCCCCGAGTATGACCCCGGCAGATTGGAGGACTTCATCCACGTTGCTGCCAGCCGGGAGTTGGATTTGCTGGCTTTGTCCATCCACGTTAAGGCCGATATGCGTCTCTTCCTGTAAAATCTTTGGGGCGCCGCAGCCAGCCAAAAGGAGGGCGACCCCGAGAATTATCAGGGGAAAGAAAAGGCGAAGGGAAATCATCCCAGGGAACTTCTTGCTGGTATAATCCACTCGCTATTTCACTTTCCCAGCCATGACCATCAGGCCGTCTCTGATGCCGATTTTTTCAATTCTGAAGCCGGTCGCCACGGGCCCGACTGCACCAGTGTAGGCTTCTTTGATGATGGCAGATAAAGCGCTGGAGAGGCTTTCTGGCACCGGGAAGGGGCCAAAGTCAGCGGATGCAATGTGAATATCAGGTTGCCCTTCCTCGTCAATGCCAACATTGACCATCACATTAATATTGGCAACGAAGAAACCTTGCGTGGCCTGACCGTAAATTTGCATCTGACCATCTTGCAGGAAAACTTGTGGTTCGGTAAATAATGGGTTGTTTTGGTTTTCAAGCTTGAAGGCGAGAATTGAAGTAATTTGTGGTTCGGTAATGGTGAGAATGATATTTTCACCGGTGATCCCTGCCTCCAGCGCAGTTTCGAATTGTGCCTTGATACTGTCGATCGCCTGTTGGGATACCGGAATCACCCTCTCGGGATAGTCTGGCCCGCCGATATTCATCGTGCATGCCAGTGAAGCGAAAATCAAGGATATTGTGGCGAAAAGGATGGCAGATTTCTTTTTTCTGAGCATATTTTCTCACTAATTTATATGAAATGATCGGAGCAATTATAGCATGAGCAACCCTGAAAAAACCGCAGACCTTTCTCTGACAGCCAAGCTGGAAAGCTTGCTTTTTGTTGCTTCGGAGCCAACTCCATTGGCGCAACTGGGAGTGGCGCTAGGATTGACAACTGAGAAAGTCGAAAAGGTTTTAACGGAATTGACCGAAACACTCTCGACCCGGGGCTTGCGGATTCAGACCCATCGCGGTCGTGTATTATTGACAACTGCACCGGAACTTGCCCCCTTGATCGAGGAGTTTCTAAATCTAGATGCAACCACTCGTCTTAGCCCGGCTGCGTTGGAGGCTCTTTCAATAATAGCCTATCAACAGCCAGTGACTCGCCCCCAGGTGGATGCAATTCGTGGGGTAAATAGTGATGGGGTCATGCGCTCTCTTTTGAGTAAGGGCTTGATCCAGGAAAGTGGTCGCACGGAAGGGCCGGGCCGTCCGATTTTATACAGCTCCACTCCCGAATTTTTGCAGCATTTTGGGCTCCCATCTCTTTCCGCTCTACCAGAAATTGATATTTCGGATATCCTTGCAGAGAATGGGAATCAGGAAGTATTGAAGGGATAATTTTTTCTCTCTCGACCATTTAGGAAAAGCGCCCAAAAGGGCAGCCTCCATTTTTAAGGAAATGGGGGAAATGAAAAGGATAATTTAATGGAAGAACGATTACAAAAAATTCTTGCAAAAGCCGGACTTGGTTCTCGACGAAGTTGCGAAGAATTTATTACTGCCAAGCGTGTAAAAGTGAACGGTAAAATCGCTGTTTTGGGCCAAAAAGCAGATCCTGCACGGGATACGATTACCCTTGATGAAAAGGCGATTTCCGTGACTAAAGCAAATATATATATCGCCCTGAACAAGCCGCGCGGTGTAATTTCTGCGGTGACCAGCCCTGATCCACGCCCAACCGTGCGTGATCTGATTCCGATTGAAGGACGGATCTATCCGGTAGGTCGTCTGGATATAGAGAGCGAAGGCTTGATCCTGATGACAGATGATGGCGATCTGGCGAATAAACTTTCCCATCCCCGTTATGGACATGAGAAGACCTATAAGGTGCTGGTCGCCCGCCATCCGGATATCAAACAGCTTGAAGCCTGGCGTCGAGGGATCGTTCTGGAGGATGGCTATCGGACAGCACCGGCGAAGGTTTACCTTGAAGGGAAGGCTGGTAAAGGTGCGAAACTGACGGTGGTATTAAAAGAAGGACGCAAACGACAGATTCGCGAGACAGGAAGTTTACTTGGTTTGCCAGTGGTCAAGATCAATCGTGTCCAACTGGGAAGTTTGAAATTAGG
>JACNJN010000192.1 GCA_014382535.1 Candidatus Desulfolinea nitratireducens | reverse complement strand
TCAGCAGCATATTCAGCATTACCATACCTTGATCCTGGCTCAGGAAGCATCCTCATCCAACTGGCCGTTGCGGCCTTGCTTGGAGCTGGGCTTTTCATTCGCTCGCAATGGTCAAAGATAAAGAAAATGCTTGGCAAGGACGTCCCAGAAGTCAATGAAGAAGAAAATGCTGATGACGATTTCGAAGAATAAAGAACAACACCCTGCGTCATTTCGAGATCCGAACGGCTTCCTCTTCACACAAGATAGTGTTCTCTATAGACAAATAAACCAGAAATATACTGATGAGTATAAAAATCTCATTGAATCGGGGCTGTATGATAGCCTAAGAAAATCTGGCCGATTGGTCACCCATCAAGAGGTAGACATCGCTCCAATCCAGCCAGAAAAGGCTTTCCAAGTTCTTCAACCTGAACGACTCCCTTTCATTTCTTATCCTTATGAATGGTCTTTTTCGCAGCTTAAATCTGCCGCGTTAACAACTCTAGCAATTCAAAAGCGCGCGCTCAACGTTGGGATGTCATTAAAGGATGCGAGCGCATACAATATCCAATTTTATCTCGGAAAAGCAATGCTGATAGATACGCTCTCTTTTGAGTTCTATCAAGATGGGCAGCCCTGGGTAGCTTATCGGCAATATTGTCAACACTTCCTGGCTCCCCTTGCGCTAATGGCAAAACGGGATATCCGCCTCAGCCAATTATTGCGCGTATATATTGATGGCATCCCCCTGGATTTGGCAAGCGAGCTGCTCCCATCATCGGCCAAGCTCAATGCCGGACTAATGATGCACATCCACTTACATGCAAAAGCACAAGTCAAATACGCAGATGAAAATGTTGAGGAGCAAAAAAAAGAAAAAAAGATCAGCAAGCAAGCTCTCCTGAGTCTTATTGACAGTCTCCGAAACACAATCAAAAAACTTGAATGGAACCCCGCAGGAACAGAATGGGGCAACTATTACGAGATCACGAACTATACAGATGCCGCCTTTTTGCATAAAAAAGAGTTGATCTCAGAATGGATCAAAGCAAGAAAACCTTCCCAAGTCTGGGATCTAGGTGCGAATAACGGCGTCTTCAGTAGACTTGCTTCCGATCAAGGGATTTTCACGGTCTCTTTCGACATTGACCCAGCCGCTGTGGAACAAAATTATCATCAAGTGAAGGAAGCGAAAGAAAAGTATCTTTTACCTCTTATAGTAGATCTCACAAATCCAAGCCCGGCACTTGGTTGGCACAATCGCGAACGTGAATCCTTCACAGCGCGCGCGCCAGCAGATATGGTTTTCGCACTGGCCTTAATTCATCATCTTGCGATCTCAAATAATGTTCCCCTGACCCAGTTAGCAGATTTTTTCCACGCAATGGGAAAATGGCTCATCATAGAATTTGTTCCAAAATCAGATTCTCAGGTAAAAATACTTCTTCAAAGCCGTGAAGATGTTTTTGACGAGTACACGGTGGATGATTTTGAGCGAGTTTTTAAATCTCGTTTTACCATTCATAAAAAAGTGAAGATCAATGAAGCAGAGAGACATTTGTATTTAATGGAAAGACGCTAAATCCTTGATTTTTAATTCCGGATATCAATAAAAACACCCAAAAGAGCCGCACAAAAGGTTGTTCGGCTTTTTTCTGTGATAACTCTAATATAGAGTCCTTGTAAAACTATTCCCAGTATGTTTTAATAGGTCTGACCTTTCCCTTCTTTACTCATACGAGGTATAAAATGAAATTCTTTCTAAATGGTCAGGAAAAAGAATTCGATGGCGATCCTGAAGTTACTCTTTTGACTTATTTACGCGAACACGAAAATATTACATCTGTTAAAGATGGCTGTTCCGGGCAAGCCTCATGCGGCTCCTGCACGGTTGATATTGACGGTAAATCCAAGCTCTCTTGTATTACTCCGATGAAAAAGATCATCGATACCAATATCACGACACCGGATGGACTTGGCGAATATCGGCGCGAAGTTTTTGCCAACGCCTTTGCTGAAAAAGGCGGCGCTCAATGTGGGTTTTGCACCCCTGGCATCGTCATGCGTGCAAATACGCTCCTCAACAGAATTTCATCTCCAACAGAGGATGATATCAAGCAGGCTCTCACTCCACATATTTGTCGCTGCACAGGGTACACCAAAGTGATCGATTCTGTCATCTACGCAGCAGAAGCAATTCGCGAAGAGAAGGAAATTGCTTCACCAACCAGCGATGGCAGGTTGGGATCACGCCATCCCAAATATGAAGCACAAAAATTGGTACTTGGCGATCATAAATATACAGACGATATTCGAATCGAAGGGATGATGCACGGTGCACTGAAATTTAGCGATTACCCTCGTGCAAAAATACTTGGTATAGACACCCGAGCAGCAGAGGAACTTGCGGGCGTGCTCCGCATCTTCACCGCCGACGATGTGCCGGGCGACCGAGTGATCGGATTAATCTCCCAGGATTGGCCGTTAATGATCGCTATTGGAGAGATCACCCATTATCTTGGGGACGTCATCGCAGGCGTAGTTGCTGAAACCGAGGCAATTGCCCGTGAAGCGGTCAGCAAGATCAAAGTCGAGTATGAAGTCCTCGAGGTTGTCAGCGATATGCACAAGGCAATGGAACCAGAGTCTCCTAAAGTTCACGAGAGTGGGAATATCCTCGCCCATCCTGTTTATATTCGCGGGGATATGGAAGATGCTATTGCAAAATCTGCTTATATTTCAAAAGGCATTTATGAAACACAGCGCGTAGAACATGCCTTTATGGAGGTTGAAACTGCGGTCGCTGTTCCGAAAGATGATGGCGTGGAGGTCTACTCGCAAAGTCAGGGCATTTATGAAGATCGCACCCAAATTGCCAAAATACTCGCTCTGCCTGAAGAAAAGGTGCGTGTGATCCTTGTAGCAAACGGCGGTGGGTTTGGCGGCAAAGAAGATTTGAGCGTACAGGGGCATGCTGCCCTGATGGCTAAACTTCTTGGGCTGCCTGTCAAAGTCCATTTGACGCGTGATGAATCGATTATCATGCATCCCAAACGCCACCCTGTCTGGATGGATTACACGCTCGGCTGCGACAAAGAGGGCAAGCTAACCTTCATAAAAGCACGTTTTGTGGGTGATACAGGCGCTTACGCATCCGTTGGAGCAAAGGTACTGACACGGATTGCCAGCCACGCCACGGCAGCCTACCATGTTCCGGCAACAGATATAGAAGCCTTTGCGGTATACACCAATAATCTGCCCTGCGGTGCGATGCGCGGATTTGGTGTTAATCAAGCCACCTTCGGGATGGAAAGCAGCGTTGACGATCTTTGCGAGCAAGGTGGCTTCGACCGTTGGCAATTCCGCTACGACAACGCCCTAATGGATGGGTCGATGACCGCCACTGGGCAAATATTAGCGGGCGGCGTTGGTGTCCGCAAAGCGCTGGAAGCAATCAAAGACGAATTCTACAAAACCAAATATGCTGGAATAGCATGCGGTTTGAAGAATACTGGAATAGGCAATGGGATGCCAGACGAATCATCCGCGTTGATCACCATCGCTGGACCAGAAAAAATCATCATTGACCACGGCTGGACGGAGATGGGACAGGGTGTGAATACGATTGCAGCGCAGGTTGTCTGCAATGAGACCGGCATCCATCCTGATTTGATTGAAATACGCGTGGATACAGCCGCCGAACAAAACGCAGGCATGACAACTGCCTCGCGCGCCACCTCCCTATTGGGGAATGCGCTCCTGGATGCCTGCAAGAAACTCAATGAAGATCTTAAGCACAACACTCTTGCAGATTTGGTCGGCAATAAATATTTTGGCGAATGGATCGTAGATTGGACAACCAAAGGCGATGCCAAGGTGGACAAAGTCGTCACGCATTATTCTTACAGCTACGCAGCACAGCTGGTCTCCATTGATGACGACGGACAGATTGACAAGGTAACGGCTGCACATGATGCTGGAAAAATCTTCAATCCGATGCTCTTTGAGGGACAGGTCGAGGGGGCAATCCACATGGGAATTGGCTACGCAATCAGTGAAGATCTGCCAATGGAAGGTGGTTACCCGCTCCATACTAATTTTCGAAAACTAGGCATTCTGCGCGCGAAAGAAATGCCCCCTGTAGAAGTGATCGGCGTTGAAGTTCCAGATCCGTTGGGACCCTATGGGGCGAAAGGCGTTGGCGAGATCGGGCTGGTTCCTACAGCGGCTGCAGTCGCAAATGCGCTCTATCAATACGATGGTGAACGAAGAACAAAGTTCCCAATGAAATTGCCAAAGAAAAAGAAACAAATAAATGTAATTAAGCTCTAAACCAAAAGAGCGTGGATGAAATTTCATCCACGCTCTTTATTTTTATAAACCAGTGGCTATTTTTGTTCTGTCTCTTCATTTGCTTTTTCAACAGCATTTACTTCTTCAAGTAATTCTTCACGCAAGACTGGCTCCAATCCAAAAATCCCTGCTTTGAGATAACGCCCAACTACAAGAACAGAGGCAAGCACAGGCACAATCACAATCGCGCTGAGAATACCCTGGATCAGCACTGCCGCTATAATCACAATAAAAACCAAGCCTTCGTGCAAGTGTACACTACGTCCCATCAAGCGCGGACGCAACCAAATACTTTTCAGATTGACCAGCACCAAATGGATTGCAAGTACCAAGGCTGCAAACCAATAATTTGAAATCGCCAACACAAGGGAGCCTTCCAATAGGGCAACGGCTATTGCAATTATCGATGCTATTAATGGACCAACATCCGGGATGATGGTCAACACTCCCGTTAAAATGCCAATAATCAGCGCGCCAGGCAGGCCAATTGCGAACCAGGCAATAGTGAAGACAATCCCGACAATGACCATAAGCGCCAATTGGCTGCGTAAATACGCAGCCCAGATCTGCTTTATCTCCAAAAAGATTAAACGTGCATCACGCCTGTACCCTTCCGGCGCCTGCCGAATGAGCAACTCACGCAGCTTATCCCAATCCAACAGCAGGTAATAAACAGCCACAATGATCACAAAAAACCAGGCAGTATTGCGAGAAGTACTTTCCAGAATATGCAGTACACGCTCTGGTATACCTTTTAGCACAGAAGCCACCGAGCTTTCCAGTTCTGGAAGATAATCACTTGCATCCAAGATATAAGGTCCCAGACGAATTGGCTCGCTCAATAATACAAGAACTTGCTCATAAATACTCACCAAATCGTTCGAAAAAACCTGAAGTTGCGCAATTAATTCAGGCAAAAAAAGTACAGGAGACGCCAACACCAGGCCCAAGGAAAGAAAATAAACCAGATTTACAGCCAGCTTATGTTTCATTCGAAAGCGATTTTTGAATAAATTTACAAGCGGCATCATAGAATAGGCAATTAAACTTGCTAATACCAAAGGCTGAAACATCGGGCGCATATACCATCCTAACGCCACAATCAAAATGCCTAGCACTATCAAAGTCAGATAACGTGCTGGTACGCTCCATTTTTTGGTCATAGATTATTCTTAACAGCCTCCAAAGTGGGAGCAATGATCGGCGCCTCGACGACGGCTTTCAGCGCGGCATTGACATCTTTGAGACCACTACCCGTATTTAACACCAGGATGGGATCGTCCGGATGCAGGAGACCTTTTGAAATTGCTTCCACTACGCCAGCATAAGCTGCCGCTCCAGCGGGTTCCGCGAAAACGCCCACCTTGCCGAGTTCGGCTATGGCAGCGATGATCGCCTCATCCTTAACCAAGACATAATGACCATTAGTCTCGGTGGCGGCACGGAGCGCGCGAACACCATCGCTTGGCATATCGACGGATATACTATCTGCTGTCGTTGTCGCAGAAATTGGCGTGATTTTCTCAGTACCTGCATTAAATGCATTTGCAATTGCCGCAGAGCCTTCTGCCTGCACCCCAAAGATACGCGGCATTTGTTTCAGCCAGCCCAGTTCCGTCAAATCTTTGAAACCTTTGTGAATGCCAGAGATGATATTCCCATCGCCCACTGAGACAAAAATCGCCAAGGGATTATCACTTTCGCCAAGTGCCTCAAGTGACCACTCCCAAATTTCAAAGGCGGCGGTCTTTTTACCTTCAGCGGTGAAGGGATTGTATCCCGTGTTGCGACAATACCAACCAAATTCGTTCGCGGCCTTGACAGCAAGCGCTACCGCGTCATCGTATGTTCCATCAACAAGCATAACCTGTGCACCAAAAATGAGTAACTGGGCAACTTTCGCCACTGGTGCAGATTTGGGAGCGAATATTACTGCTTTTTGCCCCATAGCGGCGGCCATCCCCGCGAGGGCGGCACCCGCATTCCCAGTGGAAGCGGTCACGATTACCTCTGCTCCAATTTCTTTTGCGCGAGCAACTAATATTGCACTGGCACGATCTTTAAATGAGGCCGTTGGATTTCTGCTCTCATCTTTAAGCCAGAGATTATTCACCCCAAGTTTTTCTGCTATTGTCGGTAAAGAATAAGTCGGCGTCCATCCTACAGCGTAAAGAGGGGTCTCCTCTCCACCGGGGGATGAAACTGGTAACAATGGTAAATATCGCCACAAAGATGTTTCAGTGCGGCAAGTGATATCATCAGGGTGGTACTTATCCTTAATTGCTTCATAATCCAGGATAACATTCAAATTGCCACCATCAGCGGGACAGGTATATATGACCTGATCCCGCCGGTATTTTTGCCCACATAAAGAGCATTTATAGCCAACAAATTTATTCATTTGGTTTCACCTTTTTAATTCTTGTATGGAGGTATTTTATCATTCCTAAAGAGTTTTCGGGATGACAGAAACTTAATGATGGGCTTGAATTTCTGTTCAAACAGATAGTCCACTAGCAATGATACAATGGCGTGGAAAATTGTTCTGACACAGAGATTCCATACAAAACTTGTCCAGAAGGATTTACAGTGTTTCTCTCAAGCAGGCTTCGTTGGAAAACAAATCCTCTAATTCCTGAAAGGAATTTACTTTATGAGTATTCTTCAGTTGACTCCCATCATTTTGAGTGCCTTAATTCTTGGGGCACATTATCTTAGAAGCGGACCATTTATTTTAGTTATTTTATCTTTTCTATTTCCTGCCATACTTATCATTAAACGTGCATGGGCTGCTCGCCTTGTGCAAATTATTCTTCTTTTAGGCATGGTCGAATGGATCAGGACTCTTTTTATACTTGTTGCCGAGCGTCGATTACTTGGAGAACCCTGGGGACGCCTTGCAATCATTCTGGG
>JACNJN010000190.1 GCA_014382535.1 Candidatus Desulfolinea nitratireducens | reverse complement strand
TCTCAACAATATCTAAGTGTTAAGCTAAAGTAACGTGGAGAATGAATGACAAAGGTCACTGCAAAATTAGGGCTTTCATTAATGAAGGATATCAGGTAATTTATGTATAAGATATTCTTCACTGGCGAAAGCCATATTCTTCTACGGGAATAATAAATGAAAATACGATCTAAGGCCAGTTACCAATTGGCCTTGCACGATTTTCAATATGCCAGAAAGCAAGCCGTAATGCAGCAGATATTGTCGCGTTTACGGGGAAAGGCGGGCGAACTTCTTTGTTTTGATGAGGTGCGGCAACAATTAAGAAGCACAGGGGCGACCGTCAAACATGGACTCCAGGAGATTCCCCTGGAAAAAATTGTAGGCAGCGTTGCTCGTTACAATGATTTCACCCGCAGCTTTTTGCCCAAGAAGGATACTGATGAAGAGCGCTGGGTAGAAGTGAAAGCTGCTGTTAATGACATGGTTGGTATGCCGCCAATTGAAGTCTATCAAATTGGGGATACTTATTTCGTTCAGGATGGCAACCATCGAGTTTCTATCGCCCGTCAATTGAATTCGAAAACAATTTCTGCCTATGTGACTGAGGTAAAAACAAGGGTACCACTAGCTGCAGATGATGATCCCAACGAAATCATCTGTAAGTATCGTTATGCTGACTTTCTGGAAAAAACCAACTTAGATAATCTACGCCCCGATGTCGACCTTTTGATGACTTTTTGTGAACAGTATCAGGTTTTTCTTGAGCAGATAGATGCCGAATTTTATCTCTTGAAAAGAAAGCAGGATATATCTGATGAAAGCGAATTAAGGCAGAAAGCCATTGTAGATTGGTATGATCTGGTCTATCTGCCTGTGATTCAGATCGTCCGTGAATTGGGTGTCTTGCATCGCTTTCCCGAAAGGACAGAGGCGGATATGTATGTGCTGCTCTCCGAACGTCAGACCGAGTTGGAAAAGGAGCTTGGCTGGCATGTGGAGATGGAAACCGGTGTGTCTGACCTGATCAGCAAGCCCAAAAAACCGCGCGATTTGTTGAGTCGAATCATAACAAAAATATCCCCATTTTTAGATGAAGGCCCAATTCCGGGTTTGTGGCGCAAACAACAACTGGCGCGCAAACGCTATCATCATTTATTTGAACATATTCTCGTCCCCCTGGATGGCAGTAATGAGGGTTGGCGGATGTTTGAATTTATTTTGAAAGCTGCCCAATTTGACGGTGACCATATCCTCGGCTTACATGTCGTTCCAGAAAAGGCACAACTGGAGAGTGATGCTGTACATCAGATGCAGGCAAGATTTAATCAGGGCTGCCAGGATGCGGGGATACAGGGAGAATTTGCCGTTGAAGTTGGCAGCAACCCGGTTCGGTCGATTCTCAAGCATGCAGCCTGGGTTGATTTTGTGATCGTCAACAGCACTCGCCCGCCAGAAAACCAACCTTTGGCTCGGATAAGCCCTGATCTGAAACTGATCGTTCAACAATGCCCTCGACCCATCCAGGTCAGGCCAGATGGTACGCAATCTGATTATAGCCATGCGCTGCTGGCATACGATGGCAGCCCGAAAGCGGATGAAGCCCTGTTCATTGCCACCTATCTAACTGCCCGGTGGCCAAAATCTTTAACAGTGGTAACCGTGGAAACATCGCATACCAGCCAGGCTGCCTTGGAGAAAGCACGGCGTTATCTCACAGAGCATAATTTAACAGATGTGAATTATGTGCTTAAGGAAGGGCCAATTGCTGAAATGGTCCTGGAAACAGCAAAAAAATACGACATCAATTTGTTATTTATGGGGGGATTCAGCTTCCGCCCTGTGCGGCATCTTACGCTCGGCAGCACGGCAGAAAATATCCTGCGCGAGTTTCGGCATCCGATGTGGATCTGCCGATAATGTAATGGGGGTTTTAAGCCAGAAATCTTGCTTTGAACGAATCACCATCCTTGCATAGCGTCAAATCAGCAATGAGGTGACTGAGCAAATCGCAAGGCAGGATTTCTCAAAATACAATCCTCTCGAAAGAAAACAAGAAACTGCCAATAGATCGCACTTATATTGAGCGCTTTCTAATTCCTTAATTACTTTTTCCTGATTATCTCACAACACCAGCCATGCGTATTACCCGCGGCTAATATCAACTCAAACAATTCCCTAACCGAATAACCCCTTCTTCAATAGCGCTTGGCTCATAAAAACAAAAGCCCAGGCGCATATATTCTCGCGTTCCCTTTTGACCGGAAAAAAGTTCTCCAGGACGGAAATCCACTTTAAATTTCTTTGCATGCTGACGTAATGCAGAAGTATCCTTTCCAGGTATCCGAGCCCAAACAAAGAAACCTCCCTGAGGAGGCGTGAATTCTGCCAAAGGAATATATTGGTGCAAAGCAGCAGTTAATGCGTTTAGGCGAGTTACATATTCCTTGTGTAAATGTGCGATATTCTTAGCCAAATCGCCCGTTTCAATCGCTTCGCGAACTATTGCAGAGGTGAAGGGATTCAAGCCTCCGCCGCTATCGAGCAGGCCGCAGCCTGCCAATTCCTTGAGTATTTTCTGATGTGCCTGGATCCACCCAAGCCGCAGACCGGGGGCCATGATCTTTGAGAATGAATTAATAGAAATGACTTCTTCCACGTCATCCGCAAGTAGAGCAAAAGGAGCAGGCGGTTTCTCGGTATACCCGAGAAGATGATAAACCTCATCGGCCAATATGAGAAATTTATCCCGCTGTGCCAATTCAATCAGTTTTATTCTCCGTGCAGGTGATAATGTTCGCCCACTGGGGTTTTGAAAAGTTGGGATTGTATAAATAAACTTTGGCTTATGTCTGTCTAACGCATCTTCCAGTTTTTCTATCAGCAAGCCATCCTCATCCATCGGGATTGAGATGACGCGTAGCCCATGATCTGCAAAGATCCGCAATGCCAGGAAATAGGTGGGTTCCTCAACAAAGATCACGTCACCGGGGCGAGTATAGAGTGTACAGATCAGGTCGATGGCGGAGGATGCGCCCTGGGTAACAAATAGAGAATCAGGGTTCACGCGCGATTTGAACGGGACGGAAAGGAAGTCTGCCAGAGTAGCCCGGAAATAACCATTTCCCTGTTCCGCCCCATATTGCAGCGAGTTTAGTTCACCTCTCTCAAAATATGCTTCCGAAGCACGACGCATAATTGAAAGCGGCAACAAGTCAAAATCCGGATTGCCCATGCCCAGATCTATGAAGCCAGGGGGAATACTGATTTGTGTGACGGGAAGATCGTTCATCCCCGTATTATAACCAAGGATAACCCAGACGCTATCTACTTGACAAAATCTGCCGAAGCTATATACTCAATCCGGAATAGTCAGGATTGACTATTTTTCTGATAACTAAAGGAAACGATATGACAACGCGCGAACTACTTTTCCTTGGTCTCTTGCGTCATCAAAAGATGCATGGCTATCAACTAAACGAATTTATCCAGCAGGATCTGGCAGTATGTACCGATATCAAAAAACCAACGGCGTACTACTTGCTAAACAAAATGGAAGCGCGCGGCTGGATCACTCAAAGCAGTGAACAAATTGGTAACCGCCCATTGCGGCGGGTTTACCAGATTACGCCGACAGGCGAAATAGCTTTTCAAAGCATGCTGCGTGAATCCATGCAGGAATATACCCCCACCTATTTTGAAGATGATATTCCGCTGGCCTTTCTGGATGAATTGACAACCGATGAAGCGTCCACATACCTCGAAACGCGGAAAGAGCAATTACTCTCTGAACTGGAAATTATGCAAAATACCCCCGTCCACCCTGGCACAGTCCAGTGGATGTTGGAGCACCGTTTGCGCCATCTCCAGGCTGAAGCAGCCTGGCTGGACGAGGTTCTATCCCGTCTCACCCTAATGGAGGAAGAATGACCGAAGAAAAACTGGATTTCAAAAGAATATTGCCTGTCTTTGTGATCGTCCTGATCGACTTATTGGGCCTCACAATTATCATCCCCTTGATGCCGCTCTACGCCGCTGCCTTTGGCGCGAGTGCCTTTATGATTGGCTTATTAGGCGCGGCCTACCCCGCCATGCAATTTATCGGCGCGCCCCTGCTCGGACGTCTCTCAGATCGCTTCGGGCGCAAACCGGTTCTGGTCGTCAGCCAGATCGGAACATTTGTTGGTTTTATCGTGCTGGCAATGGCCAATAGCCTGTGGCTTTTATTTTTAGCTCGATTGATCGATGGTCTCTCCGGTGCAAATATTGCGACAGCCCAGGCAGCGATCAGCGATAGCACCACCGAGAAGACACGCACCCAGGGTTTGGGCTTGCTCGGCGCGGCCTTCGGCCTCGGATTCATCCTCGGCCCGATCATCGCCTTTATCTCCCTGGCCGCCAGCGGGAACGATTATCGCGTTCCCGCTCTCGTCGCGGCAGTATTTTCGCTTTTATCGATCCTATTAACCTCCTTCTGGTTCAAAGAAACATTACCTGAAGAGCAACGTGGAAAATCAAAAAAGAAGTCAGCTTTTACCTTAAAAGCCATGTACGATGCAGTACGCCATCCCGCCGTTGGTCTGCTGCTGGTTCTGATGTTTGCCCAGCAGGTCGCCTTTGGGGGCTTCGAACAATTTCTGGCTCTCTTTACACTCAATCGCCTGGGGATGAATGCCTCCGACAATTCGTTGATTTTT
This sequence comes from Candidatus Desulfolinea nitratireducens, assembly GCA_014382535.1. Classification (GTDB taxonomy): domain Bacteria; phylum Chloroflexota; class Anaerolineae; order Anaerolineales; family Villigracilaceae; genus Desulfolinea; species Desulfolinea nitratireducens. Next base: position 2,597 of record JACNJN010000190.1, on the reverse strand, counting down.
ATCTTTGTCGGGATCATTGTCGTAGCCGTTCAGGGCGGCCTGATCGGACGCTGGAGCCGAAAGTATGGTGACCGTAAATTGATCTATGCCGGGTTGGCGACACTCGCGATTGGCCTGACGATGACGGCCTTCACACCCCGTCAGCCCATGCCAGGTTATTCACAGGCTGAACTTACCGCCGAATTACAGGTCGATACTGAATTTCGCGCAGGAGAGCATCCGACCACCCAGGGTCTGGAGGTTGACCTGCCGCCGGACGATAATAAAGGTTGGCTGGGTCTTGGATGGATATTGGTGGCCATGATCCCGGCTTCGATCGGCGGAGGGATTCTCCAGCCAGCGGTCAACAGCCTGCTTTCCAAACGAGTTCCAAAAGACGAGATCGGTGGGACCCTGGGCATATCAGCTGCCTTTTTAAGCGGTGCCAATGCGATTGCCCCACTAATCATGGGCGTCCTTTTTCAATTTTTTGGCTCCACCGCACCCTTCCTGTTTGCAGGGCTGCTCATGGCAATGCTGCTTCTTTTCGCCGTTCGGATGATCCGTCCGGCGGCAGCGGAAATCGTCGCCGCATAGGTAACGTATCCAAAACGGGAGCAAGCCTCTCGTCAAAATTTAGCACCGACACTATTCAACAAGGAGTAATATTTTGGACCAATCAGCCAGCATTATTATCACGTCAGCACTCGTATTCTATTCCATCGGCGTTTGGAGTGAACGCATCTCCGGGGAACTCAAAAAATGGCATCTGGCCTTTTTTGTTTTGGGTCTGATCTGCGACACCTGGGGAACCGGCCTAATGTTTGAGTTTGTCGGCGGGATGACCTTTGACATTCACGGCATCTCTGGGTTGATCGCTATTTTATTGATGCTCGTTCACGCGATCTGGGCTGCTGTTGTCCTCGCCAAAAAGGATGAGAAAGCCATCAAGAGCTTCCACAAATTCAGTGTGGTCGTTTGGTTTATCTGGCTGATCCCCTATTTCAGTCCGATGTTTTTTGCGATGGCAGGATAAAGAATAGACTTCGCAAAAGTCCCTTTTTGACACTGCTCTAGCCGCCGTCCTTCGCGCAGCATCCTTTAGGGCGGCGGCGGGGACGCCGCCGGGAGCACATATGCCAGAAGTCTAATGCAATAAAGAAAAAAAAGGAGATGGGCAACCATCTCCTTTTTCTTTTATACAAATGGGACACTAACCGCCGTCAGGCGTAGCGGTTGGCGGGATGTCCGTTGGTGTCATTGTCGCGGTTGGCGGGATGTCCGTGGGTGTCATTGTCGCGGTCGGCGGGACTCGTGTGGGAGTCGGAGGCGCTTTCAGAATGATGCCCGGCACAAACCAAAAGGCATTTGCCCGTTCGGGTGTACCACCATTCACCTGAACCGTCAAAATAAACTGGACATGCTTCTCTGCATGTGACGAGAGATCCAGATCGATCTTGGTAACTAGTCCTTCGTAGACTTCATCCCAGACGCCCAAATTTTTGACCACATTCGTCTTTAGATTTTTCATGTCCAGACGAAAAGTTATATTACATCCCTTACTTTCAGCCAGACATCCCACCCAGGCAATAAAATGTTGATTCGGCGCGATCACAAATTCAGGATAGACTCCGCTGATCCAACCTTTGCTAGCGTTATTGGGGTGGACGATAATAGTCCACTCATTTTCTTGACGACTTTCAAGACGCGGGCTATCGGACAGAAATGCATATCCTTCAACCGCGCTGCTAGTCCCTGGGCAGGGAATTGTTCCAGCACCACTTTGCCAGTCAGCCTGACACAAGTTCGCGGCAAAGTCATAGGCCAACTTGGGGTTTTCAAAATCCATCACTCGGATCGCTACCCAAAAACTACTGTCTCCTTTCGAGCCAATCCCAAAACGCTTTCCAAATGGGTCCACCAACAACCAATCTCCGCGATAATTACCCAGTTTTCCAGGTGCTTTCATCGCAATAGACAAGTCGATGGTTTGATTAGGCTCAACATTTCCAGGCAAGGGGATCACCTGTTTAGCCCCCATAGAATCACCTGAAACGATGACCAAATTATATTTCTGCGTCCAGGTACAACTCCCTACATTCTTCAGCCGCCAGGTTTTTGTAAAAGTATCCCCTGGCATAAAAGGAGAATTATCTTGTACGGATACATCCCGTATCAACTGAACACGGTCGCAGGCTATCGGGATCGGCGTCACTGAGGGAACGATCATCGTTGGAAAAATAAAGGTGTTCGTTGGTGTGGCTGTAGGGAAAACCATGGTTGCAAATGGTGTAGGCTCATTGGTTACCGTCGCTGTCACTTCAGCTGTTTGTCTTGCAAATTCAGCCGCAACCGTCTGAGCAACTGTAGTGGATACCAAACCTTGGTCCATTGTCGGAATCACATCTGGTGTTTTTTGATACTGGGCAGATTGAGCAATAATGAGAAGAACCAGTATCCCAATAATCAGCACACCGGCAATAGAAATGCCAAAAATCCAATAAAGTTCTTTTTTAGACATCGCCTATTCTCTGAATTGATTAAAACACACTCGCGCTATGGTTATTCTGGAGTTGGAGAGGGAATCGAAGTTTCTGTTGCAGGAGGGACTGTTGTTG
>JACNJN010000189.1 GCA_014382535.1 Candidatus Desulfolinea nitratireducens | reverse complement strand
AAGAAAGTGTCTTATTCTCAATGCCTAATATTCCATTTCCACTTGAGGCAAAACAGTCCCAGGTCGGTCACACTCAAAAAATCCCCTAATTTACAGGGGAATTTTTTATTTTTACTGATTACTCTTCTGTTCAACAGATTGAAATAATCTTTCGTTTTAACATCCACTTCCAATCCAACCAATGCGGATATTTCTGTTAGAATTACTTCGTCAAAATTATATGGGTAGGGAAACTATGAGAGAAGGCAAGTTCTTATTCTAACAGCGTAAAAAGTTTCTATTATGAATCATGGACTTCTTTTATACCAAAGGAAAACTTTTCTTTCTCCACCTGATTATGCCACGCCATTACCTCTTGCGATAATCTGGATATTTACGAGGGAGACCGGCTGATAATCTCGGTAATATATGACAAGTTAGACAAGAGCTTGAAATTATTAGATCTCCTTTCTGTATTCACTGGGCGTTATTAATGAATGAACAACAAATTGAACAAGGCCTGATTACAAAGCTAGAAGATCTCAAATATACCTATCGCCCTGATATCTTCCATTGCTTCTGTTAATCGCAATTATGCTATACTTTCAGAAACAAAAACCGGGCAGTGCTAGAACACTCCCGGCAGGCCTACGCTGCGCGGCGTATGGCAATCAAAGCTTAGCATATTTACGCCGCTTTCTCAAATTGAGTTGGCGGCGTTTGTTTTCGCAGGTTGGGAAATAGGTTTACTTAGAAAAAGCAAGGCAGTCAACAAAGGGCAGACATTATGGCAAAAAACACCACCACCACCGAAGAACCCATCGAAAAGCAACTCTGGAAAGCTGCCGATAAACTCCGCAAGAATATTGATGCGGCGGAGTACAAGCATATTGTGCTCGGCTTGATCTTTTTGAAATACATCTCGGATGCCTTCGAGGAGCTGCACGCCAAGCTCAAAGCCGGTGAAGGTGACTATGCAAGCGCAGACCCCGAAGACCGCGATGAATACCGCGCTGAAAACGTCTTCTTTGTGCCGCCCTCGGCAAGATGGAGCTATCTGCAATCGCGGGCGAAGTTGCCGGAGATCGGCAAGGACGTGGATGCGGCGATGGATGCCATCGAGAAGGATAATGCTTCGTTGCGCGGTGTCCTGCCCAAAGTTTTCGCGCGCGGCAATCTTGATCCGACCAGCTTGGGGCAGTTGATTGATTTGGTCTCCAATATCGCTTTAGGGGATGCGAAGGCACGCAGCGCGGATGTGCTCGGTCACGTTTACGAGTATTTTCTGGGCGAGTTCGCTTTAGCGGAAGGCAAACAGGGCGGGCAGTTTTACACCCCAAAATCTATCGTCAAATTATTGGTTGAGATGCTGGAACCCTATTCGGGGCGCGTGCTTGATCCGTGTTGTGGATCAGGCGGGATGTTCGTCCAGTCTGAGAAGTTCGTCATCGAGCATCAGGGTGGTCTCAATGACCTCTCCATTTATGGACAGGAGAGCAACCAGACGACCTGGCGTTTGGCAAAGATGAATCTTGCCATTCGCGGCATCGACAGTTCACAGGTCAAGTGGAATAACGAAGGTTCGTTTTTGAACGATGCCCACAAAGACCTGAAAGCGGATTTTATCATTGCCAACCCGCCCTTCAACGACAGCGATTGGAGCGGCGATCAACTGCGCGGGGATGCGCGCTGGCAGTTTGGCGAGCCGCCTACCGGGAACGCCAACTATGCCTGGATCCAGCATTTTCTTTACCATCTCAGCCCCAGCGGACAGGCGGGATTTGTGCTCGCCAAAGGTGCGCTGACCAGTAAAACTTCGGGCGAAGGCGATATTCGCCAGGCGTTGGTCGAAGCCCGTCTCGTGGATTGCATTGTCAATTTGCCCGGCAAGCTATTTTTGAATACGCAGATCCCCGCTTCCTTATGGTTTTTAAGCCGTAATCGTGCCAATGGAAAATTCCGCAACCGCACGGATGAAATCCTTTTCATTGACGCCCGCAATCTGGGACATCTCATCAACCGCCGCACGCTTGAATTTGATGAAGAAGACATCGCCCAGATTACCGAGACTTACCATAACTGGCGTAACCCCGATGGCAACTATGAAGATATAGCAGGTTTCTGCAAATCAGCGACCGTAGAAGAAGTTGCAAAACTTGATTATGTAGTCACCCCCGGACGCTATGTAGGCTTGCCCGAAGAAGATGATGACTTCGATTTTGCCGAACGCTTCACGACGTTGCAAAAAGAATTTGCCGCCCAGCTCAAGGAAGAAAACCGTTTGAATGCGCTCATTCAGGAAAATTTGGCAAAAGTGGAGATACCAATTGAAGGTAAAAAGTAAACTAAAATAGCTTATAATTTACTTTGATTAGAAAAAGTAAAATAAGAAAACCTATAGTTTACTTTAGGAGCATTTGTGGACATCAAAGATTTCAAAGCGGGTATGTATAGGGCGGGACATGAATATCGTTATTTCTTGCCGGAGAAAATTAACCATAGCTTTGTTTGGACAGACGAAGGCATTAATAAGCTGCTGGAACGGGCTTCCTTAAAACTCGGCGAATTGAACGCCTTTTCGCAATTTGTGCCTGATATTGATATGTTCATCAAGATGCACGTCACCAAAGAAGCAGTGATCTCAAGCCGCATCGAGGGGACGCGTACCAATATGGAAGAAGCCCTCAGCGACAAACCGGGCATTGACCCTGAGCGGCGCGATGATTGGCAGGAAGTGAATAACTATATTCAAGCCATGAATGCTGCGATTGAAGAACTTGAGAACTTGCCGCTTTCCAACAGGCTGATCAAAAATACGCACAAAATTCTGCTTTCCAGTGGCAGGGGCGAGCATAAAACGCCGGGGGAATTTAGACGTTCGCAAAACTGGATTGGCGGCGCGAGTTTGGCGGACGCAACCTTTATTCCACCGGCACATACCGAATTGCCGGAGTTATTATCCGATTTGGAACTTTTCCTGCACAATAGAGAAATCCAAATACCCCACTTGGTCAAGATTGCAATTGCGCATTATCAATTTGAAACCATCCACCCCTTTTTGGATGGAAACGGCAGAATAGGGCGTTTGCTGATTACGCTTTATCTGGTTTCACAGGGAATTTTAGATGTGCCTTTGCTGTATCTTTCTGCTTTTTTTGATAAAAACAAAACGCTCTATTACGACAATCTGACCTTTGTGCGCACGAAAAATGATCTGGCGCAGTGGATCAAATTTTTTTTGGTGGGCGTGATCCAAACGGCTGAAAAAGGGGTGGATACGTTGGACAAAATCGTCAAATTGAAAAAGGCAATTGAAGAGGAAGAGATTCCGTTGATGGGCAGACGCGCCAAACAAGGGCTTGTGCTCTTGCATCAATTATTCCGTCAACCGGTGATTACCACCCAGGATGCCGAAAAGATGACCGGTTTATCGCGCAAAGCCGCCAATGATTTGGTCAATCTTTTTGTTGAGAAAAAAATATTGCTCGAAAAAACCGGCTACCAACGCAATCGCGTATTTCTTTTTGATGAATATCTGAGGCTTTTCGATGACTAAAAAAGAACTTGCCGCCCAGCTTGAAGAAGAAAGTCGCTTGAATGCACTCATTCAGGAGAATTTAGCCAAGGGGGAGATTTCTAATGAGTAAAAAGTTGATCCGCAACAGTACCGCGGAATTTTTGATCTTTACCGCGCAAGAAGGCAAAAAAAGTATTGAAGCCCGCTTTGAAGATGAAACGATTTGGTTGAGCCAAAAGCTGATGGGAGAACTCTTTGAAGTTAGCATCAGCACGATTAATTATCATCTCAAAGAAATTTATAAAAGCGGCGAAATTGAAGAAGGTCGAACTATTCGAAATTTTCGAATAGTTCAACTTGAAGGGAAAAGGCAAGTTGAAAGACTGGTTGATTTCTACAATCTCGATGCGATTATCTCGGTTGGCTATCGGGTCAATTCCTTGCGGGCAACACAGTTTAGGCAATGGGCAACAAATGTTTTACGAAATTTTGCGATCAAAGGCTTTGTTTTAGATAAGACAAGGCTTGAAAACGGAAATTATTTAGGCAAGGACTATTTTGAAGAACTTCTCGCCGAGATCAGGGAAATCCGTCTCAGTGAATTCGACTACGACATCTCCACGTCCTGGCCCCACATAGACAGAAAGGGCATACCCATCTCCTATGTGCTCGTCGCCGAGAAGCATAGCCAGTGAAGAGCCTCCTACAGCACGATAGCCTATTCGATAGGAGAGCGTGAGCATTTCCTAAATTGGTACGAAAGTGAGTGTTTGAATGAAGCCCTTTATCATAAATCTAATTATTCTTGGATCTCTTATCATTATCTCGGGTTGTAATGCAACAAACCCGCTGGATGTGCAGGAGCAATTGGGCTCCCTGAACACCCAGGCCGCTCAGGCCTATCAAGATCGGGATTATGCCGCCGCGATAATCCCTGCACAAGAAGCAACGCTTTTATCGCGAGCTGAGTTTGGTCCAAATCACCCGCAAACGCTCTCCAACCAGACCCACCTGTCTTTACTATATGTGATGTTGGGTCAGTTCGATTCGTCAGAATCATTATACGAGAGTGAACTACATATAAATCGCCGCGTATTTGGGCCCAATCACCCAAAAACACTCATCAGCCTGAACAACCTTGCAATAGATTATGTCTCGCTGGGGCGTTATAAAGAAGCGGGGCTGCTATTCGAAGAAGCACTCCGAATTAATGAAAATTCCGATATCCATCGGGTCACTACCCTGAATAACTTGGCTTATCTATATCTACTCCAGGATCGCATGGATGAGGTGGAACCCATTTATCAGGAAGTGCAAAAAGTACTTCGAAATGGCGGGGCACTGGTTGATCCGGCTGCATTCGTGGGCCAGGACAAAATTACCTGGGTGGCATCGATTATTACTGATAGCGGTGAGGGAGACGGCGGTAGGGCTATCGATTGCAGTATGTTCAATGGAGGCACCGGTCCTTTCAATCCTGACCCTGAAACAGGTGGGGACATGGCTCAGTGCGGCCCTTTTGGAACTATGCCGACCTACGGGATGTGGGGAGGCTGGGGTAGTGGAGACGGCTTCGGTGGCGGTGATGGCGGAACACCGGATCTGCCCGGCGGCGGTGGAGATGGCGGTGGCGGTGAGCCTCCCGGATTCCCTGACGAAGACAGGGAAAGGTTACCGATTGGCATTGAGGAAGATTTTAATGGTTGTGCCAGCCAGGCTCCCGGAAGTGGAAGAGATAATTGCTGCAGCCACACAGCAAGTGATTGTGCTGCCGCGTGCCCGGTAGAACCGCCCGGTGGATATCTGACCTGCACCTGGGCCTGTGAAGATGCAGAACCGATTTGCAAGGCTGGTGACGATTTATGATGGCCGAATTGGATAATGGCAGGTCATTTATAGATCAAGGCAGCGCTAAAGAATTTCAGCTTTGAGAAGGCATGGAATCTTTACGGAAGCATATCAGGGCAACTTAATAACCAGTCTCGACTCGCTAGATCACCAGGGGTATGGCCTCTACAAAATTCAGGTATCTCTTGAAATTCGCTCATTACCGCGCTATACTGTTTATGTACAATCGGTTTTCCGGTTGGACACGATTTAGACTACCCCTTGCCCCCTCGCGTAGCATCCTGTAAGGGCTCAAGGGGTAGTCGCTTTGCTATTTATGACAAATGACAATTTTTATTGAGGTATGAAACTTGTATATTTAAGATAAATGCTCTTATGAAAAAGGCTTTGCTCAACTATATCGATTGGTTGAACACTCACACCTAGAACCATACGAGAAGGACTACATCATAAGCACTTTACAAGAATTAGAGCAAGTAGCAAACAAGGATGATGAGGAAATAAACGAGAGTTTAATTCATAGACAATTACTCTCTATTGAGCTAATCTCTCCAGATATATGGGATGCCTTATTATCTGTGTTCTTAAACCCCTCTTATGTTTTTGCAAAAGGACTTACGAAAAAAGCAAAAGAAATATCGCTTTCTAAAAACAACTAAAAAACAATCGTAAAAATAACACCACCTTTCTTCTTAGGGAATAAATGGTCACACCATCATATCGCGAAGAACTGATCTCCCAAATCCTGGCGCTGCAAGAGCAGAAAAAAGGTCTCATGCAGCGGCTGTTGACGGGGCAAGTGCGCGTTAAAACGTTTGAACGGGAAAACCGTATATAATTGCAAAAGAGATCGCTCAGAAAAAAACGAGAGAGAAAAATGCAGAATCAGCCCGCCTATATCTGGGACTACGACATCAGCCAAAGTGACTTTGAAGCCATCCTGAATGGCGAGCGCACCATCGGTCGCCTAAATCAGGATTGGGCTGCCTTGCGCTTGCTCGAATACGCGCCCTACGCCGAGATCATTCGTTTGCTGGGCTATGCTCGTCTGGTCAAAGGTTGGGCGGGCTGGCGTCAACGCATCCGCAGTGAGAGCCGTAAACGCGGCTTCGACTTTCTCGTTGCCTGGTTGCCCGTGCACCATCCCGAACGCCTGATTGAAAAAGAAGGATAATTTCATGAACCCCAATTTCTATAAAAAAACCCTTTATCCTTTGCAAGATAAAGTGCTCAAGCAAATTAATCAGCTTGAAACAGGCTTTTATCTAACAGGCGGCACGGCTGCTTCACGCGCTTATCTTCAACATCGTTATTCCGACGACTTGGATTTTTTCGTCAACGATGCCCCGGATTTCACCCTGTGGTCAGAACGAGTCATTCACGCACTCAGCACAACAAAAAACTGGCAGCTTGAAATTCATTCCCGCTACGAGCGTTTTGTACGCCTGCATCTCATTCAGGCTGAAACCACACTCAAACTTGAATTCATCAACGACGTCCCATCTCGGGTAGGGGAAATTAGCGTCCATCCCCTTTTGGGCAGGTTGGACAGTGCTAAAAATATCCTCGCCAACAAACTCACCGCTCTGCTCTCACGCGAAGAACCCAAAGATTTGGCAGATATTTGGGGCTTTTCCACCAAATTAAATCTATCGCTAAAAGAAGCAATCACAGGCGCACAGGGCAAAGCCGCGGGCATCTTCCCCGCAGACCTTTCCAGAGTTTTGCTCAGCGCATCGCAAGAAGACTTCAAGCTCATTCGCTGGATTGAAGCACCTTCAACCCAAGAGTTTATTCAAGATTTACACCAACTTGGCGAATCACTGATTCTGTTGGACAAATAAGCATCCCGCAAGAGGAAAATAATGCCATCCTATCGTGAAGAACTGATCTCTCAAATCCCAGCAGCCCGGATACATTCCGCATCAAGATCTGGGACAAGGATGCTGCGGACAGT
>JACNJN010000186.1 GCA_014382535.1 Candidatus Desulfolinea nitratireducens | reverse complement strand
GCAAATAAAGGTCCTGTTGTTCACGCCTATAAAGAATTACAGGATTTGGCTGCCTCGAAGGGTGTTAAATTTCTGCACGAATCGACCGTGATGGACGGCGCGCCGATCTTTTCCCTGTTCCGCGAAGCCATTCCTGCATCAAAATTGCTGGCGTTCAAAGGCATCCTGAACTCGACCACGAATCTGATCCTGACGCGCATGGAAAAAGGCGATAGGTTCGATGAAGCTGTGAAGCATTGCCAGGATGTGGGGATCGCGGAAACTGATCCCTCCGGCGATGTGGACGGCTGGGATGCAGCGATCAAGGTTGCCGCGCTGGTGACCGTATTGATGGGCATCCCCCTCAAACCCCAGGATGTAGATCGGACAGGCATCAGGGAGATCACCCCCGAAATGGTTGCCAATGCACTCAAAGAAAATAAGCGCTATAAACTGATCTGCTCCGCCGAACGAGACAGGGAAAATATCATCGCCCGCGTTGCACCGGAACTGATCCCCAGCACCTCTCCGATTTACAGCGTGGAGGGGACCTCATCCATTGTCGAATTTAAAAGCGATGTATTGGGTGATCTTTCGGTCGTGGAGAAAGACCCAGGCCCACATACCACTGCCTACGGTCTGTTAGCAGATTTTATCAATGCAGTAAAGAATTAATTTTGAGGGACCCGTTTCCTTGAAAGATGCGGGGGCAGGTACAAATTGTGACTACCCTTAGATTTCTTTATTCTCGTATATATTTCAATGCCTGAGCTAATATCTGATTAAAATCATCCGGGAAATCGTGGGCAATTTCAGGTGAGATGAAAAATTCGCAAGCCATCCCCTTGGATACCAATAACTCATACAAGGCTTTCACATTCTCAAGGTTTGGGTCCTTCTCGCCCACAACAAAATAGCCGCGTTTTTCGTTGAAGTTTTCGCTCTTTTCAAAAATTGGCTCCCAGTTCTTAATATCGTTGATATAGGGCCCACCTGGATTGACTGCAACAAAACCGGCCACAGGTATTTTGTCCATCAGGGCCATCCAGATTGCCATTTCTCCAGTTGTTTTAGTACTTTTACAGAGCCAAACTCAGTGTCGCCAACCAAAAAAACGGCTGCGCCACGCGGAATGAGCGTTTTTACATAGGCCAGCAAGGCAATTTGTTTACCGCTTGTGCTATGTCCACGAACATGTTTGACCCAAGTCCAGGCAATCGGGATGGCACGTTTGCGATATGCAATGCTAACCATCAGTAATTGATGACCAAAGCCAACCTTGGTGCCATCCACAATCAAGTGGATTTCTCCGATTCTCGCAAACTGTTCTGCCATCCATTGAAGAGCGATCGGCTGATACCATTTACGAACGCTAACCGCTGGGTTGTTGAGAAAACGATCAAAACGTTTGACGGTACTCTGTAGCTTGGCTTTGCCAGGTATTTTTCCAGTGATCCGGCTCAAGTAAACTGAACGACTCTGGTAAATCCCGTATATCAACAAAACAAAATTGCGGGTTTGGGTAATTCTTTGTCCTGGATGCAATCCACTAATTCGTTGAATCCATGTATGATACAAGTGGTTGGTCGGCATAGTGTTCTCCTGATATTGTGTTTTCGCAAAAACAACTTTACCCGGTTTTATGCCGATCAATCTTTTTATTTATAAAAGTGTCTGGTAGCTAGGAATAATTTTTATTCACAACAAAAAAAGTAAAATGCGCCTGATCTCAGGCGCATTTTTTATTAGGTCATATTCTATTTTCATGAGACAGGCAGGGATTCTCGAATCGTGGAATAGTTTTTATAACGAGGCTGGGATACTCGCCCTGATTTAACGGCATCCTTGATCATACACTCTGGTTCATTTAGATGAGTACAATCTGCATAGCGACAGCTTCCAGAGAGAGAGGCCATCTCAGGGTACCAGCCCGCCAATTCCGATTGGGTGATACCAGCAAGCCCAAAAGAGCGGATGCCGGGAGTATCGATCACAATCCCGCCATTTTCCAGCTTCCACAGGGATGCTTGGGTTGTCGTATGCCGTCCCTGCCCCCGGAAGAGGCCACGCTCGGCGACACTCCTTGTGTGTAAATCCAGATCAGGCTGGATTGCTGTCAACAGCGATGATTTGCCCACCCCAGAGAGACCGGCTAAAACCGTGGCGCTTTCTCCAAGGATAGTGCGGAGCTCATCAATCCCCTCTCCGGTGACTGCGCTGGCCAGGACCAGGCGATATCCCAAAGCTGAATAGGGTTGGACGATGGCGTCAAATGCCATTTGATCCTCGATCAGATCGATCTTGTTGATGCAGATGATCGCTTCGAGGTCATTACGCTGCGCTGCGATCAAATAACGGTCGAGCAGTTCAGGCCAGATATGCGGTTCCCGCCACGAGGCGACGATCAGGATCTGGTCCACATTGGCAACTACGATCTGACGCAGACTCAGCACCCTCCCATGAGGGCGGACCAAAACACTTCGGCGCGGCAATACAGATTCAACCACACCGCTCTCACTCCCATCTCGACTGATGATGACATGATCACCTACAGCAACAAGATTTGAATAGCCAGTTTCCTGAATCTTGAGGTTGCCACGCAAGCTGCAAAGGAGGGTTTCATCGTTGATTTCCACTCGACATAGGCCGCTGCTAACCTCGACGACCAGCCCTGTGATGGCTGAATCTGCATCCACAACGGGAGCAGTTTCCGGTTGCGTGAGTGATTCGTCAAAGGCCAGAGCTTCGAGTTTCCGGCGGCGTTCATGCTCCCCTCGTGGAAGAATCCGTTCGTCGATCAGATAGTCCCCACCATCCCAATCATCAGAATAATCTGAACCCCAGTCTTTACGGCGAGGTTTTTTGGTTGATCTATTATTTCCAGTTTTCCGGCGCGCATCCCGCAGACGTTCTTTACGGGAGTGTTTTTTCATTTTTTCTGTATAGTCAGTCATACTCTTTTCTTTTGTTAAATGGAAAACGGCTCATGGATGCAACCCATGGCCGTTTTTATGCCAGATAAGAAAAAGCCACGGGAGGTCGCCCGTGGCCGCAGAAATGGTAAACAGAGCCTGAAGATTTGCTATTTCAGGGAACAGACACGAGGCGCGAAAATAGGTGGGGAACAAGGGTCTTTAGATCAATCATATTCACGTGCCTCCTTTTCTATTGAGAGTATTTTTATTACAGATTTGAGTTTATCATGGGGGTGCAGAGAGGTCAAGAAAAGCGATAGTGAAGTCGGAGCAATACAAGAAATTTATTGAGTGGCATAATTGCCAAAAGCTAAACCTCAAAGTCGGAGAGAATAGTAACTTTATTCCAACAAAATATATATTTTTGCCTAAAGTTTGTAACTTGTGGGTGCTCTACCTATTCATTTTCGATCTGAGATGGACGTATAAAATCTTGAAGAGAGACAGCCGTGAAAATCTTAAAAGGTAATCCATCAATTAACAAACCCAACCCAATCAAAAGAATTACAGCAGCAAAAGGTATCGCTGTGCCAAACGACGGGAAAATAATTGGAATTATGAGGCAAGAAAACCCAATCGTAAGCACGGACAGCTTCTTTTGGGAGATCAGCATGATTACAACCGGCAATAGTGGAGTAAGGGAGTATGGCCAGGCAATGGGAAGTAGGGCTACGGAAAAATAGGAAAGTAATATCCACAATCTGGATGATGAAAAGAGGAGAGGGGCATAAAGGAATTTTCTATTTGTCCAAATTATCGAGAGAAATAGAATAAGAACCATGGCTACTGCCACCCACCCACCAAAGCGATAGCTATTGATCAGTAAGGATAAGTTATTGGGGTGCAATATTACGTCTTTTGAATTTATCTGATTTACTTCAATATACCGAAGAATCGATCCGGGATGTAGGATTAACAGAGCTATTATGGAAGCCCAAAAGGTAGCTAGAAAACCCAGCAAGGCAAGCCACTTTCTCTTTAGAAGAAAACTGAGCACCAGAATGCCCGGGAAAAATTTTGTGATCGCTGCCAAACCGATCATTACTCCACTCCAGAAATTCTGTCTTTTCTCATAATAATATCCTGCAACAAGTGCAAATAACCAGATGACAGTCAGCTGGCCAAGGGATGTCGCTACGGGAGGCCATAATAAGGCAATCGGCGTCAGACCAATCGCAAGTTTCCAGGATAGTCCATAATATCGAAATGTAAGAACAATCAGGGCTAACATAAACCAGGCCCATAAGGCTGAAGCCCAACTCCAGGGCAAAAAAGCAAGTGGCGCAAGAAATAAAAATGCCGTCGGTGGATGTGTACTTGCTATTCCAAGTTCCCCCTCCAAGCCTAATTTTCGATATTCAGGTCCCAAAATTGGATAAGGATCCTGTTGATTGACGAGGGCACGAAAACCAACGATATCCTGTGCGATATCAGAAGGTTCGGCTTTACCTTTCAAGGCTAAAGATGCTCCCTGCATTACATCGTAATTCACTCTGAGGCCAATATACAGTTTGCAGGAGAGGGCAGGCAGCGGTGAAAGCAGAACGCATTCCTGGGATTGAATATCAGCCTCCCATGGATCCCTGGATTCTGGCAGTAGAAGAAGAAAGAATAAAATGACAATCCCAATACCCAGAATGATATTCTCAGAATACTTCCGATTGAGAGATTTCATAGCTTTAATTTCACCGCCTTTACCTACACAAACTTTATAAATATTCTTTTGGTAGCATCCTGTGGGAGGCTTATTTAATGAGCCCGGCGATCCGGATCAGCTCCAAATTCAGATCAGACCGCTGATATCAGTTCCTGGACTTTAGCATCTTTCCTGGTTCTTTATTTAAAAGTACGATTGCCAATGCAGGATAGTACAATGAGACTGTTAGCCAAAGATTATCATATATGCCAAGATTTTGAGGGGCCAGAATAATATAGGGAAGCCACATGCAAAGAATTATAGCAAGCTATTCCAGCCAAGTACAAACTCTGCCTAGTATACAGCGAGTTCCAGGGGCTTATTCTAATGTTTTTTGAAGATGCTCATCAGAGTGTTGGTAATGAGAGTGGCGAAACAATATACAGGAAGCGTTGGAATAATCCTATACGGCAATGGAATGATCGCTACGTAAGAAAAACATTATCCTTCTCAAAAAAGAGTTTTTCACGATCTTGTTACCCGTTTGTTTATTGTTCAATACAATCTATCCAAGTTATCACTTGTTACTTAAGCACTACCCCTAAAGTCTTGGAGGGAAACAGCAGTGAATAGCTTGAAAGGTAACCCGTCAAATAGCAAACCCACCCCAACCAATAGAACTACTACCGCAGAGGGTATCGCGGTACCATATGATGGAAAAATGAATGGAATTACGATACAACATACCCCAATTATCAGCGTGGAAAGTTTCTTTCGAGTAATCAATATTATTACAATCGGCAATAGTGGGGCAAGAGAGAAAACCCAGGAAATCGGAAGTAACGCTACAGAGAAAAACGAAAGCAATACCCACGACCTTGGTGAGGAATATAGAAGAGGAGCGTAAAAATAGTCTCGATTTGTCCAAATAATCGAAAGGAACAGGAAAAGAACCATTGTTACTCCCACCCATCCACCAAATCGATAGCTGTTGATGAGCAAGGATGCATTATCAAGCCGTAATATCATGGCTATGGACGAAGTTGACTGACTTGCTTCAAAATATCGATATATTGAGCTTGGTTCTAATAACAACAATAGAATTATTGATAATATAAAGGTGGAAACAAAACCCAACAGGGCAATCCATTTTCTCTTGAGAAGAAAGCTAATAATCAAAACACCTGGAAAGAATTTTGTTATAGCTCCTAAACCGATAAATATCCCACTCCAAAATTGCTTTGTTCGCTCAAAGTAATATCCTGCTGAAAGTGCAAATAACCAGATGATAGTCAGTTGGCCAAGAGATGTTGCAACTGGAGGCCATAATAAGGCAATTGGTGTCAACCCAATTGCAGCTTTCCATGATATCCCATAACATCGAAATGAAAGGATAACTAGAGTGATCATTAACCAGGCCCATAAGGCTGAAGCCCAATTCCAAGACAAAAACGCAATTGGTGCAACAAAAAGAAAAGCCATCGGTGGATGTGTGCTTGCGTTGCGAACTTCACCTACCCACTCTAATCCCAAGGAACGATATGCAGGGCCCAAAATCGGATAAGGATCTTGTCGATTGGCGAGAGCACGAAAACCAACGATGTCCTGTGCGATATCCGTGGGATCTCCTCTACCCTTAAGAGTTAGTGATGCTTGTCGCATAATATCAGCATTCATCCTAATCCCAATAGACAGCTTGCACGATAATGCAGGCAGCGGTGAAAGCATGGCACATTCCTGTGAACGAATACCAGCCTGCCATGGATCATTAGATTCTGGTAATAGGAGAAGAAGGATAAAAATGACAACTCCAATAACGAGTATTGTATTGTCAGATAATTTCCTGTTTAGAGATCTCATAACATCATATTCACCTTCTATAGCCCGCTACGCCCCATCATATGTTTTATTTGAAATAATTACCAGCGCATTTTAACATAACCCACAACACTTATGAGAATTAACAAAAAAACTTAATTACCGAAATATACAGAACTCATTACGACTGGTATATGATAAAGAATTTCATATAAAAATAGTCCTATAACCGTTAAATTAACACCAGTGAATAAGTGATGAATATTCAGTAACAACTGATTGTTATTACCTGTCCATTTAGACTCTTTCAAGCAATTATTTATGATTAAGAAAATTGTGTATATAAACGGAATGTATAAACTGTATGTAAATCGAGGGCCACTTGCAATTGGTGAATACCATGCATATAGGATTAGGTTTGCACCAAAAATATAAAGAAAAAACAATATTTGATATATTTGTTCCATTGCAATTTTCAAATTGCGCTTTAAATTCAAAGATACTATAAGGATAAGAACTCCTAGATAAATAAGAAGGTAATTGAAATAGCTGTAGGAGTAGATAATATTTTTTATCTGTCCATCTATCCCCAACTTGATTCTTTCAATTATTTGCCGACTAGAATGTTCTATAAAATATTTCCTTGCTGTTGGAATTTCATTTTCAGGCATATTCGGCCACCCAATTCTATCTCCATATGCTCTGGTACCTTTTTTGGCATCTTCCCAGCTATCATACCAAATATAAAATGTTGAATTGACATTGTAGAAATATTTTCCAAACAATTTCTTATTTTCAATAAAGTAGGGTGCCAAAACAAGGATGAAGGTAAGTAGAACAAGTAAGCTAGGATATATGATGATGATCGATTTTATTCCGTGGAAGTATCTAGTGCATAATCAAGCGATTTTCTTGGAAATGTGATAAAAAAGTAGGATGAGAG
>JACNJN010000212.1 GCA_014382535.1 Candidatus Desulfolinea nitratireducens | reverse complement strand
CGGGCGCGGCCTTCATTGGCCTGAAGTTCGTATTCAAACATGGAGAGTATTATACCCACAGATACGATATAATTTTGAAATTCTGGAATATTTAGATAAGGGAAAAACAGATGAACGATAAATCATACGATGTAATTATGGCTGGCGGAGGTGTGATGGGCTGTGCCACAGCTTTTTATCTTCTCCGATCTGATCCTACCCTCAAAGTGGCAATCATAGAGATGGATTCTACCTATGAAAAGAACTCCACAGTTCTTTCAGACGGGAACACAAGACTTCAATTCAATCTAAAGGAAAATATTCAGATTTCCCAATATGGCCTGGATAAATTAACAACCTTTAGCGAAGAGATGGCAGTGGACGGAATCAAAGCACGGATCGGCTTTCGGCAGGAGGGGAATCTTTTTCTTAGCGATCAGGACAATATCAAAAACGCACAAGCGGGCCTGGCCATGCAGCAAAGCCTCGGCTGCAACGTGGAGTGGCTCACGCCAGATGAAATCTCTGATCGATTTCCCCTCTACAATAAAGAGAGTTTTGCAGGTGGCACTTTTGGGCCTTTGGATGGCACCATGGATTCGCATGCCGTGCTGATGGGTTTCAAAAATAAGGCTATTGATCTCGGTGCAACCTTCATCGAGGCCGAAATTACTGAATTTACACAATCAGCTGGGCAAATAACAGGCGTCAAACTCAGTTCGGGGGAGATAATCAAGGCAAAATATGTACTCAATAGCGCGGGGGCCTGGGCGACCAGATTGGCTCAAACTGTTGGGATCGAGCTGCCAATTGATCCCATTATGCGTCAGGTTTTCATTGTCGAAATTGCCGCCCAGCCTGAAGAAATCTATCCCCTCACAGTATTCCCTTCCGGCCTATATCTCATTCAGGAGCATGAGAATCGCTTTATGATCAGCAAGTCCATGGATGATGATCTGATTGGATTTGACTTTTCAACCAATCGTGAAAGATTTACAGAATTTCTCTGGGAGGAATTGGTCGGGTACGCGCCTGCATTTGACAGGCTCAAAATTACCGGAGCGTGGGCTGGGCTTTATGCGGTCAACACCTTTGACGGGAATGCTATCCTGGGCGAGTGGCCGACCCTGAAAGGCTTCATTCTCGCCAATGGATTTTCCGGCCACGGCTTTCAACAATGCCATGCTGTTGGACGATATCTGGCAGAGTTAATTCTTGGCAATCCCCACAAACTTGATCTCTCCATCTTTTCACCGCAACGAATATTTGGGAATAAACCTGTTTTCGAGGGGCATGGGAAATTGGTGTAACTTTTCGAAGAATAGGTGCAAACATAAATAGAGCCGCTATATAATTGTTTGGCGGCTCTATTATTTTTGGGTTCTACGATATATCCTAGTTAATCAATTTTGCAAATTCGGCTTCAAGCTCAAAGTCTGGAACATAACCGATCCATTCTTTATGAATGACACCACTTCCATCAACCAGGAAGAACTGCGGCTGGTACCGAAAATTGAATTGCCTTTTATATTCAGCATTTGCAGCATCATCAATATCAAGGTATGTAAAATCAACTTTTCCAAAATATTTTGATTCAAGCCCGTGCACGACGGGCGCCATAGTTCGGCAGGTGCTTCACCAAAAAGCAAAGAATTCGATTAATTGCGGCTGCCCTGAGGCGATGTTAACAGTTACAGGATCAGTCGCTACCAATTGATTTCCTCGTGAGGTAGGCACAATAACCGGAGTTTCGGTTGGCGGAATATCGGTTGGTGGAATTTCCGTCGGAGCAGGAGCTCCAACATCTTCTACAGTCGGGGCCGGAACAAACGCGGTGGGAGTAATCACTGGTGGAGCAGGCTCTGGTACAAGCGTCGGTGGGGGTGCGGATGCGCTTGGGGTGCAAGCCGATAGAAAAAAGACGGCCAGCAAGCCCAGGGTCAAGGGAATTTTTCGATTCAAATTATCTCCATTTCTAAGACACTTCTTATATCAGTCGTGGGATATTATCGCCTAAATATGATAACATCAGTCCAGAATACTATACTAGATAATTATTACAGAAAGATTAATTAATCAGGAGATTTTTATGACGGATTTTAAACTAACCTATGCAACCATGTTTGATCCACCCGCAGAATTGCACACAGGTTTTGATAAAGCAATTGCCAAACAAAAAGCGAATCTGGGCCGCGAATATGGAATGCTTATTGATGGAAGAATAATTCTTTCAGATGAAAAGATGGAGGATTATTCGCCCATAGATGTGGGTATGAAACTGGCGATCATGCAAAAAGGGGATGAGACTCACGCACAGGCAGCGATTGAAGCTGCCCGAGATGCTTTCCCTACCTGGTCTCGCACACCCTGGCAGGAGCGCATTAAACTGCTGAGAAAAGCTGCCGATCTAATCGATAAACGTATTTTTGATTTAGGGGCAGCAATGACCCTTGAAGTCGGAAAAAACCGGATGGAAGCTCTCGGTGATGTCGCCGAAACAGCAGAATTAATCCGATATTCCTGCGATCAGGTTGAGGAAAATAAGGGTTTTGTGGTTGAGATGGGCAAAGATCCGCTTGTGGGTTACAAAGCCCGTAATATCTCCAGGCTACGTCCCTATGGTGTCTGGCTGGTGATCAGTCCATTTAATTTCCCCTTTGCACTCACTGGCGGGCCTGCGGGCGCGGCCCTGGCTGCTGGAAATACAGTTATCGTTAAACCTTCTTCGGATACTCCCTGGATCGTTCGCCTTCTGGTGGATTGTTTTGTGGATGCAGGGTTTCCCAAAGGCGTGGTCAACTTTGTCACTGGGCCAGGGCGAACCCTGGGACAGGCGCTGGTTGACAGCCCCGATATTGACGGGGTCACCTTTACTGGCTCTTTAAATGTGGGTATGAATATCTACCGCGACTTTGGCGGCGGAAAATATGTTCGCCCAACTATTTTGGAGCTGGGCGGCAAAAATCCTGCCATTGTCTCGCGCAATGCTGATCTCGAGCGTGCCGCGCTCGGAATTGTTCGCTCTGCCTTTGGCCTGCAAGGCCAAAAATGCTCTGCCTGCTCACGGGTTATTGTGGAGGAGCCAGTCTATGAAGAATTGCTAAGCCGCGTAAAAGAATTGACTGAAAAACTGGTCATCGGCGACCCATCATCAAAGGAGACTTACCTCGGCCCGGTAATCAACAAATCAGCCTATCATGATTTCAAGATTTTCACTGAAGAAATTTCAGAAGCAGGGGCAAAGTTCATCACAGGTGGCAACGTCAGGACTGAGGGTGATCTCTCAAAAGGGTTTTATTGTGAACCAACACTGGTCACCGATCTGCCATTAACGCATCGGATCTGGAAAGAAGAGCTCTTTCTACCTATCACAACCATCGCCAAAGTGAAGAGTCTCGATGAGGCCATGGAAATTGCCAATGATGTGGATTATGGTCTAACTGCAGGATTTTACGGCAACGATGAGGAAGTGGAGTGGTTCTTCGATAAAATCGAGGCAGGTGTGGTCTACGCAAACCGTCCACAAGGCGCAAGCACAGGCGCCTGGCCTGGTTTCCAACCCTTCGGTGGCTGGAAAGGCTCTGGCTCAAGCGGTAAGAACGCAGGCGGACATTATTACGTTCAGTTATACATGCATGAACAGATCCAGACCCTGATCAAATAAATAACAATCGTAATATCAGAATGAGTAACTTAATCCCCTTCCCCCCAAACAGGAAGGGGATTATCATTTAGACATGGATGACAAAGATATCATTCCTCGGATAGGTACATTCTTTATCATAATGAGTATTGGCTTTTTTCTCCTATTCGCCATTTCCAACCCTACTGAAAAAAACTACTTCGATTATCTGTTTATCGGGATATTTCTCGCGGTAATTGGGTTTTTTATGCGCCGCAAAGCCGCCCCGCCACCTCCAACAAATCGTTTCTCTTTGTTCAAAAAAATGCGTGACAAAGAGAAGAAAGATTAAATTTCCTGAAACAACGATAAAGGATTTTATGAGTAAACTAATACCCCTTTCTGAAGCAATTTCAAAATTTATGCAAGATGGCGAGAGTTTATATGCCGCGGGATTCACTCATTTGATCCCTTTTGCAGCCGGGCATGAGATCATTCGCCAGGGCAAACGCGACCTTGAGCTTGCTCGGGCCACCCCGGACTTGATCTATGACCAAATGGTTGCCGCCGGTTGTGCAAAAAAGATCACTTTTTCCTATATGGGTAACCCCGGTGTTGGTTCATTGCGGATTGTACGCGGGGCCATTGAGCGCGGCGAAATTGAATGGGAAGAATATTCTCATTTCGGCATGATCTCCTGTCTCCAGGCAGGTGCAGCGGGACTGCCCTTTATGCCGATCATGCCCACTGGCGCCACTGATCTCGAAAAAGCGAACTCCAGGATCAAACGTGTTGTCGATCCTTATTCCGGGAATGAGTTGATCGCTGTCCCCGCTCTAAACCCTGATGTGGCCATCATCCACGTGCAACGAGCAGATATCAACGGAAATTCCCATCTCTGGGGCATTATTGGTGAGCAAAAAGAAGCCGCCTTTGCTGCCGAAAAAGTGATTGTGACCGCCGAAGAAATCGTGGATGAATCTGTCATCCGATCAGATCCAAATCGAACATTGATTCCCGGTTTTATTGTCGATGCTGTCTGCCATGTTCCGCACGCCTGCCATCCATCCTATGCACAGGGTTATTACGACCGCGATAACGCTTTCTATATGGGCTGGGATGAGATCAGCAAAAGCCAGGAAAGTGTCCAGTCCTGGCTGGATGAGTGGGTCTACGGGACCAGGGACCACGCAGAGTATTGGGAAAAGCTTGGTAAAGAAAAGCATAAAAACCTTGAGGTTGAAGAATTACTAAGCGCCCCAATTAATTATGGAAAATACTAGGTAAAAGAAATTTCAGTGAAGATTCCATTCACCACATATAATCAGGGCTCACATAAGGAGGGCTCGCAGCTTCTTTTTGCCCATGCCAACGGCTATCCGCCCGATTGCTATAGTCCGCTATTTAAATTGCTCAATAACTATCAGATTTCTGCGATTCACCAGCGTCCTCTTTGGGAAGATAGCAAGCCTCAAGATATCGATGATTGGAATCCCCTCACAGATGATCTCCTGCATTTTATGAATGCGGAAGAAATGGATCAGGTCAACGGAATTGGGCATTCCCTGGGTGGGATCGCCCTGCTGCGGGCTGCCCTGCGTGAACCTCAACGCTTTTCCAGTCTCATCCTGATTGACCCGGTCTTGTTTCCACCATATTTTATTCGCCTGTGGAATATTCTCCGGATTCTTAAATTGATCGATTATATCCATCCCCTGATTCCGGCAGCCCGAAGACGGCGAAGGGTTTTCAAAAGTCGCCAATCGCTCACTGTAAGCTATCGCAGAAAATCCGTATTTAAATATTTCAGCGATGAGGCGCTTGAGGCAACCATTGATGGAATCACCTGTCCCCTTGAAGATGGAAGCTTCAAGCTCTGCTACAGCCCGGAATGGGAGGTCCAAATTTATAGTACCGGGGTCTGGCGGGATTTGGAGCTCTGGAAAAAGCTCCCAAAACTGGAAGTCCCTCTGCTGATCATTCGCGGCGCAGAATCCGACACTTTCTTTGAAAGCACCGGGCGGCTTGTAACTAAAAAACTACCTTCAGCCAAGGTTGTAAATATTGAAAAAAGCACCCATCTTTTACCAATGGAAAAGCCTGAGGCAGTAAAAGATGAAATTCAGAAATTCTTAAGCACCCTTTAACAAGGAACCGATATGACTTCGACATTTTCTTCTGCAGAACTGATGATTGTCAACTCTGCCCGCATGTTACGCGATGGCGACGTGGTCTTCGTGGGCGTAGGGCAGCCAAATCTGGCCTGTAACCTCGCCAAGCGCACCCACGCCCCCAACCTGACGATGATCTACGAGGCTGGCGTCATTGGTGCTGAGCCCTCTCGCCTGCCCCTTTCCATTGGTGATCCAACCCTGGTCAGTGGAGCATTATCAATCTGCTCCATGTATGATATTTTCGCCAACTATCTCCAACGCGGCAATGTGGATGTGGGATTCCTCGGCGGCGCACAAATTGATCGTTTTGGGAATATCAACGCTACGGTTATTGGTAATAATGGCTACGCGCATCCAAAAGTCAGATTACCCGGATCCGGTGGCGCAGAGCTGATCTCGGCCTGGGCCAATCGCTGCTATATCATGACCCCTCATCAAAAACGTCGTTTTCCCGAAAAAGTGGACTTTATCACCTCCGCGGGTTTTCTGAATGGCCGCTCGGAACGTGATGCCACTGGTGTACGTGGTGGCGGTCCGCTAGCGATCATCACTGACCTCGGTTTACTGGAGCCAGACGAAAATGGTGAATTGACCCTCACAGCGCTCCATCCTGAGCGTACGGCTGAGGCGGCCATTGAAAATACAGGCTGGGATTTACAAGTCGCAGCAGATCTAAAAAGCACAGAGCCGCCCAGCGATGAGGAGCTGCGCATCCTCTATGATGAACTCGACCCTGATGGGTTATATTTAAAGCGGGCATAATCACAACCTGTTGATCCCCAGTAACGTATATCAAGTGAAATATTTTATTGATTTTGTCATTGCGAGGGCGATACCCCGAAGCAATCTCCTTCCCTGACAATTTTGAGATTGCCGCAGTCGCTCCACTCTTACGCAATGACAGCACAAGGAGAAAATAATGACCATTGAACAACAACGTCCCCCGCTGCGCCGTTCGCGACGAAACCGTGTTTTCGCTGGTGTATGTGGCGGTTTGGCCGAATTCTACGGGATTAGTGCCTTCTGGTTTCGCCTGGCTTTCTTCATCGCCACTTTGCCCGGAGGTGTACCAGGGATCGCTGCCTATTTGATCTTTTGGTTTATTGTCCCAAAAGCCAATTAACAGCACCGTCCCGCAGGTTCTCATTGTTCAATTTTGCTTTTAGGGCAAACCTGCGGGACGCTATCCATAAAGTAAAATTATGGAGGAAATCCTTCCTAAAACCAAGGAAATGAGAATTTAACCAAAGGAGAAAATAATGACCACAGAAACCAAATCGCGATCATTCTTTATCCGGATATTCATCTCCCCAAACGAACCCCGACTGCGAGCGGGGTGGCGTCTTTTAGTTCATCTCGGTCTCGTTTTTATAGTAGGCCTGGCACTTAATTTCATAGCGTCTTTCCTCCCCTTTCCGACAGGTGGTGGCATGCTTGCAGGACAATTAGGCAATCTGATTGTGCTGACGCTCTCCATCTATATTGCCCGCCGCTGGGTTGACAAACGCAGCTTTTCCAGTCTGGGTCTCAAACTGGATAAAAAGGTGTGGATCGATCTGTTTGCTGGAATCGCGATTACGTTTCTAATGATGGGATTTATTTTCCTTGTTGAATGGGCTCTGGGATGGATCACTTTTGAGGGATTCGCGTGGCAGACAGAATCCGCCTCATCCGTGACCCTGAACTTGCTCGGCATTTTATTTGCCTTTACTCTGGTCGGATGGAACGAGGAGCTCCTCAGCCGCGGCTACCAGCTTCAAAATCTGGCTGACGGAATAAACCTCCGCTGGGGTATATTGATCTCCTCTGCCATCTTTGGATTATTACATCTTGGCAACCCCAATGCAACCTGGCTCAGCGCAGCAGGCATTTTTCTCGCGGGTCTCTTTTTGGCATATGGTTATACCAGCACCAGGCAACTTTGGCTTCCGATCGGATTACATATTGGCTGGAACTTCTTCGAGGGAGTCATCTTTGGCTTCCCCGTCAGCGGCCTGGACCTGTACCGGCTAACCCATATCAGCGTGAATGGCCCTGAGCTCTGGACCGGTGGTGCATTTGGCCCCGAGGCCGGATTGATACTCATCCCTGCATTAGCTCTGGGAGCCGGATTAATTTATCTCTACACGCGAAAAGAATACTAATAAATTCCTAAGCGGAGGGCGAATGAGATGATCTGCAGTCGCCTGTACTCGACAGAGTGAACGACGGGGAGCTGGAATATCTCCTCTACGACTGCCCTCGTCCCTTCGGTCGCCGCTCAAAGACTGGATATTTATGCCACTCCTTGCCACCCTCCCCATTATTATCATCCTCATCCTGATGGTCGGTTACCGTTGGGGGGCAGCCCGCGCTGGTGCAGCCGGGTATATTTCTGCACTATTCGTAGCGATCACATATTTTGGTGCGAATGTCAATGTTCTTGCCTATGTGCATACAAAGGCAATTCTGCTCACCTTTGATGTTCTATTTATCATTTGGGCCGCATATTTACTCTATCGTGTCTCTGATGAAGCAGGGGCGATCAAAACCATTGGTGAAGCATTACGCCAATTAACCAGCGATAAGGGGATGCAGGCCATCCTGATTGGGTGGGTCTTCGCATCATTCCTTCAAGGTACGGGCGGATTCGGTGTCCCTGTGGCTGTCACTGCACCGCTGCTGGTTGGGCTGGGTTTTACCCCCTTGGCAGCTGTTGTTATCCCCACAATTGGCCATGGCTGGGCAGTAACTTTCGGTTCATTGGGTTCATCATTTAATGCGCTGATCTCAACGACCGGTCTTGAGGCCGAGCTTCTCGCGCCCTCATCTGCTTTATTTCTGGGATTGGCAGCTCTGCCTACCGGCTTGATGGTCGTTCACGTAGCGGATGGATGGAATGGCGTCAAAAGGCTTTTTGTCAAAGCGTTGATCATTGGTGGAGTCATGGGAGGCGTGCAATATTTCGTCGCTGCAAATTTGGGACTTTGGAATATGGGAGCGTTTGCAGGCGGGCTGGCAGGGCTTATCGTCGGGGTGACGATCGTTCGTTGGGGCGAGGCAAGCCCAAAGTCCGGAAAGCAAATCGAGGCGAAGCCCCTTCTGATCGCCTTATCAGCCTATCTTGTACTCATATTTGTTACCGTTTCAATCCTGCTTTTTCCATCAGTAAATCCTCTCAAGGATGCCCTTGGTCAGATCTCCATTAAAATTAACTTTCCTGAAACGATCACCGATCTGGGGTATCGCTCCCCCGCCGGGACCAACAAGCCCATCTATATTTTCAAGCATGCCGGCGCGATCCTGCTTTACGCCTCTGCAGCGGCCTTTGTGATTTACAAACGGGCCGGGTATTATGCGGAAGGTGTTGGAAAAAAGATTTTGAATGACACGGTGCGAAAAATGGTCTCATCGAGCCTGAGTATTGCCTTAATGGTTGCGATGGCGGTGGTCATGCAGCAATCCGGGATGACCGAAGCGCTGGCGCAGGGATTGGCTGATAGCGTTGGTGCTGCATATCCTCTCGTCGCCTCCTGGATCGGGGCGATCGGGTCCTTTATAACCGGCTCAAATACAAATTCAAATGTGATCTTTGCCGCGTTGCAAATGAGGACAGCAGAATTATTGGGCTTTAGTGTCCCAATCATATTGGCTGCGCAAACATCTGGTGCAGCGCTGGCCTCAGTTGTTGCGCCCGCAAAATTGATCGTCGGTGCCAGCACGGCGGGCATGGAAGGAAAAGAGGGAGAAGTAATGCGAGCTGTGATCGGCTATGGCGGCGGCTTGGTTCTATTTATTGGCCTGCTGACGGTTTTTGCAATTTACTTCTAAATCCTTTATAAAGCTGGTTCGCTTTTCTTACGCGTTGCGGTACACTTAGATTATGTTACAGAAGAAATTTTCCCGTCAAAGCCTCGCCTTTGGGTTGATCGTGATTGCCTCAGCGCTGTTATATAATGCTGCAGAATGGGGGAATACTTTTGCCATTTGGATCTTACTGTCCCTGATCGTACTCGCCGCATTCATTACCCTAATGAACAAATGAAGACAACTATTCGCGCCGTTTTTTTTGACCTCGGCAAAACTCTTCTTTACCCTATAAACTCCTGGCAATCCGTCCTTGCGCGCTCTACCAAGGCGCTGACCGATTCTCTCGTCTCCCATGATATTGATATCAATCTCAAAACTTTTCCCTACGAATTTATTGATCGACTGAATAATTATTATGCTGATCGCGAAGAGACGATGCGTGAGACGACAACGCTCAAGATGCTCCGGGACCTGCTCGCCGAAAAGGGATTCCGGGACATCCCCCCTCACATCCTGCGTTCTACGCTGGATGCGAAATACGCCATCACGCAATCCAATTGGGCGCTCGAGGCTGATACAATCTCAACTTTGGAAGCTCTAAAAAATATTGATTACAAACTTGCAATAATATCTAATGCAGCAGACGATCCTGATGTTCAAACTCTTGTTGATACCCACAACCTTCGCCAATACTTTAGTTTTATCCGCTCTTCGGCAGCTTCCGGGTATCGAAAACCCCACCCGCATATGTTTGAAGAAGCGCTAAGCTTCCTAAACCTTTCCTCCGAGCAATGCGCGATGGTCGGTGACACCCTCAATGCAGATATCAAGGGGGCAAATAAATTGGGGATCTACAGCATATGGATCAATCGCCACGTAAACAAAGATACCAAAACGCTGATCGACATTCGCCCCAAATCGGTAGTTCAGACTCTGGGAGAACTTCCCAATCTTTTACGCGAAATTTCCTGAAGCTACCTGGAATCCACCAACAAATTCATATAAATATGACCAACCACGACGCAACATCATGGCTGCAATCCAAATCACTTCCCTATATTGGCTTGGGGATCGGGATCCTGGCTCTGGGTATGTCTGCAATATTTGTTCGCTGGGCCGATGCTCCCGGACCTGTAACAGGTTTCTATAGACTATTTTTATCCACTATTTTCCTGACCCCATTTTTTATTCGCCGTAGCAGTCATAATAAATCTTCTCTCAACAAAAAGACCATAATATTCCCTTTTCTCGGTGGAATCCTGCTCGCACTGGATCTGGCTTTCTGGAGCACATCTGTCTTTTATACTTCAGCCGCAAACTCTACTCTGCTTGGAAATACAGCCCCTCTCTGGGTTTCTTTGGGGGCCTGGTTAATTTTTCGTGAAAAGTTAACAGGCAACTTTTGGTTTGGTCTCGCTCTAGCGATGGCTGGAGCCGTCCTGATTGTTGGCTCAGATTTTTTTATTCATCCGCGTCTCGGGATTGGTGATCTGATGGCCGCAGCAGCTGGAGTTTTCTACGGCGGATATTATCTTGCCACTCAACGAGGACGTCAGCATTTTGATTCCATCTCTTATGTCTGGTTGATGGGTGTAATCGCGAGCGTCAGCCTGGCCCTGATCAATCTTGGTTTGGGACATTCTCTTGGTGGCTACTCAAAGGAAACCTGGCTGGTCTTCGGCGCAACAGCATTGGTATCCCAGATCATCGGTTATATTTCCATATCGTTTGCCATGGGCCATCTCCCTGCTTCGGTAGTCGCGCCAACCATGGTCGGGCAACCGATCATGACCACGATCCTCGCCATTCCATTGTTGGGTGAAATCCCCCGGCCCATTCAACTTTTGGGAGGGGCCATCGCCCTGACCGGTATTTTCCTTGTTAATCGCGCATATCATCAAAAATCCGATAAACCCGACCATAGAACTGATTGACTTACCCCCTGTTTTTTCATATACTTGACCCACGTACCTTACGTAAAAGGAGAATCACATGAATAATCTGGATGCCATTCTCGAAGTTGCTATCGGCCTCGTCTTTGCCTGGCTCATATTAAGTGTTGCCACGATGGAAGTCCAAACTATCATTGGCAAATTATTTAATACGCGTGCAAAATTTCTAGAACAATCCATTCTTGATATGTTCCGCGATGAGAAGAGTTTTGTTGAAGAATTTTATAAACATCCGGCAGTTAAAGCGCTTTATGTAAAAGGTGCTTTTGGCAAGAAAAAAAAACCAGGCTATATTCCCAGCAAAGTTTTTGCAGAAGCCGCCCTCGATATTTTTGTAAATCTGGGCATTGACGAAGAAAACGTTGGGGATGATCACGTTTCGATCCAGAAGATCATGTCCAGGATCGAAAAGATCAATCAGGAAAATCCGGATCTCGGCTATACGATAAAACGTGTTCTGCCAAAATTTGATGGGACAGAGGTATTTGCCAAAATTCAAACAGCCGAAGAGAAGGCAACTGAATTTAAGGCCAATGCTGAAGGCTGGTTTGATGAGTCGATGACCAAGGCCTCGTATTGGTTTAAGGAAAAGAACAATACGATCTCCTTCTTTATCGGCCTTGTGCTTGCACTCATTATTAATATCGACACCATCGGTATTACCCAACAGCTATGGCGTGAACCCACATTAAGGCAATCCTTAATTGCTCAGGCACAAAATGCCGATGTGGAAGGTGAAATTAATTCAGTCGCAGCACTCGAAGAAAAATACGAGGATCTCGCCCTTCCGGTTGGCTGGACAACGGAAACCGCCGATTCACTCGCAGACTGTGGCTGGCTTCCAGGGAGAAACGTACAACCCGGCATCATGAAAGCGGGTCAGTGCGAAATGCTGACCGCACTCCCCGCGATGAATGATGGTTGGGGCTGGATAGCGAAGTTCCTGGGTTTGCTTTTCAGCGCAGTAGCCGCCATGCAAGGTGCTCCTTTCTGGTATGATATGCTCAAAAAGATCCTTCATATCAGTGGCAAATCAAATCAGAATATCGAGCCGCCTCCTGCGGCACCACCGCCCACTCCCCCTGTTGAGGCTGTTGGGTAAGTCAGCATTTTCTAGAATAATAGGGCTACCAGGATAATCGCTTCAAATTCAAAAATATTATTTGAGAAAATGCAATGTTATCCAGAACAAATGCAGTTCCTGAGCGGAAGGCGACAGCTTTTGAGCCTGTAGTCGAAGGACGATATTCTGAAAATCGCTCTTCACCCTGTCGGGTACAGGCGACTACGCTTCGCTCCGCTCAGAGACTGCATTTAGATTTAATAGTGAAATAGAGGTGCTTGCTTTGATAGAGCTGCATTTACAGCTCTATTTTTTTACCCGTTATAATATCCTTTATGACCGATCTCTTTGACCATAAAATGCAGGAAAACCTGAAAAAGGAAGCCCCCCTCGCAGCACGAATGCGTCCTCGCACCCTGGATGAATATGTTGGGCAGGAGCATATCGTAGGGGAAGGTAAATTGCTCCGGCGAGCCATCGAAGCGGACAGGCTTTTTTCCTCGATCCTGCTCTGGGGGCCGCCAGGGACGGGGAAAACGACGCTCGCCCAGATCATCGCCAACCAGACCGAATCACATTTCGAGACCCTCTCCGCTGTTTTGGATGGAAAACCACGTCTGCGCGAAGTGGTCCAGGAGGCCCTCGAGCGGCGTAAACTTTATAATAAAGCGACGATCCTCTTTGTGGACGAAGTCCATCGCTGGAACAAAGCCCAGCAGGATGCGTTGCTTCCTCACGTTGAAAATGGCGCCATCCGTCTGATCGGGGCGACGACCGAGAATCCTTTCTTCGAGGTGATCGGGGCCCTCGTCTCCCGCTCACGTGTCTTTCAGTTGCGGGGATTGAACCAGGAGGAATGCGGCGTTTTGCTGGACCGCGCCCTGGCCGACGTTGAACGGGGATATGGTTCTCGCCAGATCAACTTCCATGATAACGCCCGCAAGCACCTCGTCGAGATCGCAACGGGGGATGCGCGCAATGCACTAAATGCCCTCGAATTGGCTGTCGAATCCACGCAGGCAGACGAGCAAGGCATCATCCAGATCACCCTTGATGTGGCCCAGGAATCGATCCAGCGTCGGGCCGTACTTTACGATAAGGATGGCGATTCGCATTATGATACGGTTTCGGCCTTTATCAAATCGATGCGCGGCTCAGACCCGGATGCCGCGCTCTATTGGCTGGCAAAGATGATCTATGCCGGTGAGGACCCGCGTTTTATTTTGCGGAGGCTTCTGATCCTGGCGGGAGAGGATATCGGCCTGGCTGACCCGATGGGGTTGGTTGTCGCCAATGCCGCGGTTCAAGCATTTGAGTTCGTGGGGATGCCCGAAGGAATTTACTCGATCGTGGAAGCAACCCTTTATCTGGCGACGGCACCAAAATCGAATAGCGCCGGCGCATATTTCAAGGCTCTCAAAAGGCTCGAGGAACAGGGACAGGTATCCGTCCCGAACCATCTCAAGGATGGCAACCGCGATGCGGACGCGCTGGGACATGGCAAAGGTTATCTTTATCCCCACGACGATGAGGGCCATTTTACCCCCCAACAATATCTCCCCAAACGCCTGCTCGGGACCTATTTTTACGCGCCCTCAAAACAGGGTTACGAAGCGGAAATTGTCGATAGACTCGAGATGTGGCGCGAGGCGCAGCGCAAAGCACTGGGCATTGAAGAATATCAAATGGCGCCCGAGCTGAGCGAGGAAAAGATCAAGACGATCAAGCGCGGGATGAGTTCCAGTTAGCATTCAGTGCTACCCCGTTTTTTATAATGCTGGTTCCAATGCTCCGCGTTGGAACATTGCGAAAAATTGCAACGCAGAGCATTGCAATTAGAAGGTATTACTCACAAAGGAAGCTCCAAAATGACCACTTTGCTGCTGATCAGACATGGCGAAAATGATTTTGTCAAAACCAATAAAATGGCCGGACGCTTGCCCGGAGTCCACTTGAATGAACGTGGAAAGGAACAAGCTGCCGCGCTCGCCAATGCCCTCGGCCCGCTTCCGTTAAAAGCGATATATGCCAGTCCCCTTGAACGTGCCGTCGAAACAGCCCAACCCCTGGCGGATTCCCATAAACTAAAGATCACCCAGATCCCGGACCTGATGGATATCGATATCGGCAAATGGCAGGGACGTTCGTGGAAGGTGCTCAGCCGCTCCAAGGTCTGGAGAATTGTCCAGCAGGCTCCGTCTCGCTTCACCTTCCCCGAAGGAGAATCCTTTCTGGACGCCCAGACACGTCTTGTTGCAGCTGTGGAGAAGATTGCTGCCGCGCATAAACCCAGAGATATCGTCGCGATCGTTTTTCACGCCGACCCGATCAAGCTGGTCATCTGCCATTATCTTGGCCTGCCCCTGGATCGATTTCAACGGCTGGGAATCAGCACTGGCTCCACCTCGGTGCTTTGGGTCAACGAGATGAGCGCTCACCTGATGAAAATGAATCTGACGCCGCCCTTTGAATTGCCGATGCCGCCAAAAAAGAAAAAGAGGGAGAAGAAAGAGAAGTGAGAAATTTATTCGGAAAAATTAAATTAATTATGGCACCAAAAGGTCCCGTTCCCTTGGAGGGACCGGGACCTTGATTTAATAATTTTCATCAAAGAAAATAGGTGTAACCAGTGTTCCTTATCTTCCCAGATAGACGAGGCTACCAGCCGAATAGGATTGCTTGAAAGATTATGTTTTATTATCTCATCCAGCTGATATGAATTCGGATTCCAATTCGAGCGTCATCTTTCGCGCAAAGTATAGTGGGATGATTCCAAGGATGCCAAATAACATATCGATCATCCGCCAGAGCATTGGAATTCCGCGAAAATGACCCAGGATGAGGGCATAGGGGATGATCAGCACACAGGCTATCATCCCAAACTCTATCACCCATCGATTTTGAATTGGGTCCTTGACCGCGCCGATAAAGGCAATTGCAATTACAAAATGACCAAATGCCAGCCAATCGTATCCATATGCCAGGAAGGCATGATTCTGATATTGATCTTCAATCGCATGTTGAACGAGTGAAATCCAATGGGATAATGACGGGGCTATCGCCTCAATATTTGTCCCCTCTCCTGCAATTGAGTTGAGAATATTCAATTCAAACCGCAAGGGAATGGCCGTAAGACCGCTAAATCCCAAAGCGAGAACAAAGAATATCAGGATGCTCCTGATCCGGAACAAACGCCCTTTTGTATTCATAGGGCATTTATAAGGGTTAACGCTCCCAATCTCTCTCAAAGACTGGCGAGAAACTATCGACAATCGCTGCCCAATTTTCTGTGCGGACTTGCCCTACAAAATGCGGCGCGAAAGTCCTCCCTCAATTCAAGTTGCCCCACAGGGTATGAAAGCCACCTGCACCCCGAATAAAGGTGCGGCAACCAGCGTAAAAGTTTCAACAGCGCAAATTGTACATGTGAGTAGTAGGTTTATTTGAAGCATTAGGCTAGAAACTATCGACATCCAGGAGGCTTTCGACTAAACTCATCCTCTGGATTCCAATTGATTTCCACAGACTGCCAATCCAGAGCAGTCTCCACAAAAGAAATCATTTATCCATGAAAAAGGTTTATGAGGAGATACTATGAAAGCGGCGCTTTACAAAGAATTTGGGCAAGCAATTACAATCGAGGAGCTCCCTGACCCCACTCCCCACAAGGATGGGGTCGTGATCCGCGTCCAGGCGAACGGGATTTGTCGCAGTGATTGGCACGGCTGGATGGGGCATGATGGCGACGTTCGTCTTCCCCACGTCCCTGGTCATGAGCTGGCTGGCATTGTTGAGGCTGTTGGCAAGAATGTCACCAAATGGCAAATCGGGGATCGCGTCACCCTGCCCTTTGCCTGTGGCTGTGGAAGCTGCAGAGAATGCCTCTCTGGCAATCACCAGGTCTGCGATAATTATTTCCAACCGGGTTTTACTGCCTGGGGTTCCTTTGCCGAATATGTTGGCATTCGCTACGCCGATACGAATCTGGTCAAGTTACCGGAGAGTCTCGATTTTGAAGATGCGGCCAGTTTGGGATGTCGATTCATTACCTCCTTTCGGGCGATTGTTGCGCAGGGGAGAGTGGCTCCCGGAGAATGGGTTGTGGTCCATGGCTGTGGAGGGATCGGACTCTCGGCGATCATGATTGCAAACGCGATAGGGGCACAGGTAATCGGCGTGGACATCAAGGATGAAGCCCTGAATTTGGCAAAATTACTTGGGGCAGCAGTTACTCTTAATCCCAGAAAGGGGCCAAATCTGATTGAAGCCATCCGCGAAATTACCAAAGGCGGCGCTCAGGTCTCTATTGATGCATTGGGGAGTAATGAAACCTGCCTGAACTCCCTCCTGAGTCTGCGCAAACGGGGTCGCCATGTACAAATTGGGGTGATGGCCGATGATGATGCCGAGACGCCCATTCCCATGGGGATGGTTATGTTCAACGAATTGGAATTGATTGGTAGCCACGGGATGCAGGCCCACGCCTTTGGTCCCATGCTGGATATGATCACAACTGGCAAATTACATCCCGGCAAGATGATCACCCGAAGGGTTTCCCTGGAAGAGGGTATCAAGGTCCTGGAAAGCATGGGCGAATTTTCCGAACCAGGAGTGGTTGTGATCACTCAGTTTTGATGGATTATTGTCCTGACATAATTTCACTATTTTCAAAATTTACATAATTACTTAAAGAACAGCCTCCGTTATTCTGCCTGAAACGGGGGCTGTTTTGGCCATAGATGGAAGATCTATTTATGAAATATTCGCGCCAAAATTACTCGTTAAAATTTAGCACCTTTTTTTGATATAATGCTCGGCAAATAACAGCACTTGAGAGGGATACTTATGTCGACCCATAATAGAAAGAAAGGTACCAAAGATGCAAATAGCAGTGAAAATTAATAATTTACGTTTGCTGCTCAATGAGCTGGATTGGCGCTTAACGCTGCGTAGTTTTTTACTTCTGACCGGGGGAAGCCTGATCTCGGCTATTAACCTAAACCTTTTTTTAATTCCATGGGAAATTGCCCCTAGTGGGCTTTCAGGATTGGCAATTGTCATTAATAAATTCACAGCATGGCCAATTGGGTTTATGATCCTGGTGATGAATCTCCCTCTCATGTTTATTGGTTTCAAATATTTAGGGAGATTTAATTTTTTAATTCGCACTTTTTATGTTGTACTGGTATCCAGTTTGGCGGTGGACTTCCTGGCGCCCATATTCCCAGCAGAAGGGATTGTCGATGATTTAATGTTAAATGCGCTCTATGGAGCTGTTGTTGGTGGAATTGGGACTGGTCTTATCTACCGCGGCCAGGGGACGGGTGGTGGAACGGGCATACTTGGGCGAGTTTTACAATTCAAAACCGGGCTTCCTATTAGCCAACTATATCTATACACCGATGGATTCATTGTATTTCTGGCCGGCCTTGTTTTCGGTTGGGATAAGGCTCTCTACGCATTGGTTACCCTGTTTATTTGGGGAATTGCCGCAGATCAGATCCTGGAGGGTCCCAGTGTGGTGCGTACTGCTACGATTATTACCGACCGCCCAAAAGATGTCAGCGAAGCTGTATTTAGTCATTTACGCCTGGGAATTACTTCCTGGCCAGCTCAGGGCTTGTACACCGAAAAAAACCACACCGTCTTGTTTTTCGCAGTCAGCCGCCCGAAGGTAGATGTCCTAAAATCCGTAGTTTTGGAGGCTGATCCCCTTGCCTTTATCGTCATTGCGCAGGGTCATCATACCGTGGGTGGCACCTATAAACAAATGCAATAAACCTCAAAAGACGTATAAAATCATTGCCTATCTAGAAATTACGCCAGAACATAGAAGGTCCCGTTCCCTTGAAGGGAACGGGACCTTGATTTTTAGTTATTCATGGAGGAAAATCTAAAGCCAGCGCTCGGTATCTTCACTGTTTGGTGAGGCTGATATCCCAACAGGATGATAGCTCGGATCAGAACGCGTGCCGCGCCTCGAAGTGGAAGCAACTCTGGGTGCGGAGCGTGCCGAGCTTCGCGGTGTTGCCCGGGCGGGTGCCCGCGTGGTTGGACGCTGTATTTGGTTTGAAAGAGATGGCTTCGTTCCGACCACAGCATCCATATTGAAAAGTCGCTCTCCAGCCATGGAGAAGGTTCCAATAATAAGCACACGCACCAGCCAAACCATCAAGGCGACAAAGATCGGAATCGCCTTTGTCATTGCGCTCTGGCTGACCAGAACGCTGCCCTGTGCAGAGTGATCAAGGATGGCCACAGAAACGCCCCACCACGTCAGCATGGCATTCATTACAGCCGCCAGCAACCAGGCTCCAAAGAGATACCAAACCTCCGCAGGTTCGGCTGCTCCCTGCTCTGGCGTAAACAAACGTGCCACCCCTGCAAAGTCGATCCCGCAAAAGGCAAAGGCGAGAATAGTGGTCCAGCGAACCCCGATAAATTTCAATTCATTACCGAGGAGATCGGTGAGGGCAAAGTCGGTTGTAGAGAAATTAAAGATTTCAAAAGCCAGCAGTGCGGAGAGCAAAATCAGCCCAAACATGGATCCGCGCCGCAAGCCAGCTTTCTGGAAAGTCGACAACAGGTTGAATGAAGTCGATTTGGACATAAAAGCCTCCTTTCTGGCTTGTTTTGCTGTATCAACAGCAATGGTTGGATAGACTTCACTATAGTAGAACACTTGTTCTATTTTGTCAAGAGCTATAATAAAAGAGCTCATCCCAAATGGGATAAGCTCAAAGAGAAAAATATGCTCTTCTTTGAAGAGAAAAACCTATTCACCTGCCCTACTCAGAATTCAGACTGGTGAAAAGAGCGATCTGGTTGCCTGTTGGGTCCTTTAAGATGGCGAACCAGCCCATATTGGGAATTTCAGATTTCGGAACCACGGTCTTTCCACCCAGCGATTCAGCTTTCTTGAGATCGGCATCGATATCGGGGCTGTCGACATAGACCACCACATTTCCGACCGGGTTCTCAGCGCTGACAGGCGTGAAGCCTCCCCCAGGACCCTCGGTTGGCTCAAACATGGTGTAATCCATCTCGGGCATGGATTCGATCTTCCAGCCGAAAAGATCGGCATAAAATTTCCCTGATTCAGCTGCATCACTGGTCGGGATTTCGATGTGGACAATATTTCTTTTTGTCATTTTTACTCCTTTTTTGGCGGATTTCTATTATAGAACATTGTTTCTATTTATGCAAGTCATCCTTAATAGGTTTGCCTTATGAGCCACAAATCCCTTGACACATCCCTTCCCTTGCTGTAAACTTGCGCCAATCTCGGATAAATATGATGAATAATAAATCCTTCAACGCCTTTTATTTTTATTTTGGCTTCCGCACCCCGGAAACCAATGGCGGCGTTTAAAAGGAAATCTAACCCTAAACCTTAAAGCGTGAGACCAATTGGTCTCACGCTTTTTTGCTTAAAACCCAAAAGGAGCAAAAGATGCCAGTTCGAGGAATACGAGGTGCAACTACCATCAGCCAGGATACTGAGACCGAGGTTCTCGAGGCCACCGTGGAGATATTGGAAGAGATCCGGGTTGCAAATCCAAGCCTCCAGCCTGAGGACATCGCCAGCGCGTTCTTTACCGTTACCTCCGACATCCGCTCCGCGTTTCCGGCCCGCGCTGCAGAGAAAAATGGGTGGCGTAATGTCCCCAGAATATGCGCCCAGGAAATCCCGGTTGAAGGAAGTACTCCGTATTGCATTCGGGTTTTGCTTCTCTGGAATACTGATCTCAGGCAGGATGAAATCAGGCATATTTACATCAAAGGAGCAAGAAACCTGCGACCTGACTTAATTGAAAGCCAGACATGAGGTATATCAAATGATGATCATCATGCGCGCGAGCGCAAGCAGGGAAGAAGTTGAAAATGTCATTTCCAGGATAAAATCTCTCGAGCTGGATGCCCATCTCTCTGACGGGGCTGAGAGAACCGTGATCGGCGTGGTTGGTGATGGCCGCCCGGTGGAAGTGTCCCATTTCGTCCGCCTTCCCGGTGTGGATAGCGTTGTCCCCATCTCCAAGCCCTATAAACTGGCATCCAGGGAATTTTATCCTGAAAACTCTCTAGTCCCGATTGGTGAGCATCTTGTTGGGAATGGCAGTCGCGTCATCATTGGTGGACCTTGCGCCGTCGAGAACCGGGAGCAGATTCTCGAATCCGCTCTAGCTGTAAAAGATGCCGGAGCCCAGGCTTTGCGCGGAGGCGCCTTCAAGCCCCGCACCTCTCCCTACTCTTTCCAGGGAATGGGAGAGGAGGGATTGAAGCTCCTTGCGGAAGCGCGCGACCTAACCGGTCTGCCGATCGTTACTGAAGTGACATCTCCGGAACTGGTGGGCCTTGTTGCTGATTATGCAGATGTTCTCCAGATCGGTGCCCGTAATATGCAAAACTACGCCCTGCTAAAAGCTGTTGGACTCAGCAAGCGTACAGTTTTGCTCAAGCGCGGTATGAGTGCCACCATCAACGATTTCCTTATGGCTGCTGAATATATTCTCTCCAAGGGCAATAAAAATATAATTCTTTGTGAGCGAGGCATCCGCACCTTTGAGACCGCCACAAGGAATACCACGGATATCAACGCAATTCCTGTTTTAAAAATTCTTACTCACCTTCCCGTCATTCTCGACCCAAGTCATAGCACAGGTGATTGGCGTTTGGTCTCTGCCCTTGCCCGTGCCGGTATAGCCGCCGGAGCCGATGGGCTGATCGTTGAAGTACACCCGGACCCCGTCAATGCTCTTTCGGATGGTGCCCAATCACTAAAACCAAAACGGTTTACCGAGCTTGTCAAAGAGGCCAACGCCATTGCAGATGTGCTCAAGTCGGCAAACATTCCAACGACGCCCCGGCAATAAAAGAAAATAGTTATCTTCGCATTTATTCGTAATTCAAAAGGAGCTTTACCATGATGATCATAATGAAAACTACCGCAACAAAAGCTGAGGTACGCCATGTTCTTCAGCGGGTCAAAGACCTCAACCTCCATCCTCACAGAATTGCCGGATCAGAACGCAATGTGATCGGCGTCGTAGGAGATGGTCGTCCGGTCGAACCGACCGCCTTTATCCGGCTGCCGGGGGTTGCCAGTGTGATCCCCATCTCAAAGCCCTACAAATTGGCATCACGTGAGTTTTACCCCGAAAACACGCTCATCCCCATCGGAGAGCACGTCGTCGGAAACGGGACACCCATTATCATTGGCGGTCCCTGCGCAGTAGAGAGTCGCGAGCAAATTCTTGAAGTGGCGCAAAGCATCAA
Source organism: Candidatus Desulfolinea nitratireducens (assembly GCA_014382535.1). GTDB lineage: Bacteria > Chloroflexota > Anaerolineae > Anaerolineales > Villigracilaceae > Desulfolinea > Desulfolinea nitratireducens. Next base: position 13,695 of record JACNJN010000212.1, on the reverse strand, counting down.
AGCTGCAGGCGCGCACGCCTTACGAGGCGGTGCCTTCAAACCGCGCACATCTCCTTACTCGTTTCAGGGGATGGGCGAAGAAGGATTAAAACTTCTCGCTGAAGCGCGTGATCTAACAGGCCTGCCCATTGTCACCGAGGTTACCTCTCCCGAATTGGTTCCCCTGGTCGCCGATTATGCCGAGGTTCTCCAGATCGGCGCAAGAAATATGCAGAATTATGCCCTGCTCAAAGCTGCTGGTATCAGCAATCGCACTGTTTTACTCAAGCGCGGGATGAGCGCTACCATTAACGATTTACTAATGGCTGCTGAATATATCCTTTCAAAAGGCAACCAAAATGTGATTCTCTGCGAGCGAGGCATCCGTACCTTTGAAACCGCTACCCGCAATACAACCGATATCAATGCGATCCCCGTCCTGCAGGCCCTAACCCACCTCCCCGTTATCCTTGATCCCAGCCACAGCACGGGGCACTGGGAATACGTCTCCGCCCTCGCCCGCTCGGGTATTGCCGCGGGCGCTGATGGGATTATTGTCGAGGTCCATCCTGACCCTGCCAATGCTTTGTCAGATGGCGAACAATCGCTCAAGCCAAAACGCTTCACAACCCTTGTCAAACAGGTCAACGCCATCGCAGACGCGCTAAAAATGGCAGAAATCTCCACCAATCCCCTTCAATAACTTAGAAGATGATTTTGCGAGGAGATTGCTCGCCTGCACTGCAACAAACTCAGAGCGGCGCACGTGTCGCTCCGCTCGCAAATTCATCATCACTCAATAAAAAATGGAAGAAAGTAACTTCTTACACGATCAAAATATTGCCATTCTCGGATTGGGATTGATGGGTGCCTCCCTGGCGATGGGACTGCGCGGTCATTGCAATAGCCTACTTGGCGCAGACAGCGATCCGGAGACCTGTCAGATTGCCCTCGCTAAAGGAGTGGTGGATTCAGCTTCGACAGATCTTCGCCAAGTCCTGCCGGAAGCGGATATACTGATCATAGCCACACCGGTGGCAGCAGCCCTCGAGATCATCGCCGAGTTACCTCGCATCCATAACGGAGGCAAGCTGATCGTCACGGACCTTACGTCCACAAAAATCGAGATCATGTGCGCGCTTGAATCCCTCCCGTCCAATTTCGATATTATTGGAGGGCATCCCATTTGTGGCAAGGAAACACTTGGAATTTCCAATGCCGAAAAAGAAATGCTCGAAGGCTGCATCTATACGCTGACGCCCTCCGGGCGGACATCGGAGCGGACAAAAACTCTCGCTGCTCAACTTGTGGATGCGATTGGCGCCACCCCGCTCTGGATTGATGCCAAAGAACACGATCGCACTCTCGCGGCAACGAGTCACGCTCCTCATCTTCTTTCGGTGGCTCTCACGCATGCAACAGAGAAAAAATATGCCCGTCTCAGCGGAGGAGGTTTTTCCAGTGCAACCCGGCTGGCCTCAACCCCCACGAGCATGATGCTCTCGATGGTGATGACAAATGCTGATAACACGATCGAGGCGCTGGAAAAAGTCAAAACCGAGATTGATAAGATCCTGGCGCTCATGAAAGCTGGAGACGAGGTAAATCTGGAGATTTTGCTGGATGCGAGTAAAAATAAACGTGAAGAGATGATGCGCAAAGCATAAAAATCATCACAGAGTCACAAAGAACACGAAGATTTTTTGTGGTCACAAAGAGCAAAAAATGACAAAAACCATTCACCCCATCACCCATCCCCTGAATGCCAGCGTACGCGTGCCGGGCTCAAAATCCCTGACCAACCGCGCTTTGCTGATGGCTGCCCTGGCCGAGGGGAAAACCACGCTTCGAAACGCCCTTTTTTCAGACGATTCTGATTACTTTGCGAAGGCCCTTCAAAATTTAGGCTTTGAAGTTGAACTTAACCCTGAGCGCAAAGAGATCGGTGTTCGGGGCCTGGGTGGGAATATCCCCGCTACCAGCGCAGAGCTTTTTATTGGCAATTCAGGCACAACAGCCCGTTTTCTAACTGCCTTTTTAACACTTGGCAAAGGTGAGTATTCAATTGACGGTGAGCCACGGATGCGCGAAAGGCCAATCGGCGATTTGCTGGCAGCGCTCAGAAAGTTGGGCGCAAAGTTGGAAGCAAATAATAATTGTCCGCCTGTAAATATTACTGCATCCGGACTGAGTGGTGGCAAGACGGAAATCGCAGGGAATATTTCATCCCAATATCTTTCAGCATTGCTGATGATCGCACCCTATTCTCAATCACCCGTGGAGATCGAAGTCAGCACAGCCCTCAGCTCAAAACCCTATATCGACATGACCATCTCGATCATGCGCGATTTTGGCGTGGATGTGGAACGGGACCAGTATCAGCGATTCAGGATTCAGCCTGCTCGCTACCTTCCTGTTTCAAATTATTCCATAGAATCTGATGCTTCTGCTGCTTCCTATTTCTTCGCAGCACCCGCCATCTGCGGCGGGACCGCCCGCGTAGAAAATATTTCACGCGGTTCAGTCCAGGGCGATATCAACTTTCTGGATATCCTCAGGGAAATGGGCTGCGAAATTAAGGAAATTGATACCGCAATCGAAGTTACTGGAAACGCCAATCTCCGCGGTATAGATGTGGATATGCGTGACATCCCTGATACAGCCCAAACCCTCTCGGCAATAGCGCCCTTTGCCTCCTCCCCGACTCGGATCCGTGGGATCGCCTCGGCACGCGTCAAGGAAACGGACCGCGTCTCGGCTGTTTGCACAGAGCTGGCCCGTTTAGGGATAACGGTTGAAGAATACGATGATGGAATGAAAATATATCCCTGCGAAAATATTCAACCGGCAACGATTCGAACGTATAATGACCATCGGATGGCAATGGCCTTTTCATTGATTGGACTGCGGGTGGAAGGTGTGCAGATAGAAAACCCCGCCTGCGTATCAAAGACATTTCCGAATTTTTTTGACGTATTGGAAGAACTTAGAATGTAAGGACTAAACACAAGGAAGACTAAGAGTCACAAAGTATTTCTTAGTGTTCCTTCGTGACCTTTGTGTTTAGATAAACCAAATTTCAGAACATGTCAACATTCAATCTCGGACTCCTCGGCTACCCAATCAAGGCCAGTTTCTCGCCTCAACTCCATCGCGCTGCGTTAAATGATTCCGGGCTACAGGGTGATTATCAACTTTACCCAATTCCACCAGATGACCCGGAAGCTCTAGCAGAGATGCTCGCCCGCGTTCGAAAGAGAGAATTACGAGGCTTAAATGTGACCATTCCGCATAAGCAGGCAGTCATCCCTCTTTTGGATAAGTTGAGTGAGACCGCAAATGCAATCGGCGCGGTAAATACGATTTCAATGAAAAATAGGCAATTATTTGGTGATAATACCGATGCGCAGGGATTTTTGAATGATTTAGTACACTTATCAGAAAAGACATCTTCTGTGAGGAAAGCTCTCATCCTTGGCGCAGGCGGATCGGCTCGAGCGGTTACCTATGCGCTCCTCTCTGAGGGCTGGGAGGTGATCATTGCTGCCCGGCGTCCCGATCAGGCGCAAGCGCTTAAGAATTATTTCTCATCTAATATCGAGCAGCTAAGTGCGTTAAAATTGGATATACATGGGCTTGCAGATCTATCGTCCACCCTGATCGTCAACACAACCCCGGTCGGGATGTTGTCTCATCTGCAAGGTTCCCCATGGCCTGAGGATCTCCCTCTCCCGGGTGGCACAGCCCTTTACGACCTGATCTATACTCCTGCGAAAACACAGCTGATGGCAGACGCAGAAGTAGCTGGGTTGCCCATTCGCGGCGGGATCGGGATGCTGATCGAACAGGCCGCGCTCTCATTCAGGATCTGGACAGGAAAAAAACCATCTACTCAAAAGATGCTTCAAGCATATCTGGATGCAATCCAACATACAAGGCAGTAAGGAGAAATTATGCCACTTCGCTTTCTAACTGCGGGAGAATCCCATGGCCCCGCCATGCTCGCCATACTTGAAGGAATGCCTGCCGGGTTGAAAATTACCCCCAATGTGATCGACCATGAACTTCAACGGCGTCAACGCGGCTATGGCGCCGGTCCGCGGATGAAGCTCGAAAAAGATCAAGCCATCATCCAAAGCGGGATTCTCGAAGGGAAAACGACCGGCGCGCCGATTTCCCTGAGTATCATCAACGCCGATCACGAAAAGTGGAAAAATAAAGACATCCCGCCAATGACTGCGCCACGTCCGGGACATGCCGACCTGGTCGGTGCGATCAAATATGGATATGAGGATCTACGCCCTTCCCTTGAACGTGCTTCCGCCAGAGAAACATCCGCTCGGGTTGCGGTGGGTGCCATTTGTAAACACCTGCTCGAAGAATTTGGGGTACAAATTGGAGGCTATGTGGTCTCGATTGGCAAGGTTAAAGCCGATCTATTCGATATGAATCTCCCTGACCGCAGCGTACGGGCCGAAGAATCTGAGGTTCGTTGTCCAAACGAGGGTGCTGCTCAAGAAATGATCGCAGAGATCGAGTCCGCAATCAAGGGGAAAAATACCCTTGGCGGTGTGATCGAGGTTGTTGCGATGGGATTACCGCCGGGATTAGGCTCCCACGTTCAATGGGACCGAAAACTCGAATCCCGATTGGGCGCTGCGATTCTTGGAATCCAGGCGATCAAAGGGGTGGAGTTTGGCCCCGCTTTTGAGAATGCCCGTTTGCGAGGAACCGAAGCCCAGGACCAGATCTTCCGCGAAGGCGAGAAGCTCGTTCGCAAAACAAATCGTGCCGGGGGGATCGAGGGTGGGATAACAAATGGGGAGCCAATAATCATTCGGGCAGCCATGAAACCGATCGCCTCGACCCTGACACCGCAAGAGACCGTTGACATCTTCAGCGGAGAAGAAACTGTCACGACATATGAGCGTTCCGATTTTTGCCCCGTCCCACGGGCCGTACCGATCATTGAGGCAGTGACTGCCTTTGTTCTGGCAGATGCCCTGCTCGAAAAACTCGGCGGCGACTCGCTTGCTGAGATGCTTCCTCGCTTTGCGGCATTAAAACAGGCAAAACTGAGCGATATTAAGCTGGATAACCAGCCGCATAAATTTTGGTAATTAATTACGTCATTGCGAGGAGGGCGTCAGCCCAACACGGCAATCTCCTTCACCTTTTGGAGACTGCCACGTCGCAAAGACTTGCTCCTCGCAGTGACGTGTTTAGTGATTAAGGAAATCATGACCTCAACCATCTACCTCTATGGCCCACCCGGAGTGGGCAAATCGACGACAGGCAAATTTCTGGCTGCTAAGCTAAACCTCCCCTTTGTGGATTTGGATGGTGCAATTGAAAGGTCCGCAGGCCTCTCCATCCCGGATATATTTGAAAAGGAGGGCGAAGCTGGCTTTCGAGAGAGAGAAAGCACCGCGTTAAAGAGCCCTCGGAAGGCCTCCATTGTTGCCTTGGGAGGCGGCGCCCTTTTGGACCGGGCAAACCGAAATCACGCAGAAAAAATCGGAGAGGTGATCTGCCTGCAGGCCCCATCCAAAACCTTAGCTGAGCGTCTGCAAAGAGGCAAAGATCAACGTCCTCTTCTTCAGGGAAATTCACTCAAAGAATTACTGGATACACGCAGTGATCATTATCATTCTTTCGCGATCCAGGTTGAAACCGATAATCTAACCCCTGAAGAAAGCGCGGAGGTCATTCAATACCGCCTGGGGCGATTTTATCTGCGCGGAATGGGAAAGGGCTACACGGCGCGCGTTGAAAATAATGGCCTGAATGATCTGGATGCCTTGCTGGTTGAAAATGGATGCCATCCGCCCTTCTTTATCGTCAGTGACAGCAATACCGCACCGCTCTATGCTAAAGCACTTGCCCGAAAATTGGATGCAACGACAGTGATCTTCCCAGCCGGCGAAAAAAATAAAACCATCGATACGATGACCCAGCTCTGGCGTGATCTGCTCAACGCTGGCATGGAGCGCGGCGGGACGATCCTTGCCATTGGCGGTGGGGTCGTCAACGATATGGCCGGCTTTGCCGCTGCAACCATTATGCGCGGGGTGGCGTGGGTCAGCATCCCAACCTCATTGCTTTCGATGGTGGATGCCAGCCTGGGTGGAAAAACGGGTGCAAATCTCCCTGAAGGCAAAAATCTGGTGGGGGCATTTTACCCGCCCAAACTCGTTCTGGCTGACCCTGCCACATTGCGCACGCTGCCCGAAGCTGAGATCCGGAATGGGTTGGCCGAGGTAGTCAAGCATGGTGTCATCGACGATCCTGAACTATTTTCCCTTTGTGGACAGGGAATTGAGAAGTTGAGCGAGAATTGGCATCAATTGATCACGCGGGCAATGGGTGTGAAGATCAGGATCATCGAGGCCGATCCATTCGAAGGTGGCATCCGCGCCGCGCTCAATTTTGGACATACGATCGGACACGGGATCGAATCACTGACCCAATATGGCCTGCGCCATGGCGAAGCAGTCGGGGTCGGGATGGTCGTTGAGGCGCGTCTGGCGGAGAAATTGGGGATCGCCGAAGCAGGCCTGGCAGATGAAATTGCCGCGACGCTCGTCACCCTCGGCTTGCCCGTTGCCATCCCTAATGGGATACACCCTTCGGCGTTGGTCGCGGCAATGCAGACCGATAAGAAGAAGTCAAAAGGGGTGGTGAAGTTTGCCTTGCCAGTCAAAATTGGTGAGATGCGCGTGGGAGTAGAAATTAAGGATTTGGAAAGGTTGTTAGAGGAGCTTTAGCGTTGCCCTCACCTGTCCTTGCTGCGCTCGGACTTTCCTCTCCCGCTTCGCAGGAGAGGGCTATAAAGGAGAAAAAATGACCACCCTACTCGTTTTACACGGACCCAATTTAAATTTACTCGGTACCCGCGAACCTGAGATCTATGGCGACTTGACCCTGGCTGAGATCGATCAGAAATTAGCCGAAGCCGCATCCGCAAAGGATGTGGAGATTTACAGCATCCAATCCAATAGCGAGGGGGCATTGGTGGATGCCCTGCAGGAGGCTGCAAAAAAAGCGGATGGCGTGATCTTCAATCCTGCTGGATATACGCACACATCTGTTGCGCTGCGAGATGCGGTCGCTGCAATTGGCATTCCGGTAATTGAGGTACATCTCTCCAATGTCTACGCCCGGGAGGAGTTCCGCAAGCAATCATTGATCGCCCCGGTTTGCCTGGGAAAAATTACTGGCTTTGGATGGATGTCGTATAGATTGGCACTAGAGGCTTTAATAGAACGCGGATAACAATGATTTTGGGATTCTCACAGATTCTTTTAGTAGACTTCATGCAAAAGTCTCTTTTTGACACTGCTCTAGCCGCCGTCCTTCGCGCAGCATCCTTTAGGGCGGCGGCGGGGACGCCGCCGGGAGCACAGATACAAGAGGTCTATTATCTGACCTCTGAAAATCCGCTCGATCCGTAAAATTCGCGTACTAATTTTCGAGAATAAAATGACCTCAATAAAAAAACACTTCTTTGCTCAACTTGACGAAACAATTGAAATCCTGAAAGCCAGGGGTATCGAGACCATTCGACTGGATATTGGCTCGCCCGATCTTCCCCCACACCCCGAGGTGATCGAGGCGCTCAGCCTGGCAGCATCCCGCCCAAATACACATGGCTATCAGATGCATGTGGGACCACTCTCCTACCGGGAGGCCTGGGCGGGGATGTATGAACGGGTCTTCAACGTCAGGCTTGACCCGGAGAAGGAGATCATCCCCCTGCTTGGAACAAAGGAGGGCATCTTTCACTTAAGCCAGGCCTTTATCAAAGCGGGCGATATTGCGCTGATCCCAAATCCATATTACCCGACCTATATCCGCGGGACCGAACTTGCAGGCGGAGAGCCCTATTTGTTACCCCTGCGTGTTGAGAATGATTATCTGCCCGATTTGGAGGGGATCCCTGCTGAGGTGGCAAAGAAAGCAAAGTTGATCTGGATCAATTACCCAAATAACCCTCTCGGGGCAACTGCTCCGCTTGAGTTTTATGAGAAACTCGTCCGGTTTGCGAAGAAGAATAACATTTTTATTTGCGCCGATGCGGCGTATACCCAGGTTTACTATGGTGAGGGACCTCTCCCGAGCATCCTGCAGGTTGAGGGCGCGAAGGATGTAGCGATAGAATTCAACTCACTTTCCAAGTCGCACAATATGGCTGGATGGCGGGTCGGTGCGGCGGTCGGGAATGCTGCCGTTTTGGAGACTCTGCTCAAATTGAAAACAAATGCCGATAGCGGACATTTCCGGCCAATCCTTGAGGCGGCCAGACACGCAATGGGGATGGATCAAGCCTGGGTCCACGAGCGGAACGGGGTTTACCGTCAACGCCGGGATCTCATTATCAACGGTCTCCGTCAGTTGGGGATATCCGTCGCAAGTCCTCAAGCATCGCTTTATATTTGGACACCAATTCCTGAGGGCTGGAAATCCGATCAATTTGCGATGAGTTTACTCAAGGAGGCGGGTGTCAGCGTTGCGCCAGGGACCGTTTTCGGATCGGAAGGCGAGGGATTTTTCCGGATCTCGATCACGCAACCAAAAGAGAAGATCGTGGAAGCGATCAGGCGGATAAGTGACTGGTGGGAGGAAAATAAATGAGAGAGAAAATCGTTGCGTTCCAGGGTGAGGCAGGCGCGTACAGCGAGGCCGCAGCTTATGAGCATTTTGGTAAAGAAATCAAAACACTACCCTGTAAAAGCTTTGACAAACTTTTCGAGGCAGTCAGTGAGGGGAAAGCCATGCGCGGCATAGCGCCGATCGAGAATTCCCTGGCCGGCAGCATTCACCGGAATTATGACCTTTTACTCCGCAATCAACTTCATATTACTGGCGAGCATCATTTGCGGGTCAGTCACTGCCTGATGGCGTTGCCCGGTGTGAGGCTTGAAGAAATCGAACGCGTGTATTCGCATCCGCAAGCTTTGGCGCAATGTGAGGAGAGCCTGCGAAAACTCAATTTGCCGGGAATTGTGGCTGGCGATACCGCTGGCAGCGCCAGGGCTCTCAAGGAGGAGAATGATCATAGATCGGCTGCAATCGCTTCCCGTCTGGCCGCAAAGGTTTATGGATTGACTATCCTGCAGGAAAATATGGAAGATGATCCTGCCAACTACACGCGTTTTTTGGCGCTTTCCCCCGAGCAATATGGACAGGAAAATACTGATGATCTCAGCTATAAAACATCGATCGTTTTCAGCCTGGAAAATAAACCTGGAAGCCTTTTCAAGGCCCTGAGCATTTTTGCGCTGAGAGAAATCGACCTGACAAAGATCGAATCTCGCCCCCTGGCAGGGAAACCCTGGGAGTATCTCTTTTATATTGATTTCATCGGGCATCAGGATAGAAAACCAGCGGATGCTGCGCTGAACCATTTGCGCGAGATCGCACCCTTTATCCGAGTCTTTGGTTCCTACCCCCGCGAAGAAAAAGACTGGTAGTAAACGGCTTGATTCTGTAGAAATCAGCTGCAACGCACTTTTAAGTGCAATGCAGCCTCAGCTTATTCACCCCAATAAATCGTGACGAACTTTGAATTTTCCTTCTACCGGCGGCCAGGCCTGCATATACATCTCTGTGCCGTTGAAGAGCCGCGAGAGAATTCCGCGAACGCCTTTTTGCATTTGACCGCCTCCCTGGCTGGCATGACAGCGCCCAGCCGCCTCCTTCTTTTTCAGGACAGAACGAATATTAATTCGCGCATGAATGGGGAAATCAACTTTCGCCAGGGATTCAATATCGATATCCTTATTTTTGCCAAATTTGGTTGGATCCTGCCCAAAGAGGCGCATTACCCTAACGGTTACCCGTAAAAATGCGCGCGAAAAAGTATGAAAATAAAGTTTTTCCGGTTTAAAGGGTGCGCCTGACTGGGGAGCGAAAGAGGCGTCGTCTGCGCGCTCGAATGCCATCACGGTCGCATCATGGATGGCGATATGGTCAGGATGGCGGTATCCGCCAATGGGATCAAAGGTCAGCACGACATCCGGTTTCAGATCGCGGATATAGCAGACAATATTCTCTGCGACCTCTTCCAAAGGTTGTGCGAAAAGGGCGCGGGGATGTTCATTATCGACAGAGCCGGGCATCCCCGAATCTCGGTAATCGAGAAAGTGTACACCGGTGAGATCCAGGATCCCGGCTGCGCAACGCAATTCAGATTCCCGGCGAGCAGCGATCGAGTCAAAACCCTGCATATATTTTTCGTCCATCTCGCCCACTTCCCCACGGGTTGCGCAAACGAGGTGCACCTCGGCTCCACGTTCTGCATAGAGGGCCAGAGTTCCCCCCATCCCAAAAGATTCGTCATCGGGGTGGGCCAAAACAGACAGGACTACTGGTTTCTTTTTCATCATGGGTTCAATTCTACACCAAATTCAGACAGAGTTTGTCAGATTTGGTGACTCATATATTATTCTTATCTCTGCGCTCAAACATCATGGGACTCACATAACGAGGACTGCATCTTGGGGACAAGCCTGGACGCAGATGGCACAGCTCAGACATGACGAGGCTTTGGTATCCGGCATTTCATAGGGCGCTTCCTGAATGAGGATATTCTTCTCGCAGACCAGGGCAGCCAGACAGATCCCATCTTCGCATTTCTCCGGTTCACAGGCCCGATAATTTACAGCAACTGTTTTTCTAGGCATCGGCTCCCTTCTGATCAAGTTTGTCAATTTCCAGAGCCAGGGCCTCTTCGAGATCATCCAGCTCCTGAAGCATCGCCGGTGGGGTGGAATGAGCGGGCCAGCGTTCTTTTAGTTCATTTATTTTTTCTTCGAGTTCTTTGATGCGTACTTTTTTCATCTTTTGTTGATCCAATTTCATCATTAGACTACCGGCAAAACTCCCTTTTTGACATTGCTCTAGCCGACGTCCTTTGCGTAGCATCCTTTAGGGCGGCGGCGGGGACGCCGCCGGGAGCACATGTACAAGAGGATTATTGATTTATAGCTGAGAATTTTAACATAGCACGGTCGTTTGTGATCAAATTGGCGAAGAGTGGTTTTCCGCAATCCCTGCCCTTCGCTCTGTCGAGCACAGGCGACTTCAGGCTCATAATCATTCGCCATTCCGCTCCAACCGTCCCGGTATCCTTCGGGAGGAACTGCCTAAGGTTATCCTTGGGATAATCCAACATATTCTTGGGAAGCAAATTTGATATAATCCACCTATGAGATCAACCTTTCGAAAAACAATCGCAGTACCCCAGGATCACGGTTCCTGGGTATTTATCCTGAGCCCCCTCGTGATCGGCTTCTTCGTGGGCGGAGGCTTTTCCACAACGTCCGTTTACCTGATCATCGCAGCCATGGCTGCTTTTTTAATCCGCCAACCGGTGACGATTGCAACCAAAGCCTACGCGGGGCGCCGGCCGCGCAGCGACCTGCCTGCCGCACGCTTCTGGATATTGGTCTATGGCGGAATCGCCCTGGTGATGCTGATCGGTCTCTCCATACGAGGTTTTACAGATATTTTTTATTTAGCCATACCGGGGATTGCAATTTTCGTTTGGCATCTACGCCTTGTTAGCAAGCGTGACGAAAGAAGACAGGCGGGGCTGGAGATTGTCGCCAGCGGTGCTTTGGCCCTCGCCGCTCCTGCCGCCTTATGGGTGGGAAAAGGAAGTTACGATGCAACTGGCTGGATCCTGTGGATCCTGGTCTGGTTTCAGTCAGCGGCATCCATTGTCCACGCCTATATGCGCCTGGAACACCGAAGCCTGCCCGAGATCCCGGGGCGTTCCGGCCAATATAAAATCGGAAAGCGCGCCATTCTATATACCTCCTTTAATTTTGTGGCCACCCTATTGTTAGGCATAATCGGCTGGCTACCGCAATACATCTTCATCCCCTTCCTCCTGCAATTGGCAGAAACCCTGTGGTGGACATTCAATCCGGCCATAAAAATAAAACCGACCGCAGTGGGTTTTCGTCAATTGGCTGTGAGCATCCTCTTTACTGTTTTATTTATACTTTATTGGAGAATATAAAATGTCTGCAATGACCTGGGAATTACTGACCGAAGTTTATGACCGTATCGAGGCCGAAATGATGAAATCGGCCCTCGAAGCCCTGGAAATCCCAGTGGAATTGGCGCAAGAAAGCGTGGGGGGAACGATCCCGGTAAGTTTTGGGAAATTTGCAAAGGTGCATATTTTTGTTCCAAAAGAAAAGGTTAAGGAAGCGTCAGCATGGCTGGATGGCTATAATAACGCCCCCCAGAATTAAGGAGAGGTTGATGGATTTTGATCTAACCGAAGAAGAGCGAATGTGGCAAAAGATCGTCCACGATTTTGTTAGTGCAGAAGTCAAACCCAGGGCTCACGAGATCAGCGAAAGCGGTGAATTCAACTGGGATGCCGTCCACAAGATGGCCCCGGTTGGATTGCTGGGAATGATGATCCCGGAAGAGTATGGCGGCTCAGAGGTTGGCACAGTTGCGATGTCAGTTGCGATCGAAGAATTGGGCTGGGCCTGCGGAAGCACCGCGCTTGCGATTGCTGCACATACCGAGCTTGGCTGTGCGCCCCTCGCCAACTATGGCACAGATGCGCAAAAGAAAAAATTCCTGGAGCCAATTGCCAACGGAGAGGGGAAACTCGCCGCGCTGGCCCTGACTGAAGCAGGAGCGGGATCTGATCTGAAAGGCGGAGTGCGGACAAAAGCTGAAAAAGAGGGGGATGAGTGGGTAATCAACGGCTCAAAAATGTGGATCACAAATCCGAGCGTGGCATCCTATGTGATCACCCTGGTGCGGACGGAGCCCGGAACTGGATCTGATTCTATGAGCATGATCATTGTCCCGACAGATTCGCCCGGACTGACGATCCACCCCCCGGAGAAGAAAATGGGGTTGCACGCCTCCCAAACAAACGCGCTAAGCTATGACGATGTGCGCGTCCCCCTCGATCATCTTCTTGGCGAGGAGGGTCGCGGTTTCCAACAAGCCCTCGAGACCCTGGATGCCGGCCGGATCAGCATCGGTTCTCTGTCGGTCGGCTTGGCGCAGGCGGCTTTTGAAGAAGGGTTGGCCTATGCCAAGCAGCGTGAAGCCTTTGGGAAGCCGATCGCAGCAAAGCAGGCCATCCAGTGGATGCTGGCTGACGCGGCGACCGAGATCGAAGCGGCGCGTCTGATGATGCGCCAGGCTGCCTGGCTGCATGATGTTGGTCGCCCCTTCAAACATCAGGCCGCGATGGGGAAGCTCTTCGCAACCGAAATGGCAGAACGGGTGGCGCGGAACGCGATCCAGATCCACGGCGGGTATGGCTACAGCCGCGAATATCCCGTCGAACGGATCTACTGCGATGCCCGCCTGATGACGATCGGCGAGGGGACGAGCGAGATCCAAAGAATGGTGATCGCGAGGCATTTGTTGGAGGGGTGAACGTTGGGAGGTGGGGAGGTCTGAAGGTTGGAAAGTTGGAAGGTTGAAGGTTGGGAGTTTGGGAGGTTGGAAAGGTGAAAGTTGAAGGTTGAAGGTGGCTGCGGGAGATTGTGGCCGCCTTTATATTTTGTTTCAGTGGCTTAGGGATCCCGAAAAACATATCCCGATGATCGACGGGCAATCAGGGGATGTCATCCAGGGGGGATTTTACGGCAAGCTTTCCGCGATTGAGAACATGGGTGTAGATCATGGTGGTTTTGACGTCTTTGTGTCCGAGCAATTCCTGGACTG
>JACNJN010000185.1 GCA_014382535.1 Candidatus Desulfolinea nitratireducens | reverse complement strand
CTGAGCGCCTTTGAAGAGATCAGGATTTGCACGGGTTATGAGTTTGGCGGCGTAAAAGTCCATTTCTACGATCTGGATTCCTATCAACTTGGGCGCGTCAAACCGATCTACGAAACCCTGCCCGGCTGGCAATCTGATATTCGCGGTGTGCGCAAATTTTCAGATCTGCCCCCTGAAGCACAGGCTTATGTGGAAAGGGTCGAAGAACTGGTTGGGGTAAGAGTTGGCTGGGTGGCCAATGGCCCCGAGCGCGAAGCCCTGATGGAGCGAGATAGCTGAGGGTAAAGTAATAGTAAAATAAGTTCTATTCTTAAGATAACTGAAGATTAATATGAACAATCAGATCTTAATAAAACGCCGTATAATCTTCTTCATAGGGTTTCATGCGATCCGCAAATAAGGTATGACGAAATGCCCGAAAGGGGTGTGTAATCCGTTCAATTATAAATTGGGTAGTAAATGGATCAAACTTAAGTTGGCTGAAGAAAAGTGTCATTAAATTGGACAATATGCGCAAACCCCACATATATAATCTTACGCAGGTATAGAGATTTTTGGCTAAAAACCATTAAAGAGTGAACTTCCTTATAAATATGGAGAGCAAAGATTTCGTACCAATACTTCATGTAGCTTGTTGCCAAGTACCTATATTACGATTTTAAGGAGATTATTTATGCATGCTGAACACACACAAAAGAGAAAAGATCTCTTAATTGTGCCAGGGAAAATAGCCTGGTCGGTTTTCCTTATCAGCGTTGTGGGTTTGTTTCTGGAAATGTTACTCATTCGCTGGATTGGTACAGAAATTCGCATCTTTGCATATTTACAGAATACGATTCTGGTTGCATGTTTTCTAGGCATTGGCCTAGGACTTTTTAGCTCTCATCAGCAAATCAAGTTTCAGCAGACTCTCATTCCGTTATCCATTTTACTTATCCTCATGGTAATTCCTTCTGTACGAACAGTCTTGGGAAATATTAGCGAGGCTCTAAGTGTACTGGATGACTTTGTGATTTGGGGACTTTTTGAAACCACAGACAATCTCGTTAAAATCTCCCTCGTGGTTATCGGATTGATAGGAACTTACTGCCTGCTTTTTCTTGTCGTAGATATATTTGTTCCATTAGGCCGGTTACTTGGTCGTTTGATAGATGATCATCCAAATACTATTTGGGTCTACTCGGTCAACGTTGCCGGTAGTCTGGTGGGTACGTGGCTTTTTGTTTTCTTGAGTTTTTTCAACCAACCTCCATTTACATGGTTCCTTGTTTTTGGCGGCTTGATGACGATCCTTGTAATATGGTTTTCCCGCAATATAAAGACCAATCTCGCATTGCTTGGAATAATTGTTGCCCTTTCCTGGTTCGTTGGGTTGGTTCCAAACTCGCTGGACGTTGTTTGGTCACCATATCAAAAATTGGTTGTCCAAGGATTGGTTCAAGATGATACTGGTTTTAGTAAATATCTTGTTACTGTGAACAATACAGGATACCAGGCCATGGCAAATTTGAGCGATACATTTACTTCATCAGATCCAGAACGATTTCAACCGGAAAAACAAGGCCTCAGCCAATATGATATTCCGTTGTTGCTTCATCCAAATCCTAAGAATTATTTGATCGTCGGGGCAGGTAGTGGTAACGATGCGGCTGGAGGAATCCGCAACGGGGCAAAAAATATTACTGCTGTTGAAATAGATCCAGCTATCATTTCACTAGGACGCAAGTATCATCCTGAAAATCCTTACACTTCACCATCGGTAAATGTAGTGAATAATGATGCCAGATCATTTTTTGCCACCACTACCGAGAAATTTGATGTCATTTCTTTCAGTCTCCTTGATTCTCATACGACAACCGCAATGACCAATGCAAGGCTGGATCATTATGTTTACACTCGGGAGAGTATTGAACAAGCAAAATCATTGTTGTCCGATGGTGGCATCATGGTGCTGACTTTTGAGCCAACAAAGAATTACATCGGTGACCGCATGGCAAATGTCCTTCAGGATGTTTTTGGTGAGGAACCAATTTCTTTTCGGATACCACGTTCCGAGTACGGTTGGGGAGGGGTAATGTTTATTTCTGGCGATCTCGACATAGCCAGGAATCAAATTAATCAAAATCAACTGTTTGAAGCATATATCACTGAATTACAGCAGATATCGCCTTTGTCATTTCCTCTGACCACTAAGATTGCCACAGACGACTGGCCATATATTTACTTGGAATCTCCGAAAATACCTGTCCTTTTCTACCTGCTCTTTGGAATGATGTTGTTGCTACTATTCCATAGCAGTATCCGATGGAAGATACCAAACTTAATCACCCGTTGGAATCGTTCACACTGGCATTTCTTCTTTCTCGGAGCTGCATTTCTTCTTCTTGAAGTACAGAATATCAGCAAAGCATCCGTGGTTTTAGGGAATACCTGGCAAACCAATGCAGCGATAATTTCAGGCGTGCTCATTATGGTACTCCTGGCAAATTGGGTGGCATACAAATTCCCTGACATAAAGATCAGCTTTGTTTATTTGGCGCTTATAGGGATTACGCTTACCTTGTACTTTGTCGACCTGGCTCAATTTGCCTTTCTCCCATATGCTACTAAAATAATTGTGGTTGGTAGCCTAACTACCCTACCAATGCTCTTTAGTGGCATTATATTTATTAGTTCGTTTGCCAAAGTGGAAAGAAAGGATGAGGCATTGGGATCAAATATGGTTGGCTCACTGGTAGGAGCACTTCTTCAGGCAGTCACTTATTTGATTGGGATAAAGGCATTGCTTCTCATAGTAGCCGCTTTTTATGCATTATCATTTTTGGCCTTGCCACAGCAATTCGGACAGGGTGACGGGGTGCCCTCACCAAATAAAACCAGATGATTTTTTTAAGAGAATAGAGATTATTCCAAAGATATCCCTCATTGCTCTGCTGTAGAATTATTTCCGCCCCGTTCTTGGTAGCAGTGGGAGCAGAAAATTAAGGAGAGATTATAAAACAGAGTAATTTTTGGTAGCGAACCTAAGTTGCAGTGGACTTGGGTTCGTGAAGTGGTGCGCTTCTCGACCATGCTGAGCGGTGTGGATGCGCTCTTCCTGACCAAACTCGATATTCTGAGCGCCTTTGAAGAGATCAGGATTTGCACGGGTTATCAGTTTGGCGGAGCAAAAGTCCATTTCTACGACCTGGATTCCTATCAACTTGGGCGTGTCAAACCGATTTACGAAACCCTGCCCGGCTGGCATAGCGATATTCGCGATGTGCGTAAATTTTCAGAGCTACCCCCCGAAGCGCAGGCCTACGTCGAAAGGGTCGAAGAGCTGGTCGGTGTCAGGGTTGGCTGGGTCGCCAATGGCCCCGAGCGCGAAGCCCTGATGGAGCGGGATAGCTGATAAAGATATATCTCATTTATATACAAATACACAAATCCTCCAGGTAAACTCCTGGAGGATTTGACATTTAATATTGATGTTTTATTTTTATTTTATCCCTTGCTGATCTCCGTCAGGACTTCGCCAAAGCGCTTGATCTCTTCAATTGTGTTGTAATGCGCCGCGCCGACACGGGTAAATCCGCCGCTTTCCTCCATCCCCAGCCGTTCGGAGATGGCGAGGGCATAATAATTCCCATCCCAGACGTAGATATCCCGCTCGCCGAGTTTTTCTGCCACCTCGCGGGGATGCATCCCATCGATCCGGAAGACAAAGGTCGCCACCCGGTCTTCGAGGGCGCGCGGATCGGTCTGCCCAAATATTTTGATCCTGGGGACCGTTTCCAATGTTTCCAGAAGGGCCTTGCTTAGCTCATACTCATAGGCCCGGATGGCGGTCAGCGCTTTTTTGAGCGTCAGGCGGCGGCCGCTATAGCCGAGTTCTTCGAGTGCTGGGCCATATTCTGCACCAAATTTCTCCCCAACCCATTCGAAATATTCCACTGCCCCAAGCACTCCCGCGATCCCTTCGTGGTTTTGGGTGCCGGTTTCGAATTTGTCCGGGGGCATTTTTGGGGAGGTGCGCACCTTATAGGCTTTCAACTCATCCAGCAATTCGTAGCGTCCGTAGAGCACACCCATATGCGGGCCAAAATATTTATAGGGGGATGAGACCAGGAAATCACAACCCAGATCCTGGACATCGATCGGGCCATGCGGGGCGTATTGGACCGCATCGATATAGGTCAGCGCGCCAGCCTCTTTTGCCATCGCGACCATTTTCTTGACCGGATTGATCGTCCCCAATGAATTGGAGGCGTAGCCAAAGGCGGCTATTTTTGGTTTCTTCTCAAGGGCTTTTGCAAAATCCTCCAGCCTGAAGGTGCCGTCTTCCACATCGAAATCGACCCAGGTCACATGGCAGCCGCGATCTTCAGCGATCAGCAGCCAGGGGGCGATATTGGCATCATGATCCAGACGGGTCACCAGAAGCTCATCGCCGGGATTCAAGGTCCGCGCCAGAGATCGGCTCAAATGGAGGGTGAGCGTGGTCATATTTGCGCCAAAGACGATCTCATCGGGGCGGGCAGCGTTATAGAAATCGGCCATCGCCTGGTGGGCCTCATCCAGGATCGCATCCGATTTGCGACTGGTTTCGAAGGCGCCATGATGATTGGCGTTGCAGTTGATCAAATAATCCTGCATACGTTCGAGGCTTTGGCGGGAAATTTGTGTGCCACCGGGGCCATCAAAAAAGATCGCCGGACGGGCAAGGCCGGGGAATTGTGCGCGGATTTCTGGGATATTCAGAGCCATTTTTTCTCCTGGATAAAAAGATGAGTTGTACAACCTAAAAACTTGGGCAGTGGCAAAAACTACATGACGTGAATTTACCCTAAAGGGCACTCGTGCGAGCGGAGCTTGCGAAGCGAAGCAATCTCGTCCTTTTTAGAGAAATCTATATATTGCGAGACTGCTTCGTCGGGCAGTCGCCCTCCTCGCAGAATCTTCTTTTCATTTATTTTGAGCCACTACCAAAACTTGAAGCCAAGGTACAAAAACTGTATACTGAAATTGTAATCGAGAAAAGGAGGTTCCGATGTTTAAGAATATTCTATTGGGTGTGGATGGATCCAGACATTCGTACCACGCAGCGGAAAAAGCCGCCGAATTAGCTACCTGTCTGGAATCAAATTTATGGATTGTCGTTGCCCATCCCACCGTCCCTGCTTATTTGGGGGAGCCCAATTTCCAGGAGGCTATTGTCGCCCGCCTGGCAGAGTCTAAAAAGATTGTGGAAAAGGCGCTGGAGACTGTTGGCGAAATTCCAGGAGAAATTCATACCGAAATTCTGGAAGGGTCTGCGGCAGAGGTCGTTTTGAATGTTGCCAGTGTGCGCGCCATCGACCTGATCGTGATGGGCTCGCGCGGGCATGGTAAATTGCGCGGCCTGCTTTTGGGGAGCCAGTCGCAAAAGGTTTTGCAGCACGCACCCTGCCCGGTGATGATTGTGCGATAGAAACGCAAGTATCAAGAATCACCACTAAGGCACTGAGAGCACAAAGAAAGCCTTTGTGCCCACAGAGAAAAACTCTGTGAGTTTTGTGTCTTTGTGGTGAAATTTAATCCAGTCCTTCAGCTTTTACGAAATCTTCGGGGGTGTTCAGATTCCAAAAAGTGAGACCGTCGGGATTGAAGGCGGCAGTCTCCTCCACGGATAGGGCGCGGACCTTTACCTGATCGAACCAGGAGATCACCTTCCATTGATCGGCATCCAGTGCTGCTTCAATGGCGGGGAGGCAGGTCTCACGTCTGTAGAGCGCGTGGAGAGGTTCGTAGCCATGCTCCGTCTGAGGGATGACCACATCCGCACCGGACTCAACGATCAGCTTGCTGGCCGTGTCAAAAAGTGGCCGGCTGGCGAAGGGCATATCGCAGGCCACCACCGCGACGAGATCCCCTTTGGCGGAGGATAATGCGGTGTAGAGTCCGCCCAGGGCACCCCGATCCGGCCTGATGTCGCGGAAGAGCGGGAGGTCCAGAAAACGATAATCATCGGGGTTATTGGTGGTGATGAGGATCTCATCCGCAATCGGGGCGAGACGATCCATCACAGTTTGGATCAAAGGGCGTCCACGGAAGGGCATCAGGGCTTTATCCTGTCCCATGCGGCTGGATTTGCCACCGGCTTGAATGGCGAGGGTTAGCATAAATGGATTATAAGTTAGAATGGTGGCAGGAACCCGAGAATATTATGACCTTAGAAAACAAACTTGACGCCCTGACCATCCCCGGCACGCTCCTCGAAAAACTCGATGATGAGGCCCTCCGCTGTACAGCCTGTGGCCATCGCTGTCTGATCCGCGAAGGGCGACGGGGGATTTGCCAGGTCCGTTTCAACAGGGGTGGTGAATTGCGCGTGCCCTGGGGTTATGTTGCCGCGCTCCAGGCCGATCCGATCGAGAAGAAACCCCTCTATCATTTTCTTTCCGGGGAGAATGCGCTCACCTTTGGGATGTTGGGCTGCGATTTTCATTGCGGCTACTGCCAGAATTGGTTCACCTCGCAAGCGATGCGTGATCCGGCCTCTGAAAGAGCAGGACGCCTGGTGCGCGAAATTAGCCCGGCGCAATTGGTCGCTTTGGCGAAACAGTCTGACGCCAAAATCATCGCCTCATCCTATAACGAGCCGCTGATCACGACCGAGTGGGCCGTCGCGGTATTCAAGGAGGCCAGGGCTGCCGGATTGAAAACCGTGATGATCTCGAATGGCAACGCCACGCCCGAAGCGCTTTCAATGCTGCACCCTCATCTTGATGGTTATAAAATTGACCTGAAATCAATGCAGGATAAGAACTACAGGCAACTGGGCGGGGTGCTCCAAAATGTGTTGGATAGTATTGAGGGGCTTCATCAGCTGGGATTGTGGATCGAAGTGGTCACGCTGGTTGTGCCCGGCTTCAACGATTCAAACGCGGAGTTGTGGGAGGCTGCCCGTTTTCTGGCGGGGATCTCTCCCGATATCCCCTGGCATGTGACCGCTTTTCATCGGGACTACAAAATGCTCGACACCGACAACACTCCCGTTGATACGCTCATCCGCGCCGCAGATATTGGACGGGAAGCCGGGCTGCGTCATGTTTACGCGGGGAACGCGCATGGCCGGGCGGGGGAATATGAATCCACGCGTTGTTCGGGCTGTGATCAGCCCCTGATTAAACGGCGGGGATTTATCATCCAGGAGTACCAACTCACCGAGACGGGAGCCTGCCCCCATTGCGGGACAGCGGTCGCCGGAGTCTGGACGGATAAACCACCAAGTGTTCATTTGAACGGATTAGGGATGCCGAGGTTAGTCTGAAAAAATAACCCGATTATTAAACCTCTTGCATGGAAATGGATCAGATTTGCATGAAGCTTTTATGAAAATCAACCATCAGGTCAACGCTCTTTAGAAACAGGCATTCATTAAC
>JACNJN010000184.1 GCA_014382535.1 Candidatus Desulfolinea nitratireducens | reverse complement strand
ACTGTCCGCAGCATCCTTGTCCCAGATCTTGATGCGGAATGTATCCGGGCTGCTGTCGGTAGCGGTCAGCATGAAACCATAGTTGCCGCTGCCATTGATCGTACCCACGCCTTTATATTTGGCCTTGTCCTGTCCGGCAATCACCAGCCAGTCGTAGCTCGAAGAGTGGAAGTTCAGATCTGCAGTCCTGAATTGGAACTCGGTGTTGCCATCAGGCAGATTTGCGCCCTTCTTGTACTTGGAGACGAAGCCGAAGGTGGCTTTGCCAGTCAGGTTTGGATCGGGGATAAAAGCCCCTGCATATTAATTTGAGCGCGCGATATTGGCCAAATATTTGGTGGTAGCAGCAATAATCAGCTTCACTTTTTCGGGCGGCACGCCTGACATTTCTACGATTTTCTGAACAAGCTCGGCGCTGCGTTCTTTATCCCCCATCACCGCCAATAAATATTGCGTCCATATTTCGGGGTCAATTTCTATATCTAAATTGTCTTCCATATCTGTTCTCCCTGATACTGTTGATACCATACAGGTTTAATATTCATCTTGCATTAGGATAACATGGCCAGATGGTTGCGAAAGCCCCGCATGCTTTTTGCGGGATATACCCCTGCGGGGCACCCCGTATTCGCTGCGCTCATCGGGGCGAGACGGCAGGCTTGCTGGTAGGCGGGACGTAGACAATGCCCATTAAACGGTGAATTTTCGAGACCGTATCAGCTCAAATTTGTGTACGAATCCCACCGGCCGAGTGCAGGCGTTGTTAGGCGGGCATTTTCATCTCTTTGACTTCATAACCTTTCGAGTGATAACAAATCCAATGATAGCTACGGGGATGAATACTGGGATAAATATTATCAAGAACACTCCAATGAATGTAATGCCCAAAACGATCAGGATTGCCTTTAGTAATACATCCTCACTCTGACCATCTTCCCGAATGCATTCGAGATGTGGTTCACTTTCACCAGGTTGATGATAGCTACGCTTAACCGCGTAATATTTTATATTGGCTCCATCTGGGCAAACGAGGTCCTCTACCAAGCCAAAGGTCGGTTCCGGCGCAACGCCCATCGCGACTCCACCTATTGCTCCGAACAGGGTTAGTGCGGCAAAACCCGCAAATGCGCCTATGAGGATCAACACACCGATTTGAACCAGAAGGTGAATTGAAAGATTCTTTCCCATCATTTAGCTTCCTTTTTTAATAAGGGCGTTGCCCGCCAAAGGTTTGCGTGCGCCCCGGATGCTCTTTGCGGAGTATACCCCTTCGGGGCACCCCGTATTCGCTGCGCTCATCGGGGCGAGACGGCAGGCTTGCTGGTGGGCGGGATGTGGCTCAAACCCTGGAGATACAATCATCCAGATGATTGAGACAATGAAGCTTAGAACTGCAATTACTCGAAGGGCGAGTTTCATTTGGCTACTAAGCGGTGAATACCTCGTTCGTGGTGAGAAGGACAACAATAACACCAGAAAGTTGAATTCTATACTTGGGTGCCTTCATAAGTTGAAAGGTTTTTTGTTCGGTCAAGAAAAATAGCTTTACATCGGCTTCAGCTCCAGTAAGCTTGCGAAAGTCCTTTTTGAATGTCGCTTTTTGTTGTGCACCAAGATCGTTTGGCAAGTAAGGGCTGGTAGTTTTGATCTCGGCGACCAGGCGTTTTCCATCTGGCAGCCTTACATCAATGTCAAGGCCAGGTGCACCCTGGGGCTTATCTGCTGCATTGTAATTTTGCAGGCCGAATTTTTCTTCCAGGTATTGTTTGGCCAGCATAGTAGCGAGGAAGCTGACATCGTTATTAAAATTCCCTTGAATAGTCTTCAACTCAACTAAAAAAGAATACCAGTTGGCTATGTCTTCTAAATCTGGGAAATCATTGCTTGAAAGAAGAGATCGAACTTGATCCAATCTTCCACATATACTCTCCATTTGCGTTAATTCATCGTTTAGCATTTTTGCACCTAAAAAAATTGACTGGTCACCTATCTAATCAGGGAAAGAACATGCTTTTCACCATCAATGAGAATTGACTTACTCTCAATTAAGGATTTTCTTGCATATCTTCCAAATTGAATTTTTTCCTCTTCCGAAGCAAAACGGTTAGTATTCCAGGCTTTATAAACAGAGGAGTCATCTGGGATGGATTTATTTTCAGGTATAAATAAATCTTTGAAATTACCATAACTCCAAGCTACTCTCAACTTAGGAGCAGGGAGTTTTGTAGGATGAAAACCAGGCAATTCAAATTGATTATCAGGTACTTCGTTCCTAAGTTCGATTGGTTTATTCCTCAATTGCCACCAGACCATAACACCCTGGTTCGCATTAACCCACCAGTAAAGGCGAATTAATTCATTATACAAAGCAAAATGGAAAAGTCAAGCGGAATGATACAACGTTCTCCTGCCGCACACAGTTAGAAAGAGCGTTGGTAGCATGCCAGGCTAGCGGCGTTGCGGGACCTTGCTAATCACCTTGGCGAAGCTAAATCCGCTGCAAATGGGGTCATGCTGCCCGTATTTGAGACTATCCTGACTTAGATCGGTTATCAGAGAAAAAAGTAAGACTCTAATCGTTCGCAAGCCAACTTTATATTCGGACAACAGGCTGAGACAAACTTTTCTGGAGAACAACTTGGATGATCTCTAAAGAAATCTAGAGCAGTCTGACCATCAAAGTCGCAAGATGCCAACCTTAATCGAAGCTTACCAGGCTCATCTCCAAAGCTTGTGCCAGGTAAGCTTGCGATGTGTGTTTTCATCAACAAATCTATCGCCAACTGATCACTCGTCTCAATACCGCGTTCTCGGAGCTTGACTCTAAAAGGTTCAAAATCGGGGTAAAGATAAAAGGCGCCTTGTGGATCGGGATAATCAACGCCAATGTTAGCCAGCGCATCTCGCACATACTGTGATACCAAAGCATGGATCCGGGTGCAACTTCGAATATAGTCTTCTATTTGGGAATCGTTTTTGAATGCTTGGATCGACGCGAATTGGATTGGGGCAGACACACACGACCAGGTTTCGCTCGCCACCCTGAGAACACCGTCATAAATCGCCATCAGCGTTTTGGGGATTAAGATAATACCTAAACGGAAGCCCCCTAATGAAAGATGTTTTGAAAGCCCGCTGGTTACAATGGTACCTTCTGGGTAAAAACGGGCAATACTGACATGATCTCTTTTGTAATCCACTAACCCATAGATCTCATCAGAGATGACCAGGATATTGTATGTTCTACAAATCTGCACAATTTCGGATATTTGCGCCGGGGGCAATATTAAACCAGTGGGATTATTAGGAGAATTGACAATTAACTTGCGTGGATTTTTCCCATCTCGAATTGCGGATTGAATCGCATTTTCCAACCGCTCAGCAGTGATATGGTAGTTTTCAGCAATTACAGTTGGGATTTTGATCACACGATCTTCTATCAGCATTGCTTGAGGGGCATAACTGACCCACGATGGAACCGGGAGTAGCAAATCCCCATCTACAACCATCTGGATATCAAATAAAAGCTCTTTGCTACCTGGTCCAATTATTGCTTCATAACCTTCTCCATCGAACCCTAATGATTTAGAAAAATAATTTTTTGCAATATGGCGCAACTCAGGCAACCCAGCTGAAGGTAAATACAAATTCTTATCCACATTGGCTTGTAGCGCAGATTGAATAACTGGATGTACTGGAAACGGAGACTGACCAAATCCCAGATGAAGTATTTGCAACCCATCATCTCGAATATTTTGAACTTGATCGTTGATTGCCAGCGTTGGAGAATAATACAGATTTTCAATCCTGGAACGAATATTGGAAGTAGGTTTAGTTGATTTTCGATTCATTTTAATTATCCAAAGGTATCATCTTAACTTTTTGGAAAGAAATCAATAGTTTCGTTTCACCTGATCATATTTATGAAAAATTTTCATCGAATTGGAACTTTGCCGCCCAACGGGGCACCCCGTTTTCGCTGCGCTCATCGGGGCGAGACGGCAGGCTTGCTGGTGGGCGGGACATGGACAATGCTCATTATACGGTGAATATTCGAGAGCAAAAATCTCAATTTAACGGGGCGCATCCCACCAGTCCTGGCCCGCCTCGATGAATCGTGATGCGTGAAGCCCTTACCTTTCACGATCTTCAGCGATCTGGCAATTCTGCGCTCGCCGCCTCGATCCGGGTCAAAATCGCAACGGCTTCGCCAGGTTCTGCCCAGCGCGGCTGATGGAAATTATAAATATGGATGGGATGCAGCTCCCAGCGTTCGAGCGCCCCGCCCTGAAAAACGGCCTCGAACACTACACCCTGCCGGGCGAGCCTCGGATGCTGATCGAAAACAAAATTTCCCAGGGCGTAAGCAACGACCTGCCCCCCATGGAAGGTCTCCACTGCCTGCACGACGTGCGGATGATTGCCGACAATGAGCGTCGCGCCGGCGGCGGTCATCTCGCCCGCCCAGCGCATCTGATCGGGTGTGGGCGCAGTCTCGTATTCGATGCCCCATTGCGTTAGCACGACGACAACGTCGGCCTCGGCGCGGGCAGCCGCGATGTCGGCGATGATAGCCGGGAGGGCCTCATCCGAGAGCGGAGCCGTGCCGGGCAGGGACTGACTCGCCCACGTCTCCGGCCCAACCTCGGTGACGCCCAGAAATGCAAAACGCACGCCCTGCCGCTCTACAATCACGGGGGCACGCGCACTTGCCAGCGACTCCCCGGCACCCACCGGCTGGATGCCTGCCTCCGAAAGATAGCGTAGGGTATCTAGCAAGGATTGGTTGTCGCAGCCCCATCCCAACGCGCCGCAGTCTTTGGCGTGGTTAGTCGCCACCGTGATCACGTCAAAACCTGCGAATTGTAACCCTTCCACCGTGCGCGAGGGGCCAATTAGATTCATGGTCTGCGGACAGGGCGAGGGCGGGCTTTTATCGGAGATCGAGCCATCGAGGGAGCCAATCGTAATATCGGCGGCACGCAGCTCGTCCGCCACGGCCTGATAAGGCAGGGTGAAGTCGTCGTTGACGAGCGCGAGGGCGATCTGCGCCGGGCAACGCCCAGGGTTGATGTCGCCGGTGAAGAGGAGGCGGATCGGTGGAGAGTTAGGGGGGGCGGGGTTGATGTCGCCGGTGAAGAAGAGGGTCGGTGGAGGGTCAGCGGGGGCGGGGTTGAGGTCGCCGGTGAAGAAGAGGGTCGGTGGAGAGTTCGGGGTTTGAGGGAGAAGGGATGAGGTGGGGAAGTAGGTGTTGGGCGCTTCGCGTGGGAGTATGGGGGCAGGGGAGTGTGCGGGTGGATCGATCGGAAAATTGAAGCTGTTTTTCGGAGTCTCATTCGGGACCCTTACCCAGAAGGTAAATGCAAATCCGAAGACCAGCGCAAGGTTTGCATATCCTTTTCGCAGACGGTTAGGATCATCAGCGAACACCAGTGAGTAAATCTGAAAAAATCCATAGACAAGCAAGGCACAGAGGAACAGCCATCCAGAATACGTTGAGACAGTGTCACTCATAGTTACTCCCGATTACCTGCCGAAGAGCATTTGGGTTGGATAGGTTTCACTTTCCTGTGATACAAAAAAAGTACTTCAACGATAGCTCAGACCAAGCGCCCAACTCCGGTTTAACCCCAAAAATGGTTAAAAAAAACTGTCCATGGAATGAAAAAATTCCATAATTTCTGAATAAGTGATGATTATTGGGCTTTGTAAGCGGTATGAAATCACCCTGGCGTGCATTTTGCAGATACTCCTACTTATAAACCAAAACTACATATCCAATCATAATATTTACCTTACAACTCTCTTCTTATCCTGTCAGGCAAGTAGCTATTCAGCGCGCAGCCCCTTGAACGATTAAGAGAGATCATCTTGACGTCACACCGCTTAATCGCTAGAATAAGCTATTGAGATTCTGGATTTTATATAGGTTAAGGAAGCAAATGAACGACGAATCTGTCCCCAGTCCCAGTGGGCGCGACAAGCGTCCACACCAAGATAAATAACTCCCTCGGGGCAGGTTTTCTATAAAAATCTCTCGGGGGAAGTTGAGAGGTGTTCTCATGATTTTCAATACAGAAAAACTTTTGACGCGGCTTCAGGATGCGTTGGAACGAGATGATTTCGATTCCGCGATCCAGATGATCGAGACGCTGCGCGGCCCGGATCAGGCCATCCTTTTTTCAGAATTGGACGAGGATGAGCAGATGGAGCTTCTGCCAAAACTCGACCTGGCCTACTCTGCAAATATTCTCGAAGACATGGATAATCCCGAGACCGCAAAACTGGCCTCCTCCCTGCCCATAGAGACCATTGCCAGCATCGTGGATGAGATGGAGCCGGACAAGGCCGCCGATTTGCTCGGTGACCTGCCGGAGGAGCAAGCCCGGGCAGTTCTGGCCCGCCTCGTCGATCCTGAGGATGTCCGTCCGCTCTTGATCCACCCTGATGACAGCGCGGGCGGTCTGATGACCTCCGAATTTCTGGCTTTGCGACCCTTGATGACAGCGCATGAAGCTGTTGAAGCCTTGCGTCGTTGGAGCCCGGATTCAGATGAGATTTATTATCTGTTTGTTGCCAATGAAAAGAAACAATTGTGCGGGGTGGTCAATTTACGCCAATTGATCCTGGCAGGGGATAACACCCTCATCAAAAATATAATGAATGCAGATGTGATCTCCGTCAAAGTTGGAGTGGATCAGGAAGATTGTGCCCGGACGATGGCGCATTATGACCTCTCTGCGATCCCGGTTGTAGATGAGGATGGCATTATCGTGGGTGTCATCACATACGATGATATTGTGGATGTTCTCGAAGAAGAGGCCACCGAAGATGTTTATCGCCTGGCAAATATCTCTGATAATGAACTTGATCCGGATAGCTCCATCACAGAGCAGCTAAAAGGGCGTTTGCCTTGGCTTTATCTGAGTACGATCACCGCTTTTTTTGGCGCCTGGGTGATCAGCAATTTCGAGCAAGTCATTGCTCAGGCAGCGGTTTTGGCATTGTTCCAATCCGTTGTTGCTGGTCAGGGAGGCAATACCGCCAGCCAAATTATCGCTATGACGGTGCGTACCCTTGCAACGGAACGCATCAGTGCAAAGTCGCAGCGTCGTATCATTGTTCGTCAATTCATTATGGGATTATTTTTGGGCGTCGCGGTCGGGGCAGCCGTCGCGCTGGGTGTTTATCTCTGGCGCGGAAATATATATTTAAGCCTTGTTTTGGGCTTGGCACTGGTCGCTAATCTGAGTCTTGGCTCACTGATTGGGATACTTGTTCCCCTCGGCCTGGAGAAAGTTGGGATCGACCCGGCCTTGGCATCTTCTGTTCTGGTAACTGCCGCGACAGACAGTTTGGGATTCTTTATCTTCCTGAGTTTGGCAGCCTATTTCCTGCAGCATATTCAATAAA
>JACNJN010000111.1 GCA_014382535.1 Candidatus Desulfolinea nitratireducens | reverse complement strand
TATTGGAGAATTGATGCCGATCAACTATTCAATTATTAAAGTGTCAGGTGGCTAGATTTCTATTAGTCTTTATGAAATTTTTCCTGCAGCAACAGGCCCTCAGCACGCGTCTGTTGATCATTTCCCAGTTTCCACCCTTTTTCGATTTATATTACTCTCTTCTCGCAGCTTGAGTATTCTTCACCGCTGGAAATTTTTATACAATGTTGACAACCTGATACAATGCCCCGTATAATGAAAGCCTGCGTTTTAAATAACACCTTATCAGAAGGAGGAAGAACGAACAATATAAACAAAGAAGAAATCTCATTTATTCAACAGCACGTTCATTTTGATGGACAGTGCCCCTATTCACCAATCTCCCGTAAGGAGGAGAAATAATGAAGAATAAAACCCTATACTTGCTATTCGCGGCAGTTCTCGTCGCCAGCTTAGTATTGGCCGCTTGTACCCCAGCAGCAACAGAAGCACCCGCCCCCGCTCCTGAAGAGCCGGCACCCGCTCCTGAAGAACCAGCCCCCGCTCCTGAAGAGCCGGCCGAGCCCGTTGGTCCTTGTGACTACGGTGGAAAGATTGAATCAATCGTAGCGGTTGATGCATATACTGTTGATTTTAACATGTGCAGCCCTGATCCCGCCTTTCCTCAAAAAGCTGCTTTTACCCCCTTCGGTATCTATGCTGAAGAGTGGTTAGCTGCGAATGCCAATGAAGCAAATCAGGAAACCCTGCTTTCAGCTCCTGTCGGCACCGGCCCCTTCATGCTTGACACTTGGGCACGTGGCGAGAGCATTACTTTCAAAGCTTATGACGGCTATTGGGGTGACGCACCTGCTTACGACACCCTGGTATTCCGCTGGGCAACCGAAGGCGCGCAGCGCTTGCTCGAGCTTCAGTCTGGTACAGTTGACCAGATCACCAACCTAAGCGTTGAAGATTACGATACGGTTAAGGACGACGCCAACCTGCAATTCCTGCCGATTGCCAACCCCAACGTGCTTTACCTGGCAATGACCAACACCTTCGCTCCCTTCGATGATGTCAAGGTTCGCCAGGCGATTGCTATGGGTATTGATCGCCAGCGCATTGTAGACAACTTCTATGCTGAAGGTTCAGTAGTTCCCACCCACTTCACCCCCTGCAGTCTTCCCAATGGTTGTGTCGGTGATGCCTGGTACGATTTCGATGCCGCAGCCGCCAAGGCAATGCTGGCTGACGCTGGTTACCCCGATGGCTTCGAGACCACAATCTATTATCGTGATGTCTTCCGTGGCTATCTGCCGGAACCCGGTCTGGTTGCTGTTGAATTCCAAACCCAGTTGGCTGATAATCTCGGCATTACCGCTGACGTCATTGTAATGGAATCTGGTGAATTCATCGATGAGTCCACACAGGGTAACCTGGATGGTTTCTACCTTCTCGGTTGGGGTGCTGACTATCCTCACGTGACCAACTTCCTGGACTTCCACTTTGCTGAATCGAATCCTCAGTTCGGCGACCCGCATCCTGAGATCTATGAAACGCTTCAAAAAGCTTCACAGATTGGCGATGTCGCTACAGCCGAACCCCTCTACGTTGAGGCCAACAATGCCATCCGCGAACTGGTTCCCATGGTTCCGATTGCCAACGGTGCTGCTGCATCTGCAGCCCTGGCTACTGTTGATAACGCCCATTTCCGTCCCTTTGGCGCCCCGCTCTTTGCTAAAGTCGATCCCGGCAAGGACACCTTTGTCTTCATGCAGAATGCTGAACCTATCAGCCTGTTCTGCCAGGACGAGACCGACGGCGAATCACTGGCTCCCTGCCAGCAGGTTGTAGAAACTCTGTTGGCTTACGCGATTGACTCCGGCGAAGTTGTGCCTGAATTGGCCACTGGTTGTACGGCTAACGAGGATGCGACTGTCTGGACCTGCACCCTTCGTGAAGGCGTCACATTCCACGATGGCACCCCCTTTGATTCCAGCGATGTCGTTGCTTCATGGTATGCTGGTATTGACGCAGCCAACGCAAATCACATTGGTAACACAGGTGCGTTTGAGTACTATTCGTACCTCTTTGACGGCTTGATGAACGTAGAGGAATAATTCTTCTATTGCCATCTAGCTCGTAGCTAACAACAACGCGAGATGGCGCGGCACCAACAGGTGCGTGCTGTCTCGCGTTGTTCTTTTGCCATCATCACAATTTATTTCAGGTAGGTTTGCTTATGACACAATACGCAATTCGCCGCATTTTATACTCAATCCCGGTAATATTCGGGATTCTGGTTGTTACCTTTATCATGGCGCGCGCAATTCCAGGGGATCCATGCAAAGCAATGCTTGGTGAAAAGGCCTCCGCAGAAGTTTGTGAACGCTTCAATCGTGAACAGGGTCTTGACAAGCCTATCCCGGTTCAATTTGGGGTTTATATGAAGAATATTTTCTCTGGCGATTTTGGCGATTCCATTCGCTACAGCCGTCCCGTAGCAAAAATTCTACTTGAACGTCTCCCCACCACCATTGAGCTTGGACTTATCGCTCTTATTCTTGCTATCATGGTCGGTATCCCTGCAGGGGTGATTGCCGCTGTTCGTCGCAACACAGCAGTAGATGTTGGGGTAATGATCGCTGCCAATACAGGGGTATCAATGCCTGTATATTGGCTGGGATTATTACTCGCATATCTTTTTGCTCTAGTCCTCAAAGATACTCCCTTTTGGTTACCACCGTCTGGGCGAATTTCCGCCGGCTTGTCGGCTACTCCATTTTTTGAAGTTTTTCAATGGGGCATTGTAGAAGGCTCGGGCATATATAATTTTCTGGAATTCTTTGCCAATATGTATATTTTCAACTCCATCATTTCAGGAAACTGGGAAGTCCTCGGCGACGTGATTAAGCACCTAATTTTGCCTGCAGTAGCCTTGAGTACCATTCCACTGGCAATTATCGCTCGGATGACTCGCTCCAGTATGCTGGAGGTTCTCCGCCAGGATTATATTCGCACAGCCCGAGCCAAAGGATTGTTTGAACGTTTTGTAATTTTAAAACATGCCTTTCGGAATGCATTGCTGCCTGTCATTACTATCATCGGTTTACAGGTTGGGACACTATTTGCAGGTGCGGTACTTACGGAAACAATTTTTGGATTTGCAGGGGTCGGGCGGATGCTCTTTGAGGCTATCACTGCCCGTGATTTCCCTATCGTGCAAGGATTTACAGTTGTCATTGCAGTTGGCTATGTCGCTGTCAACCTTTTAGTTGATCTTTCCTACGTTTTCATTGATCCCCGCATAAGATTGGACTAAAGACAATGACAACCAAAATCGAACTTCTCCCCAATGATTCAGCTACAGATTATCGCACAAACTCGTTGTTCCGATTAACTATGCGCAGGATAGTCCGCCAACGCTCGGCAATTATTGGCGGAACGATTTTACTCTTCCTGGTTTTGGTGGCAATCTTTGCTCCGGCGATTGCTCCATTTGACCCCAATTTCGTCTTAATTGGACACGAAGACATTAAAAGGCGTTCTGATCCCTGCATTCACCTGCTGGGTTGTCCAGAAGATCAACCCCAGCATATTCTCGGTACAGATGGTAACGTTCGCGATGTCTTTAGTCGTGTCGTATTTGGCACACGCATTTCGCTCATGATCGGCTTTACCACAGTTGGATTTGCAATCCTGGTCGGGACACTGCTTGGTTCATTGGGTGGCTTCCTTGGCGGCTGGATAGATAATCTCATCATGCGCATCATGGATGTGCTGCTCGCTTTTCCGTCTCTACTTCTTGCCATTGCTATTGTCGCAGTTCTGGGGCACGGATTGCAAAACGCGTTACTCGCCATAGGAATCGTTTCAATTCCAGTATATGCCCGCGTGGTTCGCGCCAGCGTTCTCTCTGTAAAAGAACAGGAATTTGTTTCGGCATCACGCGCGCTAGGTGGTTCTCCAATGCATGTTCTTTTCCGCCGAATTCTGCCCAACGCTATCCCTCCGCTAATCGTACAAGGTACGCTCGGCATTGCCACAGCAATTCTTGATGCAGCTGCCCTCTCCTTTCTCGGTTTGGGTGCACAACCTCCAACAGCAGAATGGGGCACAATGCTTGGTACGGAACGGAATCAGGTATTCACTGCGCCACATTTGGTTTTCTACCCTGGTCTGGCAATTATGATTACTGTACTGGCATTCAACCTTTTGGGTGATGGGCTTCGCGATGCGATTGACCCACGACTTAAAAACTAATCGGATGGAGATTGAAACGTGACAAATAATACAACTCAAACTCTCTTAGAAGTCCGAAACCTGAAAACCTATTTCTTTACTGACGATGGTGTTGTTAAAGCTGTCGATGGGGTTGATTTTATAGTCAACTCGGGCGAAATCCTGGGCTTGGTGGGAGAATCAGGTTGCGGCAAAAGCGTAACGTCTTTCTCCATCCTGCAATTGATCGATGACCCCGGTCGAATCGTTGAGGGTGAAATCTATTTTAAAGATCGCGATCTACTCAAACTTTCTGAGCCAGAAATGGTAGGGATGCGCGGTAACCTGATTTCGATGATATTCCAACAACCACAAAGCAGCCTAAATCCCGTCTTCACTGTTGGTGCGCAAATTGCCGAAGTCTTTGAAATCCACAAGGATATTGATAAGAAAGAGGCCTGGGACGAAGCAGTCAAGCTGCTCAAATTAGTCGGCATTGCCGATGCTGAGGAAAAGGCTAAATCTTACCCTCATGAGATGTCTGGAGGGCAAGCACAACGCGTAATGATCGCAATGGCGCTGGCACTAAAGCCCGAGCTACTGATCGCAGATGAACCAACGACCGCGTTGGACGTAACGATCCAGGCTCAAATTTTAGACCTGATTCTTGGCTTGCGCGATAAAATGGGCACTTCGGTTATCCTAATTACTCACGATCTTGGTTTGATCGCAGAAACCGCAGACCGTGTTGCAGTAATGTACGCCGGGCAAATTATTGAGCAATCAGATATTGAATCTATCTTCGAGAATCCAATGCACCCCTATACGCAAGGGCTAATTGCATCTGTTCCTATTCTGGGACAAGTCCGGGAAGAGCTTAAAGTGATCCCGGGCTCAGTTCCAAACCTTGTCAATATGCCACCTGGTTGTCGCTTTGCCCCCCGTTGCCTGGCTAAGGAAGAATACACACTTGAGATTTGCAACCGGCTTGAACCAGATTTGGACAAATTTAGAGATGCCCACACAGTGCGTTGCTGGCTTTATCAGGATGGCGAGAATCACGTCGCTCCCATGAAAGCAAGAGAGTAGAGATAATTTTATGAGCGAAACCTCAATAGACAATAAAACGGAAGAACTAATTCGCGTTCAAAATCTTGTAAAATACTATCCGGTTACTGGAGGTGTTTTTCGACGCGAAATAGCCCAAGTCAAAGCTGTAGACGATGTCAGTTTTTCCATCGCCAAAGGTGAAACACTTGGCCTCGTAGGAGAATCTGGCTGTGGTAAAACTACCGTAGGTCATACCATACTTCAATTACTACCGGCTACAAGTGGCTCGGTAACCTTTGAAGGCACAGATGTCCTATCCCTTAAGGGTGCAGAGCTAAAAGAAATGCGTCGCAAAATGCAAATCGTTTTCCAGGATCCATATGCGTCGCTTGACCCACGCCTGCCAATCGGAGAATCAATTGCCGAGGGAATCAAGATTCACAAGATGGGTAATGCCGATGAACGCGTAGATAGGGTTATAGAAAATATGCGCAGGGTTGGGCTCGAAAATTATCACGCTAACCGATACCCACACGAATTCTCAGGTGGGCAGCGCCAACGCATTGGTATTGCCCGTGCACTTACTTTGCAACCAAAATTTATCGTGCTTGATGAACCTGTCTCTGCGCTGGATGTATCCATTCAAGCACAGGTGCTCAACATCTTGCGCAATTTGCAAAAAGAACTTGAACTCACTTATCTCTTCGTAGCACATAACCTTGCTGTTGTAGAGCATATCTCTGATCGCGTTGCAGTTATGTATCTTGGTAAAATTGCTGAAATGGCCCCGCGAGACGAACTCTTTAGTAATCCACAACACCCATATACACAGGCGCTAATGTCAGCGATCCCCATTCCCAAGCCAAACCGCAAACGGGAACGAGTGATTCTATCTGGTGATGTTCCAAGCCCACTCAACCCACCGAATGGCTGCCGTTTCCATCCTCGTTGCCCAATCGCCAAAGATATTTGCTCTCATGAAGAGCCTGAAATCAAGTCTTTGGTCAGCGAGCCAAAACACAAGGTTGCCTGTCATTTTACAGAAGCAGCAACCCAGTAGAATATCAAATTAAAACGTAGACTCCTCAATTTCTGAGGAGTCGCCGTTTTAATTGACAGGTGATTGATACAACAAATTAGTCTGTCAACGACAAGTTAAAATGTCCTGTATTTAAATTAAGTAGAAATGTCCGCATTTGGTCCAGATACTGATGCGGAATAGCCACTGCGCCAGGGGTGGTCAGGGGCAGGTTTGTGACCTTTGCGGATCTTGTTCACCTTGCGATCAAGATCTTTAGACGAGATGGCTTCAGCCTGTTTAGCTTGTTTTTTGAAGATGGTATACGCAAGTTCCTTTCCTTTGTACAGGATGCTAACTTTTCCTTTTGCATCCAAACAGACAGTGACTTTGGCTTTCCTTAAGGCGTAAGTCGGGCGCTCAGTTTGGATTTGGTAAACGACATTTTTGAATTGGATGCTCAAGTTTTTTGAGATGCCCCGTGTCTCTTGCCAGGTCAGGATTTGGTCGAGATCATCCTTCAATAAAAGGGGGCGATGCGCGTCGTTACTACTCCGCGGGACAACTGCAAAACGACGATTGAAATCCTCCATAAATTCAGGGAGATAGGCATTGCCCTCTTCGATGCTGGAGATGCCTAAGAGCCGCATCTCTTTCACCAGGCGATCTTGCAAAGTCAGGTTTACCCGCTCCACCCGCCCTTTTGCTTGAGGCGTATTTGCACAAATGATCGCTACTTCCAACTCTTGCATCGCTCTTCCAAACTGGGTCAGGCTCTCTCCCGAACCTACGCTGGGTTGATTGACCCTGAATATGCCGTGTTTATCGCTGTAGAAGGCCACAGGCTTGCCATGACGCTCAAAATAGGCCCTGGAGGCTGCCGCGTAGCTAAAGAAACTTTCCCCCTCAACAAAACGCAATTCTCCCAATCTGCCAGTGGCATCGTCTATGAATACGAGCAGAGTACAAGCTGCTGCACGCTCCTCGAACCAGCGATGCGGAGAGCCATCTATTTGTACTAACTCGCCAAGGCTGGCACGCCGCTCTCGCATTTGATGTGCAATTATCTTTTTCGCCTTACGAGGTGTCCATAATTTCTCTGTGATCATTATCTGACGAACACTCCCCAGTGAAAGTTTGAGATCATGCTGCTCAACCAATTTTTCATGAGCAAGTGTGGGCCCAAAATCTGCATACTGACCATGCAATATATCGATTGCCTTTTCTTTTCTTTC
>JACNJN010000114.1 GCA_014382535.1 Candidatus Desulfolinea nitratireducens | reverse complement strand
ATCGGTCGTCGCCCTGGCTTTCAGGAAGCAGCAGAAAATCTTATAAGAAACGATTCGAGTATTTATCGCAAACAATTACTGGAAGAATTCGATATCGTAAACCGCCCCGAAGGGCAACCTCTTTTTCACTCTTTCTTTATAATGAATCCTGAAGGCGTAATTTACGCTTCTACAAATTATGCCTGGCACGGAGTTTCATTGGCAGAATCTCCCTACTACCCTCAAATTACCGGAGAAGCAGACTCTGTTGGGCTTTACGGTCTCTCCCCACTCTTTCCTAATGAATTTTATATCTTTACAACCAAACCCCTAAAAGCAAAAACAGGGGAAGATCTAGGTATTTTAGTTGGGCTGACCGGAAAGGATGCAATAAAAGACTTTCTCAATGAGACCACTTTATTCAACCCCAGTACAAGCGCATATATCATTTCTTCCAATGGTGTTTATATTGGGATAGACCCATATACAAAACAATTGGTAGCCTTTGATCCCTCGCAGGAGCAGCAAAATGTATTCAGTAGTTTTTTGGAACAGCCTCCTCTTGAGGAGGCAGAAGAAATCTTCCACTCTTTAGATTTCGAAAATAACTTGGAGATACCGGTTGTTGCACAATCTCACCAAATTACATCAGTTCATAGCCAGGTTGTCCTTGAAATACCTAATGAAATCGCTTTCGGACAAATAGATAACCTGGTCCCCTTCTTTATCATCTTATTTATGATCACACTCATTGCAATGGGAGTAGTTCTTTGGGTCGCTAGCAGTCGGATTGTACAACCTATACAAGATCTATCTGAAACTGCTCGTAAATTTTCTGAAGGAGATTGGCTGGCACGCTTCTTTGTAAAACGCAATGATGAGATTGGAGAATTAGCTTATTCATTTAACCAGATGGCCGATGATTTAAGCACGTTATACCAGTCACTTCAATCTCAAGTTGAAGAACGCACCGAATACATCCGCACGGCTTCTGAGGTTGCCCAGAGTATTGCTTCAACCTTCAATTTGGACGAACTCTTCGGTAAAACAACTCGCCTGATTGTTGAACGCTTTGGATACTACCACGCAGGCATTTTCATGGTAGAGCGCTCCGGAACGACTGCTATCCTCAAATCAGCCTATGGTCCTTCGGCACAACAAATGCTGGAGCGGGGACATCGCCTGGATGTCGGATCTGCATCCATTGTAGGATGGGTGACAAAAAACAATCAGCCGCGGGCCGCCTCTGATGTTGGAGATGACCCTGTTCATTTTAGGAACGATCTTCTTCCTGAAACTCGCGCAGAAGCAGGCATCCCAATTGCTATCGGAGATACAGTTCTCGGTGTTTTGGATGTCCAAAGCACCCATCCCGAAGCCTTCGACGATGCTACTATTGAGATCCTTGTAACGCTCTCCAATCAAATAGCTACCGCAATTCAAAATGTTGGCCTTTTCAAATCTTCTGATGTCAACATCTATGAACTTGACAGGCTTTATCGGGCCAGCAGAGATATTGCTCAAGAGAATACGATAGAAGGTACTTTTAAATTAACTGGCCGAATTTTACAAAATTCTCCCTTCATTTCCGCTATTTTTACGCCTAAAGGCAAAGGATTGGGCATTTTCTCTGCATCAGACCCTGATCAAATTATTACTTTAGCTGCCCTGCCTGAGTATATAGATATCCAGCCCAGTGAGCTCACAGAACGCATTAAAGATAAAGAAGACCTAATTATTGATTTAGGGTCTCCTACAACTTTGCCAAAGGAATTTATCAGTATTCCTCGCAAATTTGGCTGTCAGGCAATATCGCTTTTACCCCTGACCCAGGGTGGAAAATTTACTGCGCTAATCATGATCGGCTCCCGCCAAAAAGATTACCTGACCGAAACGGCGGTACAGCCTTATACAAACTTTATCGAAATGATTGCCATTACACTTGATAAAATTAAGGCAACAGAATTGACAGACAGACGCCTGACTGAGCTCGAAGCGATCTCCCTAACAAGTCAGGCTGTCATAGCTGCAAAGGATCTAAACTCTCTATATCCATCGTTGCATGAACAATCACGCCAAGTCTTGGGAGATTATCCATTCGCCGTCGCCCTGTATGACGAGGTTAGCAGCACCATAAATATCCCCTATAACTATGAAGCAGGAACAGTATCCAGTGTCCCCTCTTTCTCGCTGGGCGAGGGTCTAACATCCGTTATTATCCGCACAGCACAACCCCTTATGATTGTTGAAGAAACCAAAATGCGTTCTGCCGCTTTAGGTGCAGTTCTTGACGACAAACCACCAAAATCCTGGCTTGGCTGTCCACTCCTGGTTAGTGAAAAGGTAATCGGAGCCATAATTGTTCAGGATTTCGAAAATGAAAACAGTTTTGATGAGAATTCTCTCCGTTTTCTCAAATCCCTAACCGCCCAGGTATCTGGAGCAATCTACAATATTCAACTTCTGGAGGAAAGCCATAAAAGAGCCATCCAATTGGAAAGCGCAGCTGAGATCGCTCGTGATATAAGTGGCTCTCTCAATTTGGATGAGTTGCTCAATAATGCTGTCACCATGATCCAGGAACGCTTTAGTTTTTACCATGCAGCAATATTTCTTGTCGACCATTTGCAGCATTACGCGGTAATTCGCGAGGCAACAGGTGAAGCCGGAGCCCAACTTAAGCGGAACGGTTTCAGGCTGGGTGTTGGCTCAAATTCTCCCGTTGGATATGTCTCTGGGCACGGAGAGGCGCTGACTATCGATAACACAGAAACAGACCCTACTTATCAGGAAAACCCCTTATTACCAAATACCCGTGCGGAAACAGCCATTCCGCTCAAAATTGGCGAGCGAATTCTCGGCGTATTGGATGTGCACAGTAATGAACCATACGCATTTTCCCAAGAGATTATACAAACTCTCAATATTATCGCTGATCAATTGGCTGTTGGTATTAATAATACAGAGCTATTTGCAGAAACCCAAGAGCATCTATCTCAACACCGCCTTATCCATCATATCACTACCTCCGCTGCATCCGGAACAACACTTGAAGAGGCTCTAAATGGTGCAGTGCAGGGTCTACAGGTCACATTAGGTGGTGACCGCGTAGCCATCCTCCTCGCAAATAACAAACAAGAGAAGTTGACCGTCGGCGCGGCTATCGGATACTCTGAAGAGGATATTGCAGAGATTAATATTCCCTTTGGAAGTGGCATCACGGGTTGGGTGGCAAGAAATAAAAAACTGTTGCGGATTGATGATGCACCAACCGATTCACGCTATTTCGCCGTTAGCGCTAATACACGCTCTGAATTAGCAATTCCCCTAATTTTCAGGAGTGAACTCCTGGGAGTTCTAAATGTCGAGAGCGAACAGGAAGCCGCCTATGATGAGCATGATGAAGAAATGCTCGGAACTCTCGCCGGTAGTCTTGCTGCCATTATTGCAAATGCCCGGTTGCTTCAGCAGGTTCGCCGGAGAGCCGAACGTGACCGAACGCTTCATGATATTACGAGTAAAATTCGCAGCTCAACAAATGTTCAAACCATTCTGTCAACCACAGCAACTGAATTGAACAAAGCAATTGGCGCACAACACACCCAGGTTAAAGTAGGTGTTGAACATAACTCCGAAACTGAGGGTACGAATGAATAATCCAGTAGAAAAAACCACAGTTCTCCATAAAATACTGCGTCGCACGGGTGGGTTATATCTGGTTATTGCAGTATTATTTACCCAAATTTTCTCAAGCATTAGTACGATTGCAGCAGAATATTCGATTCAAGTAAATGCGGAGTTTACAACAGATGAGCTAGCAGCCTTGGCAAAATTTGCCCTACTTGGGCTTCTGATTGCCAATATTATTGTTTTTGCCGTTATCTTTGTTTTATATAGTGATGTGCGCAAAAAACTAAATTCATGGAGATCTGGAATAAGTTTTTCAAGTGACTCACAGGATGATCTTACCGCCTGGCATCAAATAACCTCGCTTGGGTGGCGTTTTAGCCTATTTCTATTTGTCGGGGGACTCGCGGCCACAATGATACCGATGCTCTTATATCAGGCATTTGTTTTGGAAGTTAGCACAAATCAAATCATCTACACATTGTTGGGAGCATTTGCAGCAATTTTGGGAAGCTCTTCCCTTTCGTTACTACTGCTCGATCTACTTCTGGTTCCAGCGCGGGAAGTATTGCTACCCAAAGGTTTTACAGAGGGTATTGCTGGTGCTAAAGGCATAAATATATCTGTCAAATTACAAAGCATATCCCTCGCGTTGGTATTAACAAGTATTCTCCTTGTTGCTCCCATTGGTTATCATCAGACAGTCAAAGCTCTGGAAACAGGCGATCCTTCCGTTTTGCAAACAATGCAAATTCAATCTCTGGTTGTTGCATTTTTAACGATTATTTTTGGCATCATCCTTTCAGCTTTATTTGCCACCTCAGTATCTTCCCCTCTTCAGCAACTCATTAATACTTTTAAGAAAATCGAAGCGGGGGATCTTACTCAAAGAGCTAGGGTGACTGCAACTGACGAGGTGGGAGAATTAGCGGTATATTTCAACCACATGGTTTCCCGTCTTGATAAATTGCAGGGCAATCTTGAAAAGCAAATCATGGAGCGTACAGAACAACTTAAAGCCACATCGGAAGTGGGACGAGCAGTCAGTTCAATTCTTAATCCCGAAGAGCTGATTGAAAAATTTGTCAATCTTATTACAGAAAGGCTGGGCTATTATTACGCTGCCATTTTTATTGTCTCTCCGGATGGACGCTGGGCAGAGTTAAGAAGTGCAACAGGTGAAGCCGGGAAAGAGCTGCAAGCAAAAAAACATCGACTACCCATAGCGGGTAACAACATGGTGGGATCTGCGATTAACTTGAGAGAGGCTCGAATCGCACATGATGTTGGACGCGAAGCCGTCCGCTTTGATAATCCCCTGCTCCCAAACACCCGCTCTGAGATCGCCCTTCCTCTCATTGTTGGCGGGAATGTTCTAGGTGCGCTTGATGCACAGTCGACAAAAGAAAATGCTTTTGATGAAGAGAATATTGAAACATTACAGGGCATGGTAAATCAAGTAGCTATTGCTCTCGAAAATGGACGTTTATTTCAGGAAGCACAGCAAGCTTTGAAAGAAATTCGTACAAGCCAGCAAATACAGCTATCTGATGCCTGGTCTGGAGCAATGGATACTCATGCTAACCTTGAATTTTCAGCTGGGGAGAAGCCACTATCAGATGAATTTTTGCTTAATATTCCATTGGCCTTAAGGGATCAGATCATTGGAGAAATCACCCTTGATGGGGCATCAGACTGGACCACAGAAGATCGAGGCTGGGTTGAAGCGGTTGCTACACAAACAGCTCTTGCACTTGAAAATGCCCGGCTTCTTGAAGAAAGCCAACAAGTCGCCTTGCAAGAACGGCTCGTCGCAGAGATTACCAGCAAAATATGGTCATCCAATACCACAGACGGAATTTTAAAAACAGCGCTCAAGGAACTTGGAGGCGCCCTCGGCGCGTCCGAAGCTACGATAGAACTAAATATTCTGGACGAATCTGATGCGGATTAATATTTCAATTTTGAAAATAAATTCCATGGCGCAAAGCAAAACCCTATTGACATGGAATTGTATTCCCACAAATCTTCTGGTTTGTTCA
Source organism: Candidatus Desulfolinea nitratireducens (assembly GCA_014382535.1). Classification (GTDB taxonomy): domain Bacteria; phylum Chloroflexota; class Anaerolineae; order Anaerolineales; family Villigracilaceae; genus Desulfolinea; species Desulfolinea nitratireducens. Next base: position 30,239 of record JACNJN010000114.1, on the reverse strand, counting down.
CAAAATTTTCCCGAAAGGCTTGATCTATGACATCACCTGAACCCTCATCAAAGCCTAATCGTATCATTGGCTCAATTCGATCCCAACTCGTGTTTGGGTTTGGGTTGATATTGGTTTTGGCTCTGGTGATTGCTCTCATTGGCTATCAGAGTTTGCAGAGCTTGCAAAAGAGTGTTCAAACTACACTTGATGAATCCAATCGAATTCGTGAGCTGAGCCTGGAAATCAAGACCGAGTTCCTGCAAGCCCGCCAAGCCGAATCAAACTTCCTGGCTTCCTGGCGTTCCTTGGGGTTTGAAACGGCTCAGGACAAATACGTATCAACTAATGAACTACACTTAGAGCAAGCCCGCAGTAAGCTAAACGAAATTGACAGTTTAGTTCAAAATTCGGGCGATCCGGAACTACAGCTCATTCTGGAGGATACTGCCAGTTTGGTTCCTTTGCTTGATACTTACGAATCTGCTTTTCAAGCCGTTGTCACCGATATCGAAGAGCGCAGTCGCCCCGATGGACAAGAGAACACGCTGAACACAAAGCTCAACGAGCTTGAAGCCATCGTTTCCCCTTTGCCAAATCCTGAGTTCCATCAACTGGTTTTGAAAATTCGGGCCAATGAGCAATCCTATTTAAACACAGGACAGCAGCAATATTATGACAACCTTCGATTGTTGATACTCGAGTTTACCGATCTGGTACAAAACAGCTCTCAGGTAGATCTCCCGGAAGAAATAGTGGCAATTCCTGACCCAGCATCCGATCCACCAGAAGAAACGGTACAGATACCTGTCTTAGAACTACTTGATTTAATCGGGATATATCAAGATCATCTAATAGAGTTAGTAGCCTTAGAAGGAAATATCGAAATCAACACCGCTGTTTTCAGAGAAGTGACGGTGGATATCAACCAAGTCACAAGCGACATACTCCGGGGAGGTGATGCTGGCTTTACTCGTGCTCGCGATCAGCTACAAACTGTGAGTGATCAGAGCAGGTTGGCATTGATAGTTGTTTCAGCTTTGGCACTGGGGCTAGGGTCTTTGGCCGCGTTCGTGCTAGCGCGACGCATCATTGGACCTTTGAACCAACTCAGTGATACAGCTCAAAGGCTGGGGCAGGGTGATTTGACCCAGTCAGTGCAAATCACTGGTGGTACTGAGTTGGTTACACTTGCCAACTCTTTCAATACCATGACCGCTCAACTTCGAGATCTTGTCGGCAGCCTGGAACAACGAGTGTCAGAACGTACTGAGGATCTTGAGTATAGAGCCGTACAATTACAAGCGGCGGCCCAAGTTGCCCAAGATGCCCTCACCATCCAGGATGTTAGAACTTTACTGACAAATGTAGCGAATCTTATTACTGAACGCTTTAATTACTACCACACTGGCATTTTTCTCCTTGACGATAAAAAGGAATACGCCATATTGCAGGCAGCGTCATCTGAGGGTGGACAACAAATGTTGAAGAAGGGCCACCAACTCAGAGTAGGCAGAGAGGGGATCGTGGGTACGACTGCCGTGGCTCGCCGTCCGCATATTGCATTGGATGTTGGTAAAGACGCAATTTTCTTTGACAATCCTGATTTGCCACAAACTCGCTCAGAGATTGCCCTCCCATTGCTTATTAATGAGGATGTTATTGGTATTTTGGATATCCAATCTACAGAATCTCAGGCTTTTGCGCAACAGGATGTCGAGATATTGCTAACACTTGCAAATCAGGTGGCTCTGGCAATTCAAAATGCACGCTTACGTGAGGAAGCCCAGGTGAACATTGCCCAATTGGAGGCATTTGCAGCTGAGCAAACAAGAAGTGTTTGGAGGGAGCATTTGGAGAAAAAATCTCATGGTTTCCTTTATACGCCCCTTGAAATTAAACCTCTAGCATCAGAAGGGTTGTCCGAAAGTATAGGAAAAGATGATGAGCTATCTGATTCACCGATAATACTTCGTGGGAGAAAGATCGGGAATATATCGTTGAAAAGAAGTACAAGAAAATGGACACAGAAAGAACAGGCCCTTGCCTCGGAGGTGGCCGATCAAGTTGCGCTGGCAGTCGAAAATTCCAGGCTTGTGAACGAAACACGTGAACAAGCATATCGCGATCAACTTATCACTCAATTTTCTTCCAGATTGCGCGAAACCCTTGATATGGACACAGTTGTTAAAACCGCCCTCGAGGAGATGAAAAAAACATTTGGCCTTGATGAAGCGGAAGTGCGATTAAATATCTCCGATGAGAATAGAATTGAGGACTAGGCAATGGAAACGCCCATAACAAATCAGAACTCAATCCCCGATTCAATAGCAGGATCATCGATTAGTCGAGAAGCGCGCAATGCGTTTTTAGTTGCTATCATATTCATGATAGCGGTATTTGCCAATCTGGTTATTTCAGTCCGGATTAGCCTATCAACTAGAACCCTTATTTCAGTTGGAGACACAATCTCGGTTTTAACCCTTTTTATCATGTCCATCTTTTCCGCACGAATGATCTGGCAGGGCCAAAAGGATAAAGGGATTTGGTTATTGCTCAATTCTTTTATTCTCACAATGGCCTTACGCAATGCTTTCACTGCCGATCTTGGGCTGATTTTTGCAATCATTGCATTTACCCTAATCCCGATCATAGGCTTGCTGACATTAAAACCCGATTCCTTTGGGCGGGTGCTGAGTTTAGGTTTTGTTTCAGGCTCTTTCTACTACATCTTTGATCTTCTTGTAACGCGTTATTTACCTTCATATCGTCAAATGACAGAAATTGTTGAACCTCTAGCGAGAACAATTATCTTCGTTGCTATTCTTCTGATAGGTTTTTTCGTGCTCTTTCTTTTAACACAGCATCGCTTCCTGCTTTTATCCTCAAAAATAATTATAGCCATGGTTATTGTTGTTCTTATTCCCATTATTATTTTGGCCATTACAGGCTCAATATCCCTACGAAGCTCACTAGGCTCGCGTCAGAATAAAATCTTGCAAGTTAAAGCAGCTTTTGTTGGTCAGGGCATTGAGAACCTGATCCTGACCAATAAACGTGAATTACGAGCTGAGGCTCAGTCCCCCGCTATTATCGAATATCTTTCCAGTCTAACTACTATTGGTGGCCAGGAAAATAAAGAAAGGTTAGAAGATCAAGCTCTTGAAAGCTTGCGATCATTCAGGCAAAAAAATATGCTTGCGGTTGGATCGTATGCAATATTAGACATCTCAGGAAAAAACATCCTTGATACAACCTTGGAAAACATTGGAAACGACGAGCACGAAACAGACTATTTCATTCAACCCCTAAATACAAATTTACCATTTGTTTCTAATATAATTAGGACAAGAACCTTGAGTGAATTCTCTACAATCCTTTCCTCAAGTGAATATTCTATTTACTTTAGCGCACCTATCAAATTAAAAAGCGGCATAGTGGTCGGAGTTCTTCGAGCTGAATATCACCCATATATTTTGCAGCAAGAGATCAACAATTATATGGAAACAGAGGGAGAAGATATAGGAGAATTTTTTATAGCTCTTCTTACTGAGGAAGAGGTAAATAATATTGACCCGGAAGATCCGTCCTCAGTTTATTTATTACTCTCAAACGGAAAAAATCCGGAGCTAAATTTTAAGTCGGCAACACCCCTTACAACAAATATTATTACGCCATTGCAAATGAATCACTTTCTTCCCGTGGGAAGTACAGCTCAACTCTCTTTGGATGTTCCAGGTCTAGATAAAGGCTTACGAAATCGCTTAATTTCTCCTGTTTTTGAAGCGCAGGCTTTCCCAAGAGATTCCGAGACAGAGGTGCCTCTGGATTTAATAGCATCTGTGGAAATCGAGGAAGCTTCGCTGCCCTGGATTGTAATTGTCTCTCAAGACATCGAATCCATTAACGCCCCTATTCAAAGGCAAAACGATATAAGCACATTGATAGCCATTGCAACCGCAATTGGCGCATCACTTTTGGCATTTAGTGGAAGTCAATATCTTACAAGGCCCGTATTAAGGCTGGCCGAAACTGCAAATAGAGTTGCCCAGGGAGATCTCAGCGCACGTGCAATAATCAACTCAGAAGATGAAATCGGGGCACTGGGGAAATCCTTCAATATGATGACAGGGCAGCTAAATTCCCTGATTACAACACTTGAAGATCGGGTCGCAGAGCGCACACAGGCTCTTGAGCGTCGAGCGGAACAGCTACGTGCGGCAAGCGCCGTTGGACATGCTGCTGCTTCATTGCGTGATCTTGACAAACTCCTTTCACAGGCAACTGAGTTGATCAGTCAACAATTTGGTTTTTATCATGCCGCCATCTTCCTGATCGATGTCCACGGCAAATATGCAGTGCTCAAGGCTGCCCATAGCTTAGGCGGATTAAGGATGCTCGCCAGGTCCCATAAACTAAAGGTTGGCGAGGAGGGGATTGTCGGCCATGTCACAGCGACCGGGAAATCCCGTATCTCCCTCGATGTTGGGCAGGATGCCGTTTTCTTCAATAACCCTGATCTTCCACATACGCGCTCCGAATTGGCGCTTCCTCTAATCGCTGGAGGAAAAATTCTCGGTGCCCTTGACATCCAGAGTCAGGAAGGGGAAGCCTTTGGGGAAGCGGATATGGTTACATTACAAGTATTAGCAGATCAAATTGCGATTTCCATTGAAAACGCTCATCTCTTTGAAGAAAGTCGAATTGCACTCGCTAATGTTCGCAGGGCCTATGGAGAGCAGAGTCATCTTGGATGGCAGGAACTCATTCGACAAGGGAAAAATTTCGGTTTTCGAAGCGCCAGCGATGGCAGTATATTTCCTCTGGAAGAAAAGGCTGATCAAAATTATTTAGAAAGTCAATCAACTTTGGAAGAAAACAAGCGAACAGCGAATATTCCAATCACAGTTCGTGGAAAATCTATAGGTACCATTCGACTTTCTAAACCAGATGACGCAAGATCGTGGGATCAGAAAGATTTGGACTTGGCAGAAACGCTAACAACAGAACTTAGCCAGGCAATGGATAGCGCGAGACTCTTTGACGAAACAAGGCAGCAAGCCGATCGAGAACGCGTGGTTGGTGAAATTGCGAGTCGAATGCAAGAAACGATGAATGTTGAATCAGTAATCCGATTGGCCGCGGACGAATTATATAAATTGCTGGATTTAGACCATGTGACGATCCACCTTTTAGCTGATGATGAAGAAAGAGAGGAGACAGTATGATTTCTCCTTCCCCCACCCCAGGCGTCCCAAAAACCAATCATGAAGAGAATGTACTCGAGGCCTGGCGCGCAACGGTATTTGCCACCGTTATTAGAACGGTCGCAATTCTCGGTACGATTGCATATTTTGTTGGTATTGCTTTAGCTTATAAAAACTTAACTCCAGTTTTCTTTCTAAGCTATACTGCTGCATATATATGGGTCATGGCTACGGCCTTTTTCACACGTGTGCCAATAAAATATCGGGCGTATAGCTTTACTTTAATAGTACTGTCGATTGGCCTTTTGAGCTCATTTGAAAGAGCTGCGATTGGCGATGGGCGGATTTGGTTGATTTTATCAGCCGTTTTAGCTGCTATCTTCCTCGGCCGACGTGCTGGATTGGCTTTTACAATTGCCATTACTTTGATATGGGCAATTACCGGGTATCTCTTTATATCTTCAGCTATCCCTGTACCAGAATTGGAACAATTTTCTATTTCGATTTGGGGTGGGACAACAGTAACACTTGTTATAGTTACCTTCACTATTATCCTCTCAATAGGCGTATTATTGGTCAACCTGAATAAAACAATTGAGGATAGATCAATGCTTGCTGGCAGAGCTGCGGAGCAGAGTCATCTTCTTGAAACCCAGCACAATGCTCTTGAGCGACGATCCAATGCCCTGGAGGCATCAGCAAAGATAAGCCGGAAACTTGCAGCCCTGGTCACTCCTCAAGACATATTGAATGAAATAACTCATCTTCTCCGAGAAGACTTTATGCTAAATAGTGCCGCTGTTTTTCTCTTTGATGCAAATAGAGATCTTCGACTGGCATCCAGCAATGGATGGAATGAGCAAGCTTATCCCCCAGACAGTTTTGTTCTTCCCATAAACGAGGATATTGTAGGGTTGGCTATTATCGAGGGGCAGGCATATTCCAACATTGATACTGACAGGGGATTGAAAACAGCATTGCTGGGAACCAATTCGTATGCTGCAATTCCATTACGAGGGAGGAGCGATGTAATGGGTGCCCTCCTTATTCAAAGTGAAAAATCTGAGGCATTTGGCGATGGTAGGGTTTCAATTTTACAGATTCTTGCAGACCAGACTGCCCTGTTGATTGAGAATGCTGAGTTATTCGCAAAACAGGAGAGCGCGTTAGAGGCAGAGCGCCGTGCCTATGGAGAAATTACGCAGAAAGCGTGGGGAGAATATATCGAATCTCAAAAATTCGGCGCCTATCTTCGCGATAAAAATGGCTTGACCTCTGTGCCTGCAGAACCATATGACCCTTCAGCAAAACAGCGCGAATCTGAAAAAATACCGATCACAATTCGTGGCAAGGTAGTTGGATATATCGACGCCCATAAACCAAAAGATCGTGCGTGGACAAACTCGGAAAGGGAGTTATTGAGAATTTTGGCATCGCGTTTGGAATCAGCGATGGACAGCGCACGGCTTTACCAGGCTTCACAACATCGAGCTGAACGTGAATTGATTATCAGCGAAACTTCTACCCGTATGCGAGAAACACTGGATATTGAAAGCGTACTTGAAACTGCCGCAATTGAGCTTCGAAAAGCGCTAGGTATAGCTGAAGCAGAAGTTTGGGTAAGCGCTGATCCACAAGACAACAATGCGATAGGAGATAAATAATGGGAGTACAAAGAACTTCCCACAAGAATATGTCGTGGCTCGTTTTAGCTTTCATGATTGGAGCAGTGACTGTTTTGAATGCTTGTAGTCCAAAAATTGAAGTGCCAACTTCCTCGGCCAAACCATTTACCTGTCCAGAATGCGAAACATTGGTTTGTCCAGTGCCAGAGAGTTATCAGGATCTTTGGTTTACATCTGCTCATGCAGATGCAGAGGCAGAGGCCTTCACCCACTGGAATGAAGATGATCCTCAAGAGATTCCTGTCGACTGCGCCAAATGCCACAGCAGACCGGGATTGATAGATTTTCTGGGTATTGACGGTACTACGATTAATCAGGTCGACAATTCCGCAAAAACCGGCACTACAATTACCTGTTATGTTTGTCATAATGAGGCATTTGAGGATCTGGCAAGTGTTGTATTTCCTTCGGGGTCAACCCTTCGCCTACTCGGACCTGAGGTCCGCTGCATATTATGTCACCAAGGTCGTGCATCAACATCAACTGTCGACAAGGCGATTGCCGAATTAGCGCTTGTAGATCTTGATGTACCAAGTACTGAGCTTGAGTTCATAAATAGCCACTCCACCTCAGCCGCAACACCATTTGGCACTGAAGTACAAGGGGCCTACCAATACGCAGGAAATACGTATAAAGGTCGCTTTAACCGGGGCGAGGATTTCTTTTCTTGTCTTGATTGCCACAACCAACACAGCCTGGAACTGAAATTTGAAACATGTGGGGAGTGCCATACTTTTACAGGAACTGACCCCCGGGATATTCGTGTGGATACTACCGATTATGACGGTGACGGTGATATTTCTGAAGGAATTGCCTACGAAATTAGTGCCCTTCAGGAAACTCTTTATTCGACAATTAAAGCCTATTCTGTGCAAATTGTCGGGATCCCGATTGCATATGATCTTGAAACCCACCCATACTATTTCATAGACACAAACAATAATGGTCTGATTGATTTGGAAGAGAATCTTTCTGATAACGCGTACAATGCCTGGACTCCCCGTCTGCTACGAGCTGCATATAACTATAACTATCTGACCCATGATCCAGGTGCATATGCCCACAATAGCGATTATGTCTTACAAATATTGTATGACAGCATAGATAATCTCGGCGGAGATGTTACCGGGATGTCCCGCCCGTAAATCAAGAATCAGGATTACCCGCATGCAAATCAACATATTCACAATTATAAGGTGCTCGCAATGAACTGGTGGCGTAATCGAAGTATTCGCTTTAAAGCCTCCTCAATAATCATTTTGATTCTATTGCCATTGCTGGGAGGTATCATCTATGCTGTCACCACCTATGCCCAGGGAGAACTCTGGAAGCGTGAGATTTTAGCGGCAGAGAACCTGAATTCCATTGCTTCAAGTTTGGTGTCAGATGCAATGATGGAAGGGCATAAACACGATATTCAAACAACACTTGAAAAATTGGGAGAAAATATCGGTGGTCAGTTTGATAGCATTGCAATATATGACGATCAATATGTTCTGACTTCGTATGCTACAGGATTCCCGGGAGGAAGAAATCTCGACAGAGGTATTTACGAGGTAGGTGCTTCCGATCCCACTTGCTGGGGTTGCCATCAACTGCCTCCTGAAGAACGACCGGTGATGTCCATCGTTTCAATCGAGGGACAGGATGTGTTACGCAGCGTTGTCCCTTTATACAATGAACCTAGATGCCAAACTTGTCATGGTACCGGGCTTGAAGTGCTTGGAGATAGCATTGTAGACCTTAGTCTCAGTAATTTTCAGGAGACCTCCCAAACTGTTACTTTGGGGTTAGGTGTATCTCTTCTGTCCGCGATCGGATTGCTGTTTTTGATAATGTATCAATTCTTGCGGCGTGTTATTCTAACGCCCTTGGAGGAACTTGGGGAAGTAAGCCAGATAATGGCACAAGGAGAATTGGATCGACAGGTTCATGTGCGAAGTGATGATGAAATTGGCCAACTTGGAATGGCTTTTAATAGTATGGCAGCTCAAGTCAGCAGTTTTGTTCATACCCTGGAAGAGCGAGTCGCTGAACGTACTCTGTCTCTGGAAGAACGCTCCAAATATCTTCAAACTTCGGCTGAAATTAGCCGCGCAGTTGCATCCATTACTGATGCAGATGCCTTGATCAGGGAAGTTGTTAAGCTTATACAAATCCGTTTCAATTTTTATTATGTTGGGCTCTTCCTGACGGATCCGGCAAACGAATGGGCAGTTCTGCAGGCCGGAACGGGCCAGGCAGGCCAAACCATGCTGGATCGCAATCATCGCCTTAAAGTCGGTGACGGCATGATTGGTTGGAGTATTGCTAATGCCCAACCTCGTTTTGCACTGGATGTTGGAGAAGATGCAGTCCGATTTGAAAACCCCCTCCTGCCAGAAACACGCTCCGAAGGGGCCTTACCCCTGCGCTCTCGTGGACGTGTGCTTGGTGCGCTGACCATACAAAGCAGTCAACCTGCTGCCTTCAATCGGGATATCATCGCTGTGCTGCAAACGATGGCGGATCAGATTGCGGTTGCGCTTAATAACGCAGATTTGTTTGCAAAAAGCGAAATTGCTTTGGAAGCCGAACGCAAGGCATATGGCGATCTTAGTCAGAAAGCATGGATTGAACTTTCTCGCAGACAAATAATTCCCCGATTTCTTTCAGACGAATCAAATATTGTCCATTCCATAAAGGAAATACAGTCACCCGAAACCTTGCAAGCACTAAAAACTGGCCAGATGATCCAGCACGACGGGCTCACAGCTATTTTACCGGTTAAAAATCGTGGCAAAGTAATTGGCGGAATCAAGCTTCGCAAGCCAAAAGAAAGTGGTGCCTGGACCAAGGAACAGCTTTTCTTAGCTGAAACCCTAGCAGAACAGATCGGCATCGCCCTGGAAGGCGCACGTCTATTTGATCAAGCGCAACAACGCGCTGTGCAAGAACGTACCATTGGCGAAATTTCTTTAAAGATTGGTGCGACTACCAATATTGATGCGATCATGCGCTCCACTGTCCAGGAATTGGGACGACATCTTACCGGTACCGAAATTATTTTAGAGCTGGAAAGCGACCAGGATTAACAGGAGTACGAATGTGAATTCTGAAATCAAACCAATACCAGAGCCAAATATACCTAAATCCAAAAGATCTTTTTGGGATTTTCTTGCATCACCCTCCTCTGCGCTAAAAGATATTGGCGATCAGCGCTCTGCACGCCTGGCGGCAACATTTCTATTTGCAATATTCATTTTAAACTTAATTGGTCGTATCGTCGTCTTAATCCGTGATGGGTATGAAATAGCATTTGCGCCTGAAATTATCTTTGCCCTGATTACAAGCCTGCTCGCTTACGGGTTTTCCAGAACAAAATGGTTCCGGGTTTCGATTTTCATCTTCTCTCTAAGTTTCAGCTCAACAGCTTATATAACGATCTTTATCCAGAGAAGCCAGGCGGATATTGCCACCTTGATCCTAAGTTATGTACCTCTTAGTCTGATTGTTGCCGGCTCATTTCTTTCCTCCTGGGCACTGCTTCTTCTAACAGCGCTAAATATTGTATTATTCCTGTCCCTCCAATTTATTGGAATAACCCTTCCTGAAAATCTTATAGCCCAAACCGCGATCATTGGCGTGATCGGTGTCGTGCTCATCTTGTTAGCCAATTATCGTGATAACACTGAAAAAATAAGATTAGAAGAGTTGCTCACCATCAATCAGGAACTAGAATCCTTAAGTGGAAATCTTGAACAACGCGTGAATGAAAGAACAAACGATCTTGCACTTTCAAACAAGCAAATATCTCGTCGAGCGGAGCAGTTAACCGCCATAGCAAATATTGCTCGCTCTCTTACCAACATGCAGGATATTAACGATCTCCTTTCCACTACTACCAAATCCATTAGTCAACAACTTGGCTATTACCATGTGGGCATTTTCTTAAATGATACCCAGGATAATAATACCGTTTTGCGTGCGGCTAATAGCGTTGGCGGTCAGAAAATGTTGAATCGGGGTCATCAACTTCAAATTGGTAAAGAAGGAATTGTGGGCTACGCCGTTAAAACAGGACAGCCCCGTATCGCCCTGGACGTTGGGGTTGATTCCGTCTACTTCGACAACCCGGATCTCCCTGAAACCCGTTCGGAAATAGCAATCCCCCTCCGCCTTGGTTCCGAGTACATAGGTGCATTGGATATTCAATCTACAGAGGTGAATGCTTTTTCCGATGAAGATTTGGTGGTTTTCACTACTCTGGCCGACCAGGTAGCTATTGCCATTCAAAATGCCCGACTTCTCGAACAAACCCAGATTGCACTAAGGGACACCGAGGATGCTTATGCGCAGCAAACAAGTGTGGCCTGGAAAAGTTACGCACAAGAACAGACCATAACCGGGTACCACTATGATGGTGTAGAGTCAAAACCAATCACAACAGATATCAAGACAAAGGTCAAATTTGAAGCAAATAAGATCCTTCCGTTGAGCCTCCGCGGAAAAATAATTGGTCACCTTAAACTTAAATCAGCTGACAAAAATCGCGAGTGGACGGATGATGAGATTGGTTTGATTCAATCTACAATAGAGCGTGCCACAATTGCGCTGGAAAACGCCCGGCTGCTGGAAGATGCCCAACGGCGAGCTACAAAAGAGCGCGTCATTTCAGAAGGAGCTACGCGCATCAGTGCAGCGCTGGATGTAGAAAGCATCATGCAGGCAACAGCGGAAGAACTGGAACAGGCCTTAGGCGGTTCGGATATCATCATTCAGCTAGAGAGCAATAAATAAAGGTGCAGTTATGAACCTCGAATCAGGCAACCCCATCAAGGAAATAACCAGTCAACGCCAGCCGCGGAGATCATCTCTGCGAGGGCGTATCGCACTTTCCACAACATTAACTGCCGTGCTGGCAGCAATTGCTGTAGGCTATTTTCTTATCACCAGCAACAACGAAACACAGCAATTCCTGGGTGACCAAATCCAAAATGCAGAGAAAGATAAGACTGAAAACCAAATTGCCGCACTTGCCTCTGGGGAGGCCCAAATCATAAATGACTTCTTTACTGAAATTGACAGACAAGTAAACGCAACAGCTAATTATGCGGCCAACCTGCTCAGTCAGGATACAGCCATCGCCGGAACTAATTACTGGGATGCGAGTGAAGAGCTGAATCGCATACAGGGTGGCGGTTGGGATAACTCAAATAGTGATCCGGCATCAATCTTTGCCCCCTCGACATTTCAACTCACTACAAAGACAGTCACAATTGCCAACGCAGTCAGTCACCTTGATTTTTTCGTACCAGATATTGTTGAAAATAATGCCAATATTTTGGCTGTCTACTTTGGTAACTACGATGGATATACATCTTATTATCCCAATATCGACCTGGCCACATTGGTACCGCCAGAATTTGATCCCTCAAAGCGACCTTGGTTCCTGCAAGCAGAGAATTCCCTTTCCAATGACCTTATCCAGGTAATTTGGTCTGAACCTTATGTTGACGCAGCTCAACATGGTATGGTGGTTACAAGCAGTGTTCCAGTCATAGACAAAAGTGGGAAGTTTCATGGCGTGGTTGGCGCCGATGTTAAATTGGAAACGATAACCACCCAGGTTTTGAATATTAAGATTGGCCAAACTGGTTACGCTTTTTTGAGTGATTCCTCAAATAATATTATCGCCATGCCTGATCTTGGCTACTCAAACTTTGGAATTCTTCGCGAGGAAACCCTCGAGGGTGAAGAATCACAACTTGCATCACTAAAACAGGGACCGCAGGATTTACAATCACAGTTTCAAGATATGGCCTCGGGCAACACCGGACAAATCCGTGCTCAAATCAATGAGGTAGAACATTATATGGCCTATGCACCTGTTTCATCCACAGGCTATAGCCTTGGCGTGATTGTGCCAGCAGCTGAAATGGAAACAGCCTACCGCGAGGCTCAGGCAATGGTGGCCGAGAATAATCAACAATCACAGATTTTCGGATTACTCATGCTGATTGCGATAGTAATTGGCGCTATGGTAATCAGCTTTGGAGTAAGCCGGGTGTTAACTACACCCCTAAACCAACTAAGAACCGCAGCTATCCAATTTAGCAAAGGAGATTTGGAAGTAAATATTCCCAAAATCTCCGTTGAAGAGGTTCATGTTCTGGCTGAAGCCTTCAAAGGAATGACGGCCCAGCTCAAAGAAATGTTGGGGAGCCTGGAGGAACGTGTTGTAGAACGTACAACTGAGCTTGAAGAGGCCAGCGAGCAAAGCCAGCGTCGAGCTGTACAGTTTGAGGCCATCGCGCAAGTTGCACGCAGCATTAGTACTTCGCAAAATTCCGAAACTCTTTTACCAAATATCACAGAGGTAATTAGCCAAAATTTTGGATTTTATCATGTTGGAGTCTTTTTGCTTGATGAATCGAAGGAATTTGCAGTTTTGCGTGCTGCAAACAGTCCTGGTGGCAAGGAAATGTTGGAGCGAAATCACCAACTCAAGGTTGGGGAAACTGGTATTGTCGGCTTTGTTACCAGTCGAGGAAAGGCACGAATCGCCTTGGATACCGGACAGGATAATATATATTTTGATAATCCAGATCTGCCCAACACCCGTTCTGAGATGGCATTACCAATGTTTGTCGGCAACCAAATAATTGGTGCTCTTGATGTACAAAGCGTTGAGCCCAATGCGTTTTCTCAAGAAGATATCGACACACTTTCAACCCTGGCAGATCAGGTAAGTATTGCGATCAATAACGCGCGCCTTTACGAGGAAGCACGATACGCTTTGGCGCAATCAGTATTGGTCTCACAGCAGGGGACAATATTAGGCTGGGATCAATTTAAGCTTTCAGAAAACCTGGCTGGTCTTCGTCGCAGAAAAGGAAAGGTCACTTTGCTAAAGGAACCAATTGCAAAAGATGACCTGAATGACGTTGAAATGCTAAATCTTCCAATTATTTTACGCGGGCAGAAAATTGGAGAAATAAAGATACAGGGCGGTGGTAAGCGCCCATGGACTCAGGATGAATTAGATATAGCCACTGCCATTATTGAGCGTGCTGCCATTACCATGGAAAATGCCCGTTTGCTATCGGAAAGCCAGAGGCGGGCATCCAAGGAGCAAGTTATTGGTGATATTTCCTCCAATATTGGTGCTGCATCCATCAATATTCGCAACGTTCTGCAAACTGCCGTTGAGGAATTAGGCCGTGTCATACCTGGAGCAGATGTCGTCATTCAGCTTACTGATAAGGATCAAGCATGAGGCTCAAAATAGCATGAACCAGCAAACAAGCTTTCTGACAAGAATATCGGTAAACAGGAAACTAAATCTAATTACCGTCATTATGGTTTTTGGGTTGCTTAGTATTTTTGTGTCGGGAATTTTTGGCATGCAAACGATTCAATCTACATTGGCAATTAGTTATAACCAAATTATTAATTCAAATATTGCGACCACGCAATTAAGTGAATCTATATTGCAGGTGCAATCCATCTTTGACGCACTTCTTTCTCCAAACATTTCGCCTGATGAACAAGCGCGTCAAAGAGAAGCGATGAATATTGCCAAGATCAATGTGCAAAGCATTATTGAGAATTATGAAGAGGTCCATCTTTCAACAAATAATGCAGAACTATCCGCCATGATTCAAGATAATAATCTCATTGAATTACAAAACCAGGAATTGGATACTTTTGTATCGTTGCGGCAGGCATTTGTTCAATACTTAATTGTGGAGAATCAATTTCAAGAGCTTGACATCACAGGTATGCGTGATGAATTCTTCGTTGAAAACACGAAATCTCGTTTGATCCTTGTGCAGCAAGAATTGAGATTGCTTAATGAAGCAAATAATAATTATACAAAAGCCTTTAGCGAGGTATCCTTCTCTGCATATCAGGACACTGTCGGATTTATGGCGCTTGTCTTAATTTTCGCTATGTTTTTGGGGTGGCTAATTGCAAATAGAATTGCACACTCAGTTAGTGACAGGCTTGAATACCTTGAACGGTCCGCTGCCTCAATTGAGCAACAACAGCATGATTTGCGTTTTTCTTTTCAGATCGAGGGAAACGATGAAATTGCGATGCTTGGCAATACATTTGACCGAATGTATAAACAATTGCAGAATTCTTTAATCGAGCTCGAGACGCGTGTAGAAGAGCGTACTGCAGAATTATCAACTACCACTCAAATGAGCGAGAGGCGTGCCGTGCAATTTGAAGCGATCGCTCTTGTGGGTGCAGCGCTTGCATCAATTCGTTCATTAGATGAAGTATTGCCCAAGATCACAGAACTTATCAGCCAGCAATTTAATTATTACCACACCGGTATTTTTCTCAATGACTACACAAATGAAAATGCCATTTTGAGGGCTGCTAATAGTGAAGGCGGAAAACGCATGCTCGAGCGTGAGCATAAGCTCAAAATCGGGGAACAAGGTATCGTCGGTTTTACAACCAGCACAGGCCAGCCCCGGATCGCTTTGGACGTGGGTGAGGATGCGGTTTATTTTGATAACCCAGATTTGCCAGAAACACGGTCCGAAATGGCTCTACCCCTCCTTGTTGGGGGCAGGATAATTGGGGCCTTGGATGTTCAAAGCACGGAAGCAAATGCCTTTTCCGAGGATGATATTGAAGTTCTTTCAATTCTGGCGGACGAAGTTAGCATCGCCATTGAGAACGCACGCTTGCACGAGGAAACTCAACGTCTACTAGCAGAGGCACAAAGCTCCTTGGGAGAATTTTCCCGGGATGCCTGGCAGAAAATTTCAAAAAAACAAAAAATAATTGGTTACGAACTTTCAGGTAGAACTGTACGGCCTCTTAATGAACCAGTAAAACGAAAACTGAAATCGATTGGTATTCCGATTAGGTTGCGCGGCGATGAAATTGGCACAATTTATATCAATTTGCCGGATAACAAAATATTGAATTCGGATGAGATAGATATAACAAATTCATTGGCTGAGCGCTTGGGTGTGGCCTTAGAAAATGCAACCCTCTTGGAGGCATCCCAAAGCCAAGCGGTAAAAGAAAGCGTTATCGGTGATATTTCCGCAAAGCTCAGCGCAACTACAGAGATCGAACGCCTGATGCAGGTCGCTGTTGGTGAGTTACGTGATGTTTTGGGTGCGTCAGAGGTAACTCTTGAAATTGGAGATAATGAGCAATGAGTTTTTTTGACTTTCACAAAGTGACTTTCCAAAAAAGAAGGTAATTATATTATGTTAAAAGGTCTTGTTCGCTGGTTCAGCCCTCCCATTTTTGAAGACGAGGAAAAGACGCGACTGGCAGGAATATTAAATTACCTTCTCCTGATCGTGATTTTCCTCCTGGCATTATTATTGTTATCTCGCACAATTGCTTCCACAGTAAACTTAAATACACTCGTGACTTTGGGAACTCTCATCATTATTCTCATAAGCAGCTGGTTAATGTTAAAACGAGGAAATGTTAATTCTATAAGCGTCGCAGTAATACTTTTTGGATGGTTCGCAGTTTTTAATTTGGCAAGAGGCGAAGGTATTCGCGATACAGGGATAATTGCATATTTCATAGTAATTTTGATTGCCAGTGTTTTGCTTGGCTGGAAAGCAAGTATCCTGGTGACAATAGCCAGTGTCGCTTCGGTGTGGTATTTTGCATACCTGGAAGGCAGCGGTCTCTTTATTCCTGTTTATTCATCAGCGAGTGAAAATGCAATTGATATCACCTTCATCCTGATAATCAGTGCGGCATTGTTATTCATCCTTGACAATGGACTCCGAAATGCTGCTAAACGGGCGCAGGCAAACGAGCGCCGCATGGAAATAAGCAATAAAGAGCTGCAAATTCTACAGGTAAATCTCGAGCAACGCGTTCATGAGCGCACTCTCGATCTGGAAAGCAGTTCTACTCAAATTCAGAAACGAGCATCACAACTTGAGGCCATCGCTGATGTAGCAAGCTCGGTTGCCTCATTACAAGAAATGGATAAACTATTACCTCATATTACCAGGACAGTTAGTGAGCGTTTTGGTTACTATCACATTGGTATTTTCCTCCTATCTGAAAATAAACAATATGCGGTGTTGCGCGCATCAAATAGCGGTGGTGGGCAAGCCATGCTGGCTCGTGATCACCAACTCCGGGTGGGACAGGAGGGTATTGTAGGCTCTGCAGTCGATCTAAAAACAGCGCGCATAGCGCTGGATGTTGGCAATGACGCAACCTATTTTGACAACCCCGATTTACCGAACACTCATTCTGAAATGGCCCTGCCATTGATGATTGGTAATGAGGTCATTGGCGTGTTGGATGTGCAGAGCGAGGAGACAAACGCATTTTCAGGGGAGGATATTGAGGGTCTATCGACGCTTGCAAATCAAGTCGCAGTCGCAATCGAAAATGCACGGCTTTTCCAGCAATCGCAGGATACCCTTCAGGAACTTGATACCACCTTCCAGCGCTATCTGAAAAATGAGTGGAGCCGCTTTGGTAATTTAAGCGATATCATAGGGTATCGAGCCCGGACAACCGGCTTGGAAGCAATCAACGAACCCTTACAAATGGATGGCAAAACGATAAATAACGACTCTGTATACAAACTTCCTGTTAAACTTAGGAATATTGTGATTGGTTATCTCAATGTTGATCTCGATAAACCTGTAGCACAATATACAGAAGATGAATTAGAGATCATCCAGGCAACAGTTGACCGTTTTGCTTTAGCCTTGGATAACGCCCGCCTCCTTGAGGATACAACCCGCCGTGCAGGCCGTGAGCGTTTGGTTTCTGAGATCACAACCAAAATTCGCAGTACAAACGATCCACAGGTAATGATCCAAACTGCATTAGATGAACTCAAAGAGGCCTTGGGAGCCAGCAAAATTGAATTGACGACAGAAATTCCCAACCCTGGCAAAATTGAAGATATTGAAGAGAGTTAACGGTTTTTATTATAGAGCAGTCTCAAAGACAAAGCGAGGCAACTTATGACGTACGTAATTACTGTTTCAAATGAAAAAGGTGGTGTCGCAAAAACAACCACTACATTATCCCTTGGCGCCGCTTTAGCCGAAAAAGGATATCAAATTTTATTAATAGATTTGGATGCACAGGCAAACCTGACATTGGCCTTAGGCTTTGAGCCAGGTGGCGCTGCATTAACCTCAAGTGATATTTTGCTTGAAAATATTCCTTTGGAAAATGTTTGGCAAAAGAGTGATGTTGAGCGCCTGGATTTAGTGCCATCCAGTCAGAAAATGGAACGTGCCGAACAACTTTTACCGATACATCTCAATTATTCCACCCGTCTC
The DNA here is from genome assembly GCA_014382535.1 of Candidatus Desulfolinea nitratireducens. Classification (GTDB taxonomy): domain Bacteria; phylum Chloroflexota; class Anaerolineae; order Anaerolineales; family Villigracilaceae; genus Desulfolinea; species Desulfolinea nitratireducens. The sequence goes on along the minus strand of JACNJN010000114.1, from coordinate 12,071 downwards.
GCAGATGCAATTCAAGCTTCGCACCCAACAAAATATGATTTTCTGTTAATTGATTGCCCTCCAGCTCTTGGCGCAGTAACATTGAATGCACTGAATGCATCTGACCTTCTGATTGTCCCCACGCAGGCAGAATATTTTTCGGCTTACGCTCTGAGAAATATGATGACCCTTGTTCGAAAAGTACGTAGTGAAAATAACCCTCCTTTGGCATACCGTATATTAATTACAATGCTCGACCGTCGCAATCGTTCTCACCGCACAATTCAGGCACAACTGGAAAACACATTTGGAGATGGGTTATTCAAAAGCATTATTGAGATTGACACAAAACTGCGTGAGAGTCCTATTCTTGGTTTACCAATTACAAAATATAAATCAAATACCCGTGGTTCTGAACAATATCGTCTTCTGGCACAGGAGTTAGTTGAATATGTCAAAGAAACAAATCAACAACCGACTTGACAAACTCTTTGACGATATCAAAGAGGAAGAAAGGGCGCTTGATCCACCAGCCCCTGCTCCTATTCCTATTGGTAAAGATGTCGTCAAAGAGGCAGAAGTGCCTCTTGAAACCCCAGCCTCTGAGGCTATTCCTCTTGATACCGATAAAATCAAGGAGGAAATAACGGCGCCTGAGACACCAGCCCCAGATCCTGTTCCTCCTGAAAACAATAAAATCAAAGATGATGTAAAGGCGCTCGAAACACTGTCACCCGATCCAACTCTCATTGGCACACGCGTGCTACCCCCGTTGGACGTTGTACTGGCCGCCAAAAGTAAGGGCAAAAGGACCGAGACACCTCGCGTACAAATAGACACCATTGATGCACATGCAACTATGAGCCTGCCTGTCCGCTTGGGAGCAGAATCCTGGGCGACCCTTCAAATTGTTGATAGCAAAACTAACCGTCAATGGGGGGGGGAAGATCAACAGCTTGTTCAACAAGTCACCGATCAGCTCTCACAGGCGTTGGAAAACGCGCTCCTTTTCCAGGAAACGCAAACCCGTGCTCAGGAAATGACAGCACTTGCGGATGTCGCCAGGGAAATATCTTCTACTTTGGATCTTAAAAAGGTCCTGGAAAGTATTGCATCTCAGGCCAAAATAACATTGAATGCGAAAACCAGCGCGGTCTTTGTTCCAGACGAAAGTGCCCAAACATTTTCCGCTATCGCAGCCTTGGGGGCCGGATCTGATAAAATTAAAGGCGACACATTAATTCTTGGTGAGGGGATAATTGGAAATATTGCCCTTACCAAAATTGGGAAATTTGTTAATGACACCAGTTCAGATCCAGAATCCAGAACTGTCCCGGGGACCAAGCAAGTTGAAAACGAACATATCATGGTTGCACCAATTCTTTCCCAAAATGAACTAAGGGGTTTGCTGGTCATTTGGAGAATAGGGATCGAGCAGGAATTTTTGCCATCAGAATTAAAGTTTCTGGAAAGTCTGGCACAACAGGCTGCCATCGCAGTTGACAACGCCCAGGCTTACGAGCGCATTCAACAAGCTGCTGATGAAATGGCCATGCTCTTCGAGGTCAGCCAGAATTTCTCGAGCGCATCTGTCGATATCAAGGAAATTGGCTCAGTTATCGCTGATAATTTTTTGAAAGTATTGACTTATTCTGAATGTACCATTTCATTACTCGACCCGGATGGAAAAACCCTAAGGATTAGTACCAATATTTTTATTGATGATGAAACAGGGAAAGTGATCGTGGATGATGAGGTCGGGAGAACAGAATCTTTAGCAGATTACCCTGTCATCGCACGTGTGTTGGAGAATAAACAACCTCTTGAGATTCATGCCAGCGACTCGGACGCTGACCCGGCCGAACTGGCTTACATGCAAGCACAAGAGGTCAATATTCAATCACTTATTATCTTACCCTTAGCTGTTAAGGGGCAGGCGATTGGTATTGTAGAACTGGAAAACTGGGACCAGGAATTACATTTGTCAGATGGAGAGTTAAACCTGGCGATGACCCTGGCCAACCAGGCGGCCCTTGCGCTCGACAATGCCCTCTCCTATCAACGCGTTCAGAAGGCTGCAAACGAGATGGCCACGATTTTCGACGTCAGCCAGGCCATCTCCAGTGCGCCTGTTGAAATCGAAGGGATTTCCAGGGTTGTTGCCCGAAACTTCACGAACGTGATAGGAATTCCAGAATGTTCAATCTGCTTATATGATTCTGCAAATCACAGCGCGCGAGTAGTAATGGATCTGATGGTTGACAAAAATGGGCGCCAGAAAATCAGAGAGGATGAAATTGGGAATATATACTATTTGAAGGATTATCCCGATACATCCAAGGCGCTAGCGGATTTTCAACCTTTGGTGATTCATGCCAGCGATCCTGATGCTGACCCCAATGAATTGGCATTGATGAAAGAGTATGATGTCACAACCACTGTAGTGCTGCCCCTGGTCGTGAAAAGACAGGCGATTGGATATATAGAATTGGAAAGTACTGGTGAAGAGCGCCATTTTTCTCAAGAAGAGCTCAATTTAGCAATGACCCTGGCCAACCAGGCTGCGGTGGCCATTGAAAATGCGCGCTTATTTCAGGAAGCGCAAGAATCAGAAAAATCTTTGCAGAGACAAAATGACTATATGGCCGCAGCGGCGGAGGTTGGGCGCCTGGTTACATCGACACTGGATATGGATATCCTGTTCAGGCGCGCCGTTTATTTGCTTCGGGAGCATTTTGGTTATTACCATGCTGCAATTTTCACCATTGAAGAGGCTGGGTTTGAGGTTGTTGTTCGTGAAGCAACAGGTGACGCTGGAAAAGAAATGAAGGAGCGGGAACACTCCCTCCAGGTTGGTTCAAAATCTGTTGTGGGTACAGCCACAGATACCGGTAAGCCTTTTATTGTCAATGATGTCACAGATAACCCCAACCACCAACCAAACCCATTGCTTCCTGAAACAAAGGCGGAGGCAGCCATCCCACTGATCATTGGACGAAGAATTATCGGAGCGCTGGATTTGCAATCTACCGATGTCGACGCCTTTACACCAGATGATGTAATTGTTTTACAACTACTGGCTGATCAATTTGCCACAGCCATTGACAATGCCCGCTCCTATAAACTGGCCCAAGATTCCTTTACTGAAATGCGGGAGCTCGAAAGACTTAAAAGTCAATTTCTGGCAAATATGAGTCATGAACTAAGAACACCACTGAATTCCATTATTGGCTTTTCACGCATCATCATCAAGGGTATTGATGGACCAGTAACAGATTTACAACAGCAGGACCTGACTGCTATCTATAATTCGGGCCAACATTTACTGGGTCTGATTAACGATATTCTCGATCTTTCCAAGATTGAAGCAGGTAAAATGGAATTAACTTTTGACGAAACTGATGTTGAAAAACTCATCAAGAGCGTTATGTCTACCGTAGTTGGCTTAATTAAAGATAAATCTGTTCGCCTGGAGGAAGAGATCCAGAATGATTTACCTGCTGTCAAAGCCGATTCAATGCGGGTTCGGCAGATATTAATTAATCTATTCTCCAATGCCGCCAAATTTACAGATGAAGGTGTGATCAAGGTTACTGCGGAAAGCGAAGGCGATTTTGTTCGCATTAGCGTTATTGACAGCGGACCTGGTATTTCAAAAGAGGATCAAAAGAAACTTTTCCAGGCATTTTCACAAGTGGACGCGTCTGCAACCCGCGCAACCGGTGGTTCAGGTTTGGGCCTCTCCATCAGTCAGGAACTTGTACACATGCACGGCGGAGAAATTGGTCTTGATAGTGAAGTTGGTAAAGGCAGCACCTTCTTCTTTACGCTTCCTCTCCATGAAGATCAAGAGATCACCCCTGAAATCGAAATTGCAGAATCTCAGGATGACGCTCAATCTCGGGTTGTCCTTGCAATTGATGATGATGAAAAAGTCGTCAAACTCTACCAGCGTTATCTACATACGCAAGGATATCAGGTAATTGCGCTCACAGATCCCAAGAAAGCGGTTGAGAGTGCTAAAGAAATTAATCCCTATGCCATCACGCTAGATATCATGATGCCAAATTATGATGGTTGGCAGGTTTTGCAAGATCTTAAATCTGATCCTGAGACGCAACACATTCCCATATTGGTATGCAGCATCGTTGAGGACACAGATAAAGGCTACGCGCTTGGCGCAACAGATTATCTTCTCAAACCAATTATCGAGGATGATCTGCTCGGCGCATTGGATCGGCTAAACAACGATGGGACCCTACATGACATCCTCATTATTGACGATGATCCTGATGATCGGCGCCTCCTTGAAAAACTCCTCAGCAGCGCTAAAGGCTTTACGCCGATTCTTGCGGAAGATGGGCCTGCTGGTTGGGATATGATCGTTAGCCATCCCCCTGACGCGGTTATCCTTGATCTCTTTATGCCCAAAATGGATGGTTTTGAGATAATTGACGCCATGCAAGCAAAAGCTGAACTTAGGGATATTCCTGTAATCCTCATCAGCGGAGGTGATATCAGTTCCACCCAACAAGAAAAACTTGATTCTCTCAATCACCACCTGATCCAAAAAGGCACGCTGGATCCCAAAGAATTATTATCTGTACTTGGGCGCAGCCTTAACCTTTTCAAGAAATAAGGAATAAATTAATAAATATGTCTTTCATTCTTCGTTGTATTGATTGCGGCCAAAAAGCTCCCTATTTTCCTACAGCTACAAATTGCCCTCAGTGCAATAGTCAATGGCGTGAAGCAGAATATGACCTAGAGACACTTTCAAAAACACTCCCTAAACTGCTTGCAAATCGCCCTTTCGATCTTTGGCGTTATCGTGAGTTGTTACCTGTTCAAAACCCCAACCCATCAATTTCCCTCGGTGAAGGCGGGACGCCATTAATTAGGGCCACAAATCTTGGCCTGATGCTTGGCTGTCCCAATATCTTTATTAAAGATGAGCGCCAAGGACCAACGGCCTCCTTTAAAGATCGTCAGGCAGCTGTATCCATTGCTGCCCTTAAGGAAGCAGGTATCACAGAAATGGTGGTTGCCTCAACCGGGAATGTTGCAATCGCTTACTCTGCATACGCCGCACGTGCAGGCATCAAGCTTTGGGCTTTTGTAACAAGTCTTGTCCCTGCAGTAAAAATGCGGGAAATTGCTCTCTACGGTAGTCAGGTAGTCAAAGTAACGGGTTCTTATGATGCCGTTAAGCGGGCAGCATCAGAATTCGCCAAACAAAGAAATCTATATCAAAGTATGGGGGCGCGATCAAACTCAGCCGTTGAATCAATGAAAACAATTGCATTTGAAATCGCTGAGCAACTCACAGCCCTTCATGGTACGTCTGATAGCACCACCGACTCCGAAACGCCGCTTTGGCAAACACCCGACTGGTACATACAGGCTATTAGCGGCGGAATGGGACCACTGGGTGTTGCAAAAGGTTTTTCTGAATTGGAGAAAATGGGATTTATTAATAAAAAACCTGCCCTTGCAGGGATTCAGTCTGCTGGTTGCGCACCAATCGTTAACAGCTGGAAAAAAGGATTGGAAATAGCAGAGCCTGTTGAAGTTCCCAGAACCCATATTGAAACCCTTGCCACTGGTGATCCTGGCCGTACCTACCAACTCTTGCGCAAGGAAGTTGATGCAACAAGAGGTGTTTTCGAAAGCGTCACCGATGAGGAAGCGTTTCGTGCCATGCACGTTCTCGCAAAAATGGAGGGGATTTCAGCCGAGCCTGCATCCGCTGTTGCCTTTGCAGGTCTTTTTAAACTGGTGCGCTCTGGTGTAATTAAGCCTGAAGAGACTGTGGTGATCAATTGCACAGGTCATACCATGCCTCCTGAAAAATTTGTCCTGGGAGATAATTGGGCACGAAATGTGGTTCTTCCTGATACGAATCCTGATGAGAAAACTCCTCAGGAAGGTGTGCTGGCCGCACTTAGTCACGTTGTCCCCGAGCGTTTCCCAAGGATCATCATTGTTGATGATACTACCGAAGCCAGGCTCCTCATCCGCCGCATTCTCCAGTCACAAGGAGACTTTAATATCTTTGAGGCCAGTAACGGGAAAGAAGCCTTAAAAATTATCCGACGCGAAAAACCAGATCTAATTATCCTTGACCTCATGATGCCTGAATTAGATGGCTTTGGTGTTTTGGACGAGTTAAAGGCAAGTTCAGAAACAGAGAATATTCCAGTCATAGTATCAACAGCCAAGGAATTAACCGCTAAAGAAAGAGAAAGATTGAAAGGGCAAATTCAATCCCTCCTGCAAAAAGGAGATTTCATGAGTGATGAATTCCTTGATGAAGTTCACGCTATTATTAATTAATAAAAAATGAGATCAGAGCAAAGAAGAGGCATCAGTGCGGCTGTTATTTCGGCCGTTTTTTTGGGATTGACCCCGATTTTTGGCAAACAAGCCATTATATGGGGTTTTTCCCCCATAGCTGTCGTCGCATTGAGAACAAGTTTTGCTACGTTACTATTACTAACTCTGATTTTGATCTTCAAGCGTGAGTATTTTTATATTTTTCCCCTTGGGCTTGCTGGATGTGCCCTGGCAGGTGCAATTAACGGCATTGGCTCTTTGTTTTACTATATGGCCTTAGGGAGGTTAAGTGCAAGCGTCGGTCATCTACTTTATTCCTTATATCCGGTTTTTGTAGTCATTTGGTTATTGTTAGATCGTCAGGCTCCAACTCGACTTACCCTCATCAGAATAGTATTGGCAACTATGGCAATCATTTTAATCGCCAATGTTAATAACGGGGGGATTGATATGACTGGCGTAACGATGATGCTTATCGCATCCGCTTTATATGCACTCCACCTCCCCGTAAATCAACGTGTCCTCTATGAAGTACCTGCTCCAACAGTTACGCTCTATACACTGCTTTTTATGAGCGCGATTGTTGTCCCCGCCTATTTTTTATTTGACCACCAGTGGCCAATTGGCGATGTGGTTTGGTGGCCAGTCATCGGTCTTACCCTGGTCACTTTTTTATCACGGTTGACGCTCTTTTTTGGAGTAAAACATATCGGCGGTTTACAAACAGCCTTACTGGGGCTTGGAGAACTTGTTATCACAGTTGGGTTGGGCCTAATTTGGTTAAATGAGGAACTAAGCCTGCTTCAGTGGATTGGCGTAGCTGGGTTAATCGTCAGTCTTTTGCTTGTTCGGTTTGAAAAGAAAAAGGTAATCAATAGGCCAGGAGGTTGGCTCAGTTGGATTCGCCCCTCACAACAACTTCCTCCGGATATTCCCTGGGGACCTCATACATAATCACTATATCCCTTCAGTTTTATATACAAAAAGATAACCCGTTCCACGAACACTGACAATTGCCCCCTCTAAAGAGGGGACATTTTGAATCTTTTGACGGAGTCGACTTACCAGTGGACGGAGAATTTCTGGCGCTTCGTGTTGGGCAGTTTCATAGCCCTGGACAAGCAGCACTAATTCACGGTGAGAAAATACGCGTCCAACATTTTCGATGAAGATTCTCAATAGGCGTCCTTCCGCTGGGGTCAGGGGAGTTTCCTCTTCCTCATATTTAATTAATCGACGCGAAAGGTCAATTACTGTGCCATCTTTTAATTTAATGGTAGCAACCCGCTCATCTGGAGGTACGTCGGTGGCGTAGCCTTCCAGCGAACGGAGTTTGGCCTCCCGACGGGATAACCCCATTCGCACACTTGCCAAAATCTGGGCTGGCGAGGCTGGTTTGAGAAGATAATCGTGAATGCGAAGCCGCAGGGCTTCAACCGCGCTTTCTGTTGTGCCAAAAGCTGTCAGAAGAATTATTTCGGTTTCAGGGGATATTTCATTAACAATATGTACAACCTCAAGACCACCAATTCCAGGCATCCGCAAGTCGACGATCATCATATCGACATAGTGGTTCCTTACGTAACCGACGGCTAATTGCCCATTTGATGCAGTCGCAATAGTGTATCCTTCCAGACGCAAAATATCGCCAAGAGTTTTCAATGCAATTGGTTCGTCATCGACAATTAAAATAGTTTGGGGCATTATTTATCTCCAATTGGTAAAGTTACCTGAAAGCATGCTCCACTCTGATCGTTTGGAATAAATTCTAATTCGCCACCGAGGGCAGTAATAATGTTGTAACTCACGGTTAGACCAAGCCCCGTTCCACCCTCTTTGTTGCTGATAAAAGGCTCAAATATACTCGCCTGATCCCTGGGTGCGATCCCTGAGCCGCTATCCTGAAAAATTATATCAACTGTATCTTTTCTCCTGCGGGCGCTTATCTCAATCCTTCCGCCTGAGTCCATGGCATCGTAAGCATTCAGGATGAGATTGAGGAATACCTGCTGCAATTGCGCCCCCACAGCCATCACTAGCGGAAGGTGTTTTGGGAAGGCCTGACTGACTATAATATTTTTCTTCTGAAGCTGGGTATCCATCAATCCTAAAACATGGTTCAAAATATCTGGCAAATCAACCTTTTTTGGAGAAACAATACCTGGACGATAAAAATCCAACATACGCTGAACAGTCATGCTGAGTCGATCTAATTCATTCTGTGCCAATGTTAAATATTCTTTCCGTTTTTCATCCGGAAGATCCTCGCGCCCAGCCAAATGCAGGCAATTTCGCACCGCCTGCAAAGGATTATTTATCTCATGGGCAATCGATGCAGTCAGGCGTCCTGCCGTAGCCATTTTTTCGGCCTGTAAAAGAGCCTTTTGCGAATCCTCCACTTGCTGTACATACTCTCTTAGTTCAGCATACAAGGTCGCATTCTCAACCGCAACCGATGCTTGCTGCGCCAGAATCAGAAAAGTATCAAGGTCAATTTCACGAAAAGCTGCCTGAGCTATTTCCCTGCCTGCATATAACAGAGCATGGACACCTGAGTGGGAAATTGGCACAAAAAGTGCAGAACCCACTCCCAAATTAACTAACTTTTTTTGTAAAGAAGGATGTTCGGTTTCGGTTTCTGTGACTGTTACAGGAAGTCCCGTCTCACTGATTTTTGTTACCGCCTCCCAGGCAGTTTCGCCATCGTTTTCCGGGAAGGCTTGGCCTCGTTTCGAGAGCAGAGTCAACACCCCACTTTCTGGTGCATACTGGTAATATGCAGCTTGTTCACAACGCATCTGATTACAAATAGCCTCAACGATTAATTCTGGCAACCGATCTGGACGGGTTTCTGCTAGAAATGCTTTGGTCACATCAAAGAGTGGCCGCAGGGCTTCAGTATGCGCCGCATCTCGCTTCCGCTGATTATCAGAAAGCGCTTGCTTGACTGCATCAACAAGTTCCTTGCTTTCCTCAAAGGGTTTCAGAATCAACCCGTCTACTCCCTGGCGCAGGGCTTTGATGGCTGTTTCTACAGTTCCGAATCCCGTCATGATCAGAGTGGCGATATCAGGCTGCTGTTCCTTTGCGTAGGCGACCACACCAAAGCCATCTATCTCCGGCATACGAATGTCAACAAGGAGTAAATCAACCCGTTCTCCACGCAACTGTGCCATTGCCTTTTGGGGATCGGTAAATGCCAAAGTGCGGAAGCCTGCTCGCGTCAACAGTCGTTCACACAGTTTTGCAATGCCCGGTTCATCGTCAACGATCAAGACAAAGGGTCCGCTCATTGGTGATTTTCCTCAATGGGCAACCAAACATTAAAGCAAGTACCCTCATCGCTTGTGCTTTGCAAATCAATACTACCGTTATGATCTGTCACAATGCCATAACTTACAGCGAGACCAAGACCGGTTCCACCATCCTTTGCCTTGGTCGTAAAGAAAGGCTCGAAAATTCGATCAAGATCTTCAACCGCAATACCATCACCTGTATCTTGCACAGCCATTAATAGCCATTCCTTTTTGTCTTTTTGGCGGGCTTCAGTTTGAACAGACAATTTGCCGCCATTTGGCATGGCATGGAGGGCATTATGCAGGAGATTCAAGACGACTTGTTTCATCTGATCCCGATCCATTAATACCCAGGGAAGATCTTTGCCAAGCTTCATTTCAAAATCCACATTGCTTGTTTCAAGAAGGTGCCCCGTCAGGGCAGCAACATCTTCAATGACTTCATTCAAGTCAGCGCGTACCCGAACGCTTTCGCTTTGACGGGAAAAATCGAGCAGTCGACGGACAACACTCCGAGCACGTTTAGCTTCTCGTAAAACCATCTCAAGATCAGCACGCTGTGAAGATTCAGCTGGCAGGTCTTCAAGGACGAGTTCAGAGAAACCTGCAACTGTGGTAAGAGGATTATTTAGCTCATGGGCAATCCCCGCTGCCATCTCTCCAACAGCAGCAAGTTTCGCTGCCTGAATTAGTTTATTTTCCGCAGCATGCTGAGCTTCCATTCGTTTTTGCAGCTCTTTTTGAGTTTTTTGCAAGATTTGATTTGTGTCCTGGAGCATTTGATAACGATCCACGCTGGATACTACACTGGTTAAAAACCCAGCTAATGATTCCAGCGCCATAAGATCAGTATGTGTAAAGGCATTTTTTACACTGGCCTCCACATCAATGATTCCCAAAATGCGATCACCCTCCCGTAGAGCAACGCAAATTTCTGAACCGATCTCCCAGCCAGGGACATGTTCATAAGCTTGATTTTGGCTTACATCATCAGACATGATGCTCTCGCCAGTGGTAAAAACGTGTCCTGTGATTCCTTGCTGTGTGGGGGAGTCAAATTTATCCAGAGCAGATCTGACCAAGGGTGCTGCTGCGCCACTAATTCCCTTTACTTGCAGGTTTTGAAGATTATCCACAAACATCACAACCGCTAATTCATACGAAAAATGCTGTACAAGCAAGTCAGCTGTAATCTGGGCAACCTCCTCGACATTGGTCAACCCAATCACCTGCTGGACCACCTCATGGATAAGCCCAAGGTTCCCCGCGCGAGCCTCAGCTTCTTCCCGCAACCGGCCGTATTCCACCAAGCCAGCTAAATGGCTGGCGATAACGACCAGAAGATTCTCATCATAGCCGCTGAAAGCAGCTACTTCCTCACTCTGCAAAGCCAACACACCGATTACATTACCACGATACTTTAATGGAACAATCAAGGCTGCCTGCATATCCTTGTCGACTAAAGCATAGTCTAGTGCCTCCGCACTTTCAACACGGATATTCTTTCCTTCGCGAATAAAATTTGCAATCGGATGGCCTTCGACGAATTCGGTGCGTGGGGATAAGCGACGTTCCTGGTTACGATATTTTCGCAATGTTCTACCATCGGAGGAGAGCAAAAAGAGAGACAGTGATTCCGTCGCAAAGGTACGTGTGAGCAGTGCAAAAACGCGCCGTACAATTTGATCAAGATTCTGTGCCGAGGAAACGATCATCGCAAAATCATTGAGCATCGCCTGACGCCTTAAATGATTTGCCATCTCAGCAAAAGTGACAAACATCTCGACTGATGTTGCAGCATGGACGCTAAATCGTTGCAGTTTTTGCCACTCTGTCTCGCTGAATAATGCATTACGCGATAATGCAACAATTCCTGTGATGCGGTTTCCAATCATCAGGGGCAGAATTGCCCAAACCTCTGCGCTAGCGGGGAGCAATATCTCTTTTGCGATTATTTTCCAGTCAGGATGCCCTTTCTCCAATCGAAGAGAATCTGGTTTCGTTTTGATTTGGGCAAGAAGAGTGTCTCCCCCCATTGAAAGTTTTTTCCCTAAAATTTCGGGTAACTGCCAATGCGCTTCTATTTTCAGGAATCCATCCCCATAGATAGCCAGCCAGCCTCCATCACAGGGGATGTAGTGAACGATTTGCGCCAGTACCCGTGTCAATGACCGAGGCAGATCGTAGGGAATGGCCGCTTGCCCGCCAAAGATAAATGCGTCTTCAAGCTGCAAATCCAAATTATCAGAATAGAAGTTCCCGGAGTTGGTAAGCAAGCGCCAGACTCGCTGGTCCTTTTTTAATTGCTCATTAGCCCCCACAATTATAATTTTTTGTGTCTCTCTAAGCGGAAAAGGTATCTTCTCAATAAATAGGGGTAAGCAAAAAGGAGGGAGACCTTTTAATTTTTGTAATAAGCAAGTAAACTAAGAACATGATGATGTTAGATGACCTTGAACT